>DASYIN010000121.1:0-15928 GCA_035997505.1 Steroidobacteraceae bacterium | reverse complement strand
CGTCAAGGTCCTGGAAGTGGATCGTCAAGGCCGAGTGCGCTTATCCATGCGCAACGTCGACGCGGCGTAACAAACAGGCGCGGCAGATTCTCTGCCGCGCGTCGATCGCGCGTCACCTCAAGGCCGGCCGCCGCGCGCTATGACGCAACGCGCGGACGGGACGGTTCCACCGCCGTAACCGTCTTGGCGCGCAGCGCCGCTGCGGGCTGTTGGCTCAAGAGCTGCTTCAAGCTCTGTTCCAAATGCGGACTTACCTGTCCCTGCAGGCCCGTGCCGTAGGCTCGTATCACGCCCACCATGAATTCCTGGCTCAAGATGGGCTCGGCGAGATGTTCCTGTTCGGCAATGACCTGCAGCAGAATGCTGCGCGTAATGTCGGCGCTGTTTTTTTTGTCAACAACGACGAACTCGATCTTCTCGACAACCAGCCGCCTGACATCGGCCAAGGTGATGTAACGGCTCTCGACTGTGTCATAGAGGCGTCGATTCGGATATTTTTTAATCACTCGCGGTTCGCTCATGGGGCTCCTCGCTCGTGTTGGCTGCCACCACCGGAGGATGCCGGTCCGTGCCAGTCCACGTCTGACCACTTAAAAGACTACCAGTCAAAGAATAGCGCAATGCAGCGCTAAGGCAAATCGGCATTTTTCTGTAGTGATATTAATCACTTACACGCAAATCGAGACGCCGGGGTACTTTATTGACGCTCCATTCATCGATCGCCCAACTCCACGCTGCAGAGATTGGTCCCGACTTAAGCGAGGCGGGAGGCGCCAGCCCCAGCAATGAAAAGAGGGCGAGCAGCTGCGGCAGGGGAGAATCCGCGCCTGCCGCCACACTGCGCCGCGACTTGGCCAGCTTGCTGCCGTCGGGTTCGGTCAGCACCGGCACGTGAGCGTAGCGCGGCTCGGCGTATCCCAGTAGCTGTTGCAGGTAGATCTGACGCGGCGTGTTATCCAACAGATCGGCGCCGCGAACGATGTGGGTAACGCCCTGCGCGGCATCGTCGACCACTACCGCAAGCACGTAGGCAACTATTTGATCGCGGCGCTTGAGGATGATGTCGCCAACCGCGGCCGCGACCTCCTGCCGGTAGGTGCCTTGGATGCGGTCGGTAAACCGGATCTCGCGGGAATCGACTCGCAGCCGGATCGCGGCCGGCACTTCCGGCGCAACCGGCCGATCGCGGCAGGTACCGGGGTAGCGCAGCTCATCCTCGAGCTGCGCGCGGCTGCAGGTACAGGCAAAAGTGCGGTGCTGGGCTTGCAGCTGGCGCAGCGCATCGGCGTAGAACTCGCCGCGCTCCGATTGCCGTGTCAGTCCGTCCCATTCAAAGCCAAACTGCGCCAGCGTTTGCAGAATCCCTTCTGCCGAGCCGGCCACCTCTCTGGGCCGATCGAGATCCTCGACCCGCAACAGCCACCGTCCGCCGTGGGCGCGGGCATCCAGGCAGCTCGCCGCCGCCGTGAAGAGAGAGCCTAAATGCAGGTCGCCCGACGGGCTCGGGGCGAACCGCCCGATGTAGCGCGGGCTATCGGTACCGGTCGTCGCGGTCGCCGTACTGCTTTTCCCGGCGCTCGCGCCGCTCCTGGGCTTCGACCGACAAGGTCGCGACGGGGCGCGCTTCCAGGCGCTTGATGCCTATCTCTTCGCCCGTTTCCAGGCAATAGCCATAGGAGCCGTCTTCAATGCGTTTGAGCGCCTCATCGATCTTGCGAATCAACTTGCGCTCGCGGTCGCGGGTACGCAGCTCGAGGCTGAACTCTTCCTCTTGGGTGGCCCGATCGTTTGGGTCCGGAAAATTGGCGGCTTCATCCTTCATATGCAGCACGGTGCGATCGACTTCCACCATGAGGTCGCGCTTCCAATTCTGCAGAATGCGGGCGAAGTGCTCCAACTGCTCCTTGTTCATGTACTGCTCGCCGCGGCGAGCGATGTACGGTTTTACATTGCGTGGGCCTGCCAGCAGGCTGGCTGATGCCGAACCCTCGGCGTCATCTTCATCGTTTTGCAGCGGGCGCGTCATCACCAGCGGGCGAGGATCGAACTTGATGGGGGCAATCTTTTCGGCTCGCGCCGGCGGCGCAGCTGCCGGCACGGGCACGGGCTTCAGCGCGGGCGGTTTGCTGCGCGCTGGTTTTGTCAGCGCGGGCTTCGCGCTCACGGTTTTGGGTGCGGATTTGGTCGGTTTCACTGTTACCTTCGATGTGGCCATTGGCTTTGCTTTCGTCGGCGGCCGTGCCGCCTTTTTAGGAGCGGCTGCTTTGTGAGTCGCTTTTTTGGGTGTCGCCTTACCTGGCCGCTTAGCCGCTTTATTGGGTTTCTTCGAGGGCATTTTAGTTTTCCGCCTCCTAACGAAAGAGCGCGCGATTATACCGACGCATTCATGCGTGTACAGGCCGCGCGCAAAACATATTTCGCGAACTTAAGCCTATGATTGCGCAGCGAATTCCCTAGGGCAATTCGACCGGCGCGGCCGCGACCCAGCCGGCCGCTCGATGTTCTGCCACGACGGTGGTGTAAATGCCGCCGCGCACGTTGAATTTGGCCGCAATCCGCAGGTATCGGGGGGCCGTGGCGGCCACCAGATCGCGCAATATCTCGTTGGTGACCGCTTCATGGAAGGCGCCGCGACTGCGGAACGACCAGATATAGAGCTTTAGCGACTTCAATTCGACGCAGCGCTCGTTCGGAATGTAGTCGACCTCCAACGTGGCGAAGTCGGGCTGGCCGGTTTTAGGGCACAGGCAGCTAAACTCGGGAATCGTCATGTGGATCGTGTAGTCCCGCTCAGGCGCGGGATTGGCAAAAACTTCGAGGCTCGAGGTCGGTTCAGTCATGGCGGAGATGGAGCGATCACCGTAAGGGGTTTACCTGTGTGACGTTTACTTTACACTACGCGCCACAAGTGGCCCACGACACCGCGTGAACAATGCGCTTAACGAAACTCAAAATCGCCGGCTTCAAATCGTTCGTCGATCCGACGACCGTCACCTTCCCCAGCAGCCTGACCGGGGTGGTGGGCCCCAACGGCTGCGGCAAGTCCAACATCATCGATGCGGTGCGTTGGGTGATGGGGGAAATCTCCGCAAAACACTTGCGCGGCGAGTCGATGGCCGACGTTATTTTCAACGGCTCCTCGTCCCGCAAGCCGTTGGGCAACGCATCGGTGGAATTGGTATTCGACAATTCCGACGGCAAGATCGGCGGACCTTACGCGAATTACAACGAAGTGGCGCTCAAGCGCGCGGTGAGCCGCGACGGCACTTCCGACTACTACATCAATGGCCTCAAAGTTCGGCGCAAGGACATCACGCAGCTGTTTCTCGGCACCGGCCTGGGAACGCGTAGCTACGCCATCATCGAGCAGGGCATGATTTCGCGCGTCATCGAGGCCCGCCCCGATGACCTGCGCGCTTTCCTGGAGGAGGCGGCGGGGATTTCGCGCTACAAGGAGCGGCGCCGCGAGACCGAAAGCCGCATCGGGCATACGCGTGAAAATCTGGACCGTTTGAACGATTTGCGCGAAGAAGTGGAAAAGCAGATCCGCCACTTGCAGCGCCAAGCGGCCACGGCGCGCCGCTACCAAACGCTCAAAGAGGATGAGCGCAAGTTGTTTGCGGAATTGCTGGCGTTGCGTTTGCAAAGCCTGGATTTGGAGGCCGGTGTCCGCGATGCCGCGACCTCCGGTTGCGAGACGGCGATGCAGGCAGTGCTGGCGGATTTGCGCGAAGCCGAAGCTCAGATCGAACGGATTCGCGCCGACCAGTCGACCAAGGCCGACGCCTTGAACGCGATTCAGGGCCGCTACTACGAGGCGGGTGCCGAGGTCACGCGGATCGAGCAAGGCATCGAGTACGCTCGCGAATTGCGCCAACGCCAAAGATCCGACTTGGAGCAGATCGATTCGCAAACGGCCGAGCTTTCGCGCGTGGTACAGCTTGATCGCGTGCAGCTCGAGTCGCTGTCGATGGAGCTCTCGACCATGGTGCCGGGTCTCGACGCCGCGCACCATAGCGAACGAATCGCGTCCCAGGCATTGGAGCGCTGCGAACAAGCGCTGACGTCGTGGCAATTCTCTTGGGACAACCACGCGCAGGCGGTAGCGCTCGGGCAGCGCGAGACGCAGGTGGAGCGCGCGCGCATCGAGCAATTGGAGAGTCAGCAACGGCGCTTGCTGCAGCAGCAGGAGCGTCAGGATTCGGAACGGGCGGCGTTTGCTCAGCTGCAGCCCCCTGTGGCATTGGAAACCTTGACCGAGCGCGCAGAGGCGGCTCGAATTGCGGGCGAGACCGCCGCGGCCGAGCTGCAGACGCTGCTGTCGGAGATCTCGGTGACGCGCGAGCGCGAACGCGAGGAGAGTCAGTCGCTCAATGCGCTTCGAGCGCGCTTGCAACAGGCGCAAGGCGAGCAGGTTTCGACCGAGGCGCTGCAGCAGGCGGCGTTGGGCAAGGCGTCCGGAAAGGTGACCCAGTGGCTCAAGTCCCAGTCGCTCGATCGCCGGCCGCGCGTGGCGCAGCAGCTGCGGGTGGACAAGGGCTGGGAACGCGCCGTGGAGACCGTGTTGGGATCTTATTTGGAAGCGGTTTGCGTCGACGGCCTCGACAGCGTCACGGATGTTCTGGGCAGCTTCGACGGCGGCTATTTGGCAGTGGTGAGCACCGAAGGCGTGCCCGGCGTGCGCGCTGCCGACTCATTGCAGGCGAAGGTGCAAGGCACCACCGTGCTGGGATCGCTGCTGTCGTCGGTTCAGACCGCCGAAAGCCTGGCGGAGGCTCTCAAGTTGCGGCGCGGGCTGAAGGGCGGCGGATCGGTCGTCACCCGTGATGGAATCTGGCTGGGCAATGACTGGTTGCGCGTGTCGCGCGATGCGGATCCGCATACGGGCGTGATCGAGCGCGAAGAGACGCTGCGCGAGATCGGCATTCAGGTCGATTCGCTCGAAAAGGCCGTAAAAGATCTCGAGGCGCGCCTGGACGACACCCGCGAGCGGGTTCGCGATCACGAAGATCGGCGCGAGCGCTTGCAGACCGAAGTGAACAGGTTGCACCGCGAGCATGTCGACCGACGGGCGGAGCTGAATTCCGCCCAGGCCCGCACTGACGATGCGACCAAGCGTTTGGAGCAGCTCGAGTCGGAGCTCGCCGATGTTCGCGTCGAGCTTGCGCGCAGCGAGGGCGAGCTGCGGGCGTCGCGCGGGCGGATGGAAACCGCCATCGACGCGCTGGCCGCGCTCGAGCCGCAGCGCATGGACCTGGAGCAAGACCGCGAGCGGATGCGCACAGAGCAAAATGGGGCACGTGCGACTGCCGCGGCGGCACAACAACATGCCCGCGACCTGGCCGTTCAGGTGGAATCGCGGCGCTCCTCGCATACGGCGTTGATCACCACGGTGGGCCGTCTCGAGAAACAGCTCGAGGACCTGCATGCGCGCCGCCTGGAGCTGCTGGCTCAGATCGCGGAGGGCGAAGCGCCGCTCGCCGAGGCGCAGCTCAAGCTGGAGCGCGAATTACGTCAGCGCGCTGAGGTCGAGGAGGAATTGCGCGCTGCAAGAATCGCCAGCGACGAGTTGGACGGCATGTTGCGTGAGCATGAAGCGGCACGGTTTGCGGTGGACCAGCGCTTGGAGACTGCCCGCGCCAGTCTGGATGAAGCGCGTCTGGCAGCGCAGCAAGTGCGCATCCGCCGCGAGGGCGTGGCGGAGCAGCTGACGGCGACGAATTTCGAATTCGCGGTGCTGGTGGCGCAGATTGCGGCGGACGCGACCGTGGAAGCCTGGGAATCGCAGCTCGAGGACACCAAGGGAAAAATCGAACGTTTGGGCCAGGTGAATCTCGCCGCAATCGGCGAATTCAAGGAGCAGTCCGAGCGCAAAGAGTACTTGGATCGACAGTGCAAGGATTTGACCGACGCCCTGGAAACCCTCGAGTCGGCGATGCGCAAGATCGATCGCGAGACCCGCACGCGTTTCCAGGACACTTTCGACCGCGTCAATGCGGGCCTCAAGGAAAAATTTCCGCGCCTCTTCGGCGGCGGGCATGCATATCTGGAATTGACCGGCGAGGAGTCGAATTCCGCCGGTGTCTCGGTCATGGCCCGTCCGCCCGGCAAGCGCAACAGCACCATCAGCCAGCTGTCGGGCGGGGAGAAGGCGCTGACCGCTGTTGCGCTGGTGTTTGCGATTTTCGACTTGAACCCCGCACCGTTTTGTCTGTTGGACGAAGTGGACGCGCCGCTGGATGAGAACAATGTGGGCCGCTTCTGCGACATCGTGCGCGACATGTCGCGCAGCGTGCAGTTCATTTTCATCACGCACAACAAGAGCACCATGGAGATGGCGTCGCAACTGGTCGGCGTCACGATGAATGAACCCGGCGTCTCGCGTCTTGTGTCGGTGGATGTCGATGAGGCTGTGCGCATGGCCGCGATGTAGCGCGCGAGACTTATGGCTGCCCAGCTGCGTTGGATCCTGTTGGCCTTGAGTCTGGTGCTGCTTGCCGGCATTTGGTGGTGGGGAAGACGGCGCTCATCGCAGGCGCCGGGCGATGCGCAACTGCGTGAGATCACGCCGGCGCTCGAGGTTCGTCCGCCGTCCGAAATTCGCCAACCAGAAATTCGCCAACCGTCCGAGTTTCGCCCATCACCGGAATTTCGTGAAGAGCTCGAAACCCGCCATCCGCCCGAAGACGATGCCGCCATCGCAACGACCGTCACCATCGAGGCCAAGGATCGCGAATGGGGCGTACCGCCCTTCGAGCCCTTGAGTATCCACACCCGGGATTTCGATCACGTCCCCGTCTTGGATGGCCCGATGATGGTGAATCCCGATGCGATGACCGCTTCGACGCCGGCGCCGGCCGTGCCCCTTATGCCGGCGGCCAGGCTCACCCCGGGCCGGGTTCCGACGCTGTTGCCGGAATCCTCGGATCGCAGCACGGGCACGTTTGCGCAGGCGCCAAATGCCAGCGAGCAACAAAAAATTGTGACGCTGCGCGTGTGTGCGGCGGGCGAGGCGCGCTGGTCCGGCGCCACGCTGCTGTCGGCGCTCGAGTTGCACGGCCTCGCCTATGGCCGCCACCAGGTTTTTCATCGCCGACATGTCGATGGCCGTAGTTTGTTTTGCGTTGCCAGCCTGATCGAGCCCGGTACCTTCGATGTGGCGCGAATGTCCTCCGAGGAGTTTCGCGGCGTCACGCTCTTTGCCGTGCTGCCGGGACCGGTCGAGCCTCTTTTGACCATCGATGAGCTGCTCGGCGCGGCGCGCGGGCTTGCGCAGGAACTCTCGGGCATGGTGCAGGACGATAAGGGCATGCCGCTCTCGCCGCAGCGCGCGGCGGCATTGCGCGACGACGTGGCGCGCTTCCAGGCGGCGCTGCCGCGAGGCTAGGAGGCTCGTAAGTCGTGTGCGCGGAGAAGACAACCGAGCCGACCAAGAAGGCTGCGGCGCGTGCCGCGGAGCTGCGGGATGTGCTGGAGCGGTACAACTACCGCTATCACGCGCTGGATGACCCGGAAGTTCCCGATGCGGAGTACGACAAGCTGATGCTCGAGCTGCGCGCACTCGAGGCGCAGTACCCGCAGCTGCTGCTTCCCAATTCACCCACGCAGCGAGTGGGCGCGGCGCCGGTGTCTGCGTTCGGCGCGGTCAAGCACCGCGTCGCCATGCTGTCATTGGATAATGCATTCAGTGATGATGAGGTGCGGGACTTCGATCGCCGCATCCGCGAGCGGCTTAGCGCAGCTGAGCCAATCCGCTATTCGGCGGAGCCGAAACTGGATGGCTTGGCGGTCAGCGCTCGCTATGAAAATGGCAGTTTCGTTCAAGGCGCGACGCGTGGGGACGGCGAGACCGGCGAGGATGTCACCCAGAACTTAAGGACCATCAAGGCGCTGCCGCTGAATCTGCGCGGCGCGAAGATACCGAGGGTGCTCGAGGTGCGCGGCGAGGTATTCATGCCGTTCGCGGGATTCCGGCGCTTCAATGAGGAAGCGGCCGCCCGCGGCGAAAAGAGCTTCATCAATCCCCGCAACGCCGCGGCAGGCAGCCTGCGGCAGCTGGATCCGAAAATGACCGCAGCGCGCCCGCTGGACCTGTTCATCTATGGCGTCGGCCTCGTCGAGGGCGGTGATCTTCCTCCCTTTCACAGCGAAACTTTGCAGGCGCTGCGCGCGCTGGGTTTCAAGATATGCCCGCAATCGACCGTGGTCGAGTCAATCGACGGATGTCTTCAGTACTACCGCGATATGGGCGCGGCGCGCGCGACCCTGCCTTATCAAATCGATGGCGTGGTGTACAAGGTCGATGATGTGAATCTGCAGCGCCAACTGGGGTTCATTTCGCGCGCGCCGCGCTGGGCCATCGCGCATAAATTTCCCGCGGAGGAAGCGCTGACCGTGGTGCGCGGCATTGAATTCCAGGTCGGCCGCACCGGCGCATTGACGCCCGTTGCACGCTTGGAGCCGGCGTTCGTGGGCGGCGTTACGGTGAGCAACGCGACTCTGCACAACATGGATGAATTGACCCGTAAGGACGTGCGCGTCGGCGACACGGTTGTCATCCGCCGCGCCGGCGATGTGATTCCGGAAGTGGCCCGCGTGCTGCCGGAACGGCGGGTTGCCGGCGCGCAGCTGGTAAGCCTGCCGAGCGCGTGCCCCGTGTGCGGCAATCCCGTGGTGCGCGAAGCCGACCAGGCAGTGGCGCGCTGCAGCGGCGGACTCCGCTGCGCGGCGCAGCGCAAGGGACAAATTCAGCATTTTGCCTCGCGCCGCGCCATGGACATCCAGGGTCTCGGCGACAAGCTGGTGGAGCAGCTCGTCGACGGTGATTGGGTGACAACGCCGGCGGATCTTTTCTCGCTGACGGCCGCGCGGCTTGCGAGCCTGGAGCGCATGGGGGAGAAATCGGCGCAGAAACTGCAATCGGCCATTGAGTCCGCCAAACACACCACCTTGCCGCGGTTCCTGTATGCGCTCGGCATCCGGGACGTGGGCGAATCCACGGCACTGGCATTGGCGCAATACTTTCCGGAAATTGCGGATCTACGCCGTGCCGGCGAGGAGGAGATTCAACGAGTCCCGGATGTGGGTCCGGTGGTGGCGAAGCAGGTGGCCGCGTATTTTCGCGATGCGGACAATGCCGCGGTGGTGGACCGGTTGCTCGCCGCCGGGATTGTATGGCCGCGCCCGGCACCGGCGAGCGCCGGCGGCGGCGCACAGCGCGACAAGACCTTCGTGTTGACCGGCACGCTCGAATCCCTCACGCGTGAACAAGCCGCCGAGGCAATCCAGCAACTGGGGGGAAAGGTGAGCGGCAGCGTGTCGAAGAAGACCGACTATGTGGTCGCGGGCGCGGAGGCGGGATCCAAACTGAAGAAGGCGCAGCAGCTCGGTATCAAAATTCTCGATGAGGCGGCATTTTTGAAACTGCTGAAATCGTAGCGGACTCGAACGAGTCCGCTACGACACTCAAGGCTCCGACTACATGGTTTTATCGATCTTGGCGGTCTTCTTCAAGCCCTCCACGTAGGCCTGAAGCTTCTTCTGGACGACGCCGTTGCCGACCTGCTGTTTCACCTGTTCAAACGGAGGCGGCGCAGTCTCGCGCGTATCTTCCAGCTTGATGACGTGCCAGCCGAATTGGGTCTGCACGGGTGCGGAGGTCATTTCGCCCTTCTTCAATCCCTTCACGGCATCACCGAACGGTTTGGCCATGCGGGTCAGCGTGAACCAACCGAGGTCGCCGCCGCTCGCCTTGGAACTGTCGGTGGACTCCGCCTTGGCGACGTCCTCAAATTTAGCGCCGCCCTTGATCTTCTTGATGACCGCATCAGCCTTGTCCTTGTCCGCGACCAGAATATGCCGTGCGTGATATTCGGTCTTGTCCATGGCTGCGATATCGGAGTCGTATTCGCTGTGCAACTCGGCATCCGTCGGATCCTTATCCTTCAGATACTTCGCCGATGCCGCATCCGCGAGCACGCGCATGCGCACGACGCCGAGCTGCGCGGTGACATCCGGATCCTTGTCCACGCCGTCTTTTAAGCCCTGGGCGGCCAACAACTGCATGTTGATCATTTCATCGAGGACCTGATTCTTCTGCTCCGTCGTGAGCTCGGTCGCAGGCCGTCCGCGCAACAGACTCTTCAGGTAGATCTCGAATTCGGTGCGCGAAATGGCTGTGCCATCGACGGTCGCGACCGGCGCCGGCGCCGGCGTCGCCGCCTTGTCAGGTGCGGCGGGCGTCGCCTGTTGGCCTTTTCCGCAGGCCGTCATTACTAGGGCAAACGCTGTCACGGTGGCAATGCGTGTCCACGGTGTACTCAAAAATTGGCTCATTGGTTCCTCTAGCAAAAAAAAGCGACTTAGGCCCTTGCTGGCCAGCGCGCCCGGGGGCGGCAGTTTAGCCTCAACAGCGCGATCTCACCAATTTTTGGCAATTTTTGGATGGATTTTGCGCGGCAACGAGGTCGTTGTCGCGGCGCAACATAATATCGTTGTCAGGTCTTCTCGGGCGGCAGCGCTTCGATTGCGAGCGCGTGGATGTCGCTCTTCAAAAGATCGTCGACCGCCGCATAAATCAGCCGATGGCGGGCCACCGAGGGTATGCCGCGAAAGGCTTCGGACACAATGCGCACGCGAAAGTGACTTTGGCCGCCGGCAGCCCCGGCATGGCCCTCATGCAGGTGGCTCTCATCCTCGACGCTGAGTTGTGCGGGCGCAAAGCGGCTCTGCAGCCGCTCGCGCAAGCGCTGCGCCCGGCTGGAGGGATTGACGGGCGCGGCCGGACCGGCCGGTGAGGGCTGATTGACCGCTTTGCTGGCGAGCCAGAAAACCTGCGGCAGCATGAAGAGCATGGTCGCGGCGGGAAATCCAAAGACTTTGAATTTAATCCACGAGTCAACGGTGAAATGCTGGGCAACGTACAGATTCAAGAGCGCAAAAGCGGCAAACCACGCAGCCCACAGCAGATTGATGAGCAGCCAACTGCGGGCGGAGACCGCCAAGGGTTCGCTGAACGATGCCTCGAGCAGCCGACGAACCAGCGGCCGTTCACCGATGACCATGCTGCCGAGGAACACCGCGGAGGTTAAGCCAAGCAATACCGTGAGCTTCCACTGGATGAAGCGCTGATCGTGCAGCAACAGCGTCGCGGTCCCCAGGATCAGTACGAGGCAGGTGGTGACGATGTGCATGGTCTTGAAGCTGCCGGCGCGTAGGCGATGAATCAGCAGCTGCAGCACGCAGGCAATCATGAGCGCCGCTGTCGCCCAGTAAATGTCCCGCACTTTGAACGCTACAAAAAAGATGATCAGGGGCGACCATTCGAGGAGTTGAGTCATCCGCGTATCATAGCCGACGCGATGAGCATCTATCTGCAACTGCATCCGGTTTCGCCGCAGCGCCGCTATGTGCGCCAGGCAGTCGAGGCGCTGCGCCGGGGAGCCGTGATCGTTTACCCGACGGATTCCTGCTATGCGTTGGGCTGTCATATCGGCGACAAGGCCGCGCTCGAACGCATCCGCGACATTCGTCAGACGGACAAAAATCATCACTTCACGCTGGTGTGCCGCGATCTCGCGGATGTCGGCAAGTATGCGATGGTCGAGAATTGGCAATATCGTTTGCTGCGCGCACACACGCCGGGCCCCTATACCTTTTTGCTGAAGGCCTCGCGGGAAACGCCGCGGCGCTTGAAGCACGAACGGCGCGGCACGATCGGGTTACGCGTTCCGGACCACCCGGTCACCGCGATGCTGTTGAGCGAGTTGGGCGAGCCGGTGATGAGTTCGACGCTGCTGCTGCCCGGCGAGGAACTTCCGCGCACCGACGCAAAGGAGATTTACGACAAACTCGAGCACAGCGTCGATCTGGTTTTGGACGGCGGTAACTGCGGTTTGATTCCCACCTCGGTGATTGACCTTTCAACCGATCGGGCGATCGTGGTGCGCGAGGGGCGGGGCGATGTCGGCCCCTTTGCATCGGCGGCCACCGTATAATGGCCCTCAATGCGGGCAGCTGAGCTCGTAACTTAATTAAATAACGAGTGCAAGCGTTGGATTTTAATGAGATTCTCAGAAAGATTTCGATCTTTGCCATTCCGGTGTTGGTGGCCGTCACCCTGCACGAAGTAGCGCATGGCTGGATGGCGAGATACTTCGGTGATCGCACCGCCGAGCTGCTCGGACGCCTGAGTTTGAACCCGCTGCGTCATATTGATCCGCTCGGAACCTTGTTGATTCCCGGGCTGCTCCTCGCCGTGGGTGCGCCGTTGTTCGGCTGGGCGAAACCCGTGCCTGTCGTGACAAGCGTGCTGCGCCGGCCGCGTCTTGCACTGATCATGGTGGCTTTGGCGGGCCCTGCCGCGAATCTGGTGATGGCGCTTCTGTGGCTCGGTGTACTGATTCTGGTCTTGATCGTCAGATCCGGCCATACGCTTGATAGTTGGGTCGTGCTCATGGCGCAAGCCGGGATTTTGGTGAACGTGCTGCTTGCCGTCTTCAATCTGTTGCCCATTCCACCGCTTGACGGCGGCCGCGTGATCGCGGGCGTTTTGCCGCCGCGGATGGGCGCGATGTTCGAAAAAATCGCGCCATTCGGCATGTTGATCGTGCTCATATTGGCTGTGACTGGACGATTCAATTGGTTGATCAGTGCCGCTTACGGGGCCACGGATCAGGTCGTAAGCGCGTTATTGGTCAGGCCTTCGGCATGAGCGGACCCGTCCAAAATCGACGCGTGCTATCAGGCATGCGCCCGACCGGTCAGCTGCACTTGGGCAACTATCACGGTGCCCTCAAGAATTGGATCGAACTTCAATATCAGTACGAATGCTATTTCTTCGTCGCTGATTGGCACGCCCTCACGACCGGGTACGAGGACACCTCCAAGCTCGAGGAAAATACCTGGAGCATGGTCATCGATTGGCTGGCCGCCGGCTTGAATCCGGGCGTTGCCACGCTCTTCATCCAGTCGAAAGTGCCTGAGCATGCGGAGTTGCATCTATTGCTGTCGATGATCACGCCCCTGGGCTGGCTGGAGCGCGTGCCGTCCTACAAGGACCAACAAACCCAGCTCGCGGACCACGACTTGAGTACTTATGGCTTCCTTGGCTATCCGCTGCTGCAGAGCGCGGACATATTGTTGTATCGCTCGCAATACGTGCCGGTGGGCGAGGATCAGGTCGCGCACGTCGAAATCACCCGCGAAGTCGCACGGCGTTTCAATCACATCTATGGCCGCGAGCCGGAATTTGAACAGAAGGTGGAAAAGGCCATCAAGAGCTTGGGTTCCCGCAATTCCGCTCTGTATCGCTCGCTGCGCAAGGCATTTCAAGAGAAAGGCGATGAGGACGCGCTCGCGAAGGCGCAGGCGCTGGTGGAGGCGAACGCGCGGCTCACGGTGGCGGATCGCGATCGGCTGTTGGGCTTTCTCGAAGGCGCCGGGATCGCGATTTTGCCGGAACCTGATGCGTTGTTGACGGCAACACCGAAGGTCCCGGGTCTCGATGGCCGCAAGATGTCCAAGTCCTACGGCAACACGATTGGGCTGCGTGAGGATGCGGATTCGATCGTCAAGAAACTCAAGGCCATGCAAACCGATCCGGCGCGCGTGCGCCGCACCGATCCGGGCGATCCGGAGAAATGTCCTGTGTGGGACTTGCATAAAATATATTCGACAGCCGAGACCCAGGAGTGGGTGCAGAAGGGCTGCCGCACCGCCGGAATTGGTTGCTTGGAATGCAAGGCGCCGCTCATCGAGAAGGTCGTGGAAGAGGTGACCGGCATCGCGAAACGGGCGCAAGAGTTCGAGGAGAATCCAGAACTCGTACGCGGTATCATCGCTGAGGGGTGCGAGCGGGCGCGGACAGTGGCGCGCGACACACTGGACGCCGTCCGACAAGCCATGGCGATGAACTATCGATGAAACCCGAATTGACCTTGGTTCAGAACGCGGCGCCGCCGCCGGTCGCCGAGATTGCGCCGGCGCAGGGCGAAATGCCGTTTGCGGTCGTGGAGGGCCAGCCCATTATCGAGATGCCGCGAGATCTGTACATTCCGCCGCAGGCGCTCGAGGTGTTCCTCGAAGCGTTTGAAGGGCCGCTCGACATGCTGCTGTATCTCATCCGGCGGCAGAATCTGGACATTCTCGACATTCCGATTGCGGAAATAACCCGTCAATACATGCGCTACATCGAGCTGATGCAGGTGCTGCAGCTCGAATTGGCGGGTGAATATCTGCTCATGGCGGCCACCCTCGCCGAGGTCAAATCACGCATGCTGCTGCCGCGAGTCGGCAGCGTTGATGCCGCCGATGAAGCCGATCCCCGCGCCGAGCTGGTGCGCCGGCTGCAGGAATACGAGCGCTTCAAGCGCGCGGCCGAGAGCATCGATCGGATGCCGCGACTGGAGCGCGACACCTGGGTTGCGTCGGCGGAATTGGTCGACCGCAAAGTGGTGCGCATCCCGCCGCAGGTCACGCTGCAAGAAATGCTGATCGCATTCCAGGACGTGTTGTCGCGCAGCGACATGTTCGCGCATCATCATGTGCAGCGCGAACCGCTGTCGGTGCGCCAGCGCATGACGGATGTGCTGGCAGCCTTGCAGGCGAACTCCTTCGTCGATTTCGTGCGCCTCTTTACGCCGGACGAGGGACGGCGGGGGGTAACCGTCACGTTCGTGGCAGTGTTGGAACTACTGCGCGAAGGATTGATCGAAATAGTGCAATCGGAAGCATACGCGCCGTTGCATGTGCGCCTGGGCAATCCAGCCCGGCACCTGTCGCTCGTAGCCGACGACAGCGCCGCCAACGATGACCTTGCGAGAACTCAATGAACCATCAATACGTGAAGAATGTGGTTGAAGCAGCGCTGCTCGCGGCCGGCCGACCTCTGACGGTCGAGGAGCTGATGGGCGTATTCGACGAGCGCGATGGGTCGATCGCCGAGGAAGTCAAGACCGCGATTGCCGCGCTCGCCGCAGAGTACGAGACGCGCGGCCTGGAGCTTCTGGAAGTGGCGAGCGGCTTTCGCATTCAGATCCGCGCGGCCGTGGCGCAGCCCGTGTCGCAATTGTGGCAGGAGCGTCCCGCGAAATACTCGCGCGCACTGCTGGAGACCCTGGCGCTGATCGCCTATAGGCAACCGATCACCCGCGGCGAAATCGAGCAGATCCGTGGCGTGGCGGTAAACCCAAACATCATCAAGACGCTGCATGAACGCAATTGGATCCGCGTGGTCGGCCATCGCGACGTCCCAGGCAAGCCCGAATTGCTCGGCACGACGCGTGAGTTCCTCGATTATTTCAACTTGAAAAAGCTCGATGACTTGCCGACCTTGGCGCAGCTGAAGGAGCTCGAAGATTTACGCGTGCAATTGACGCTGCCCGGTGCCGAGGCGCAAGTGCTGACGGACCCGGAACCGTCGCTGGACGCCGCGGCTGACCTCGAGCCGCAAGCGGACGATGACGAAGAACCCGGCGATGAGAGCTCCGGGCCGCGCGCTCAAGGTCTGGTTGCGAGTGGTGCGCAAGACGACGGCACTTGATGCCGCCGAGTCGCCCACGGGGCTCACCGGCTCGCAACCGCGCGGCTGGCAAAGCCGCACCTTCCGAGGATGCGCCGGCAGGTGAGCGGGTGCAGAAGCTGCTATCGGCGGCGGGCATCGGGTCGCGGCGGGAAGTGGAGCGCTGGATTCGCGAATCCCGGTTGAAGGTCAACGGCGAGGTGCCGGCGTTGGGAGCAAAGCTCACGGCGCGCGACCGAATCACATTGGATGGCCGGCCGGTCAGACTGCACGCAGCTGCTGCCGGGAAGGAATCGCGCATCCTGCTCTTTCATCGCTCGCCGGGCGAAAACCTGGATTTGAAGGCCGCGACTTCACGCGCGGCGGAGCATTTGAAATTGCCTCGCTCCTCCGGCCGCTGGCTGGCCA
>DASYIN010000120.1:0-35489 GCA_035997505.1 Steroidobacteraceae bacterium | reverse complement strand
TGCGGGTGGGCTCGGGAGAGGGCTCGTGCCGATAAACCCAATTCAGCATCGAGACGGTGCGGCCGCCTGCGGGAACGGTTCCGGTAAAGCTCGGATACACCGGATAGCAGGCTGCCGGATTCAATGTTACTTCGGTCATGGCGAGCATGTCGCCCCAGGGTTCGCCATCGTTCACCTTTTGGGCGAGCGCCTTGGCCTGTAAATCCTTGCCATAGAAGCTGTAGACCGCGCCGCACAGATGCGGAAACGAGTCGAGGTAGTGCACTTTCTCGAGGATGTGACGGCTGATGATGGGCGGAAAGGTGTAGACCTCAGCCTTGTCGTTGATCGCCACCTTGGAGACCAAGGCATTGAATCGCTCGAGCACATCCTCGAACACCGCGCCGCGGCCGAAGGCGCCTTGCACGCCGACGGGAATGATGAGGCGATGTTTAACCAGCCCGTCGTAGAAATCTTGAGCGTCATATTGCGCGGGCACGATTATTCGTCCTTGAACACCAACAGCATCGATGCGCTCTTGCCGACGATCCGATCGTTTGAAATCATGAGCGACGCCGAGAGTGTATCGCGGTACTGCCGCGCCACGCTGAACTTTGAGTCGTTCTTGAATCCGAGCACACCGATGATCTGCAGCGCCTTGTGCACCACCTGTGGCGCGCCTTCCGAGGCATTGACCTTCAAATTGTTCATCTTCAAGGCCCAGCCCATGCTGACGAGCGCCTGCAGCCCCTCGGCGCCTTGGACGAGTTCATCGAATTCAGCGGCGAGCGCAAGCCAATTGTGGCGCAGCGCCTGAAGTTGCGCCGAAGCTTCCGCCAGACGTGCGGCGCCAGGAGGAATCGTCCCCGGTGTTTTGCGGGCCTCTCCGCGGACGAATTGGCCGGCTTTGTTGACGGCGTCGGCAGCAATGCCCCACCACAACGACGCCCACAGAATATGCGAGTAGGGCACCATGGTCTGTGCCGAGGAGTCGGCGAAACTCCCAGGCAGGACATGCTGCTCGGGGCCAGAGGATTCGAGCCTGAAGCCCGGGCTGCAGGTGCCGCGCATTCCCATGGTGTCCCAGGTCGTGGTTTGCTTGAGGCTGCAATCTTCGCGCCGCACCAGCACCAGAACTTGATCGCTTGCGGCGGCCTGCGGCTCGCGCCGGCACGTGACCAGAATGGCATCGGCGTAGGCGCAATAAGAAGCCGTCGTCGCATCCTTGTTCAAGGTGAACCGGCCGGCGGTGCGCTCCACGGCGCAAACGCTCGAGCGGGTATCCCCTTGAGTTCCGACTTCGGACGTCATGGAGCCAAGCAGGTATTGGTGGGCGACCAAATCCTTCAGGTATTGCCGCAACTCGGGCGATGACATGCCGTGACGCGCGAGGCAGGCAACCTGGATGTGATGCATGGCGAGCACCATGGCGCTCGAGCCGCAGGCGCCGGCGAGCGTGGCGCACATGCTGGCCAGCTCGCGCATGCCATATCCTGAGCCGCCCAGCTCACGAGGTACGGCCGCGGACAGCGCCTTGGCTTCGCGCAGCGCAGTGATGGTTTCGATTGGAAAGCGCGCCTGGCGATCGACATCGTCGGCATGGCGGGCGGCGACTTCGACTACTTTGGTGCGGATTATGTCGATCAGACCCATGAACGGCGCACTATGCGGCGCCGCCTAAGCGTTCGCGGCTTTTCGCAGCGCTGCTTCAATCGCGGCAACGCTGATGAACATGGACCGATTCAGCATTTGATCGGGGAATTCGATACCGAATTCGCTTTCGAGTGCGAGCATCACATTCACACTGGCAAGAGAAGTCATACCGGCCGCGTACAGATCGTCATTTTCAGACAGCTGCATGGCATCGGTGCCGAGTTTGCCGTGCTTCTGCAGCACCGAACGAATGCGGGTCAACGTGGCAATACGATAATTTCCGGGACTTTCGTCGCGCTCCCGGGCGTCAGGAATCGAGTTCATACGCGCATATTCCCATGGGTATGGGAAGAATAGTAAGACGCAGATCACAATAAGTTCGCGTCAGGAGCGGCCGATTCCGCAGCCTCGCAGCGATATTTGCCGCGGAGCGTCGGCGCGCCGCCTGATTGTTGCTAAAATTTAAGATTGCAGTCGAAACCTGAGGACCCATTGAGCCAATCTCGCTGCGCAAAGACCGCGATCACCTGCGCCGCAGTGGCGGCCGCGTGTGCGATATTCGTCGGATATATCAGCGTTCGCAACTACCGTTGGGCACGCTCGTTGATCGAAGCGGACCCGCCGTCACCGCTGTTGAAGCGGCCGGGCGCCGCCGGCATCGCCAACATTCAGGTGGTGTCATTCGTATCGCGCTCCGGACTGCATATTGGCGCCTGGTACGTGCCATCGACGAATCGTGCGGCGGTCATTGTCGCGCATGGTACCAACGGCGATCGCACCAGCATGCTCGATGAGATACGCCTGCTTTCCGCGGCTGGATTCGGCGTGCTGGCATTCGATTGGCCGGGCTTGGGCGAGAGCGAAGGCCGAATTCTATGGGGATCCGAGGCTCGAGACGCGTTGAGTTCCGCGATCGACTGGATCTCAGTGAAAACGGATGTGGATTCCAATCGAATCGGCGGCCTGGGCTTTTCGATGGGCGGATTCATGCTGACGCAGGTTGCCGCGCGCGACCATCGACTGCGCGCCATCGCGCTCGACTCGGCTCCCGGCGACTTCGAAACGTACATCTCGCTGCACTTCTCGCGATGGGGACCCTTGAGTTCGTGGCCGGCGCGTTGGGCACTGCGTGGATCGGATCTGTTCGCCATCGACGGCTCTGCGGTCCGGCTCATCGGTGAGATATCTCCGCGGCCGATCCTGATCATCGGTCAATCGGACGATTTCGAAATCCCCCTGGTGATGACGCGAAGATTGTTCGATTCGGCGCGCGAGCCGAAAACCCTGTGGATCATCGCGGGCAGCGAACATGGACATTTTCTGGAAGCCGCGGGCGCCGAGTACGGCCGGCGGTTGCGGGCATTCTTTACGGACAATCTGCTCGATCCGGACACGCCGGCCAACTCGAGCTGAAACCTACATGAAGGCCGCCGGCCAATTGTCCTCGGTCCAGCCGAGCGGCGCGATTCGCAATGTAGGTCGACCGTTGTGATCGGCATCGTAAGCATGATAAAAAATATAGTCTCTCCCGTCATCGCGCAGAATCGCGATATGCCCCGGCCCTCGCCAGCGCGTTTCGCCGGCGCCGGCGGCCAGCACCAACGTTCCGCCGCCCTCCAGCAATGACTTGCCGGTTTTGTCGACATAGGGACCCAAGATATCGGGCGAGCGCCCAACGACGGTGTAGTAGCTGCTATCCGCCCCGCGGCAACAGAAGTCATACGATGCGAAAAGATAGTAATTCCCGGCTCGTTGAATGATGAACACGCCCTCGATTGCATCCGGCGGCTTCGGCCTGCGGGCGATGCTGATCCTTTGCGCATCCGGTAACAGGATCCCGGTTTGCGGATCAAGTTGGGATATTTTCAAGCCTGTCCAAAAACTGCCGTACGCCAGCCAGTGTTTCCCCGAGCGATCGAGCACGCGGTTCGGATCCAGCGCATTGAAGTCGTCTTTGGTTTGGGACTCGAGCACCAAGCCGCGGTCCTGCCAGCGATAGTCGGCATCGGCAGGATCCAGGGTGGTATTGGTCGCGAGCCCGACGACGGAGTGATTGGAGCCGAACGTCGAGCAGGCATAGTAGAGAAAGTATTGTCCGCTGAAAAAGGAGATGTCGGGCGCCCAGCACATTTCGGTGCGCGCTACTTCCTGCTTGGTCCATGGCGGCAGCGCATTGAAGACATGGCCGCCCTTTTCCCAATGCAGAAGATCCTTGGACCGATACCAGGGAATCTGCGCCGGCGAGTCCGCGCGCGGGGTGGTGCAGAACACATAATACGTATCCGCTGCCTTGATGACACAAGGATCGTGAATCGGATAAATATCACCCGTCAATTTGGGGTTGAGCGGCGCCAGCGTTTGCGCGTGCGCTCGGCTGCCGAATGCGATGAGT
This sequence comes from Steroidobacteraceae bacterium, assembly GCA_035997505.1. Taxonomy (GTDB): domain Bacteria; phylum Pseudomonadota; class Gammaproteobacteria; order Steroidobacterales; family Steroidobacteraceae; genus Bog-1198. The sequence continues at coordinate 31,465 of DASYIN010000120.1, read as the reverse complement.
GCGAGACCGCCGAGAGATCCTTTCAGGATCCCCCGGCGCAACTCGTTCGATGTCTTTTCCACCTTGGCTACTTCAGCCGATAGCGGATGCCCAACGAAAACTGACGGTCAAATCGGCGCGTATCTCGCGGGAATACCGTCTGGTTGCCGAAATAGTCCTGATAGTAGCTATTGAGCAGATTGGTCGCATCGAAGGTCAGGGTCAGACTGTCAACTATGCGATAGCTGGCTGACAGGTCGAGCCAGGGCTGCGACTTGGCAAAGATGGTCCCCGGCTCCAGCGGTTGTGCGCCGCCGGGCGTGCCCCCCACATTGAATCCAGAGCGCCAGTTGTACGCGACGCGCAGCGAGGCCGGACCCGTTTCGTAGATACCGACCAGGTTGTACGACCATTTGGAGATGTTCTGGAAATCGCCATTCACGTAAGTGGCGTTCGCCTGCACACCCATGCCCTGCAGCCAAACAGGCAGGAAGTCCAGGAACTGGGTGTAGCCGAATTCCGCGCCTTTAATGTTTCCGGAGGGTGCATTCGTAGGCCGTGTGACCTGGTAGGTGATCCCGTTGATGACCTCGGCGTCCGTAATCGTCTGGATGTAGCCATCGACGCGACGGTAGAACGCGGTCGCGTTCAGGGCATTTTGGCGGCCGTAATAATATTCGATCGACAAGTCGGCATTGTCTGACTTAACGGAATCAAGGTTGGCATTGCCGCTGGTACCCGATCCCAACAGAGTCGCGGTCGACGCGGACAAGGACAGGGCCGGGTCCAACTGTGCGAAGGTTGGGTGCGTTACGGTGCGGCTCGCCGCAAACCGCAACAGCAAATTGTCTTCAAGAGCCAGACGTGCGTTCAGGCTGGGCAGCCAGTCGAGCGTATTTTTGTCGGTTTGCACCGGTGAGATGACGCCATTGATGCTGGTGTTGCCCAACATGGATGCGCGCGTTTCAACCACGCGCAAGCCGACATTGCCTGTGAGAGGCAGGGACCCTACGTGCGTGCCGAAGTTGCCTTTGACGTAGCCGGCGTAGCTGATTTCGCGGTCGTCAAAGGACTGCGTGGGATCCTCGGGCGGACGATCGCCGGTCGCCGATGTATTCCACAGCTGGCGCAGGTAACCGATGTTGTTCACCAGCCAATTGGGGTCGGCATCGATCCAGCTGCGAATACCGAATTGGCCGTTGAACTGGGTTCCATAGGTCGAGTGATAGGCGACTCCCGGAAGCGCGCTCAAGGCAGGCTGAGTAGTACACGCAACCGAACTCGCATTTTGTGGAGGTGGAGGCCCGAGGCAGTCGATGCCGCCGGCATTGTCAGCCCGATTCTGCGCGAACCGGTCCACAACGCGCAGACCCGTCTCAATCGATTTCATCCAACTGGAGTCTGCCAGTCTGAAATTCAGATCACCCCGCCAATCGATTTCGTTGCCCTTCTGGACGGTCCACTGATCGTACAGTTGCCGTACGTGGTACTGCGACGGGTCGAACAGATTGATGCCCGTCACATTCATGTACGGTGTACCGGTACCCTGGTAGTTGAAGTCCGCGGTATAGCCGTCCGGAGGCGGATTATATTGCGTGTCCAAAATGTAGCCGTTCTGGCTGAAGCGGCTGGTCGTGAAATCAATTTCGCTCGTGAACTTCACCGAATCACCGGTCCACGTCACGCCGGAGGCTACCTGATAGGTGTCGGTTTTCGGTACGAAGGACTGGTCGCTGGTCAGGTCATAGCACCCGCCCGTGACCGTTTTTACCTCGTTGGTGTTCGGAAACACGGTAGCCGTCGCGGGATTGGCGCAAATCCAGGGCAATCCCACGAAGAAATCATTGCTATTCGGATTGCGAAAGCGGGTATATATCCCTTCAAGATACACGTCCGTACTGGCATTCGGGCTCCACTGCGTGGCAATGGTGGCGGCAGTGCGTTCTCGGTCTCCGAGGATGGACTGAGCGCCTTGCGTGAGTGGAATAAACGCGGTGCCTCCCGCGCCGGTAGACCCGGGTACGGGACCTATGGATTGAGTCGAGATGTAGTTGTCGAGAATTTCTTCTTTGTAGTGATCGCGGATATAGGAGATGTCCGCGAGCACGCCGAACTCGCCGGCCGAGGTTTGCCACCGGTTGCTCACTAAGGCGCTCAGAACGGGATCGTTGTGATCGGAAAGGGTGCTGTGCACCTCACGGGCTGTGACGGCTGCTTGAAAGCCGTCAAAGTCGAACGGGCGATGCAGCCGAATGTCCACGACGCCGGCAATGCCCCCTTCGATATCATCAGCTCGACTCGATTTGCGCACATCCACCCGGGACAACAACTCCGCAGGAATGTCCTGAAGGGCAACGAATCGTCCGGTAGAAGTGAATATCTCGCGCCCGTTGATCAGCGTGGCGATATCCGGCAGGCCGCGAACCAGAAGTGTAACGGCCTCCGCGGCGTTGCGGCTGACCTGTACGCCGGTGACATGCTGCAGCGCTTCGATGACGTTGTTGTCCGGCAGCTTGCCGATGTCCTCGGCCACGATCGAATCTTGCAGTTGGTCGGCGTTTTTCTTGATGTCCAACGACGATTTCACGCTGGCTCGGACCCCCGTGACGACGATGGTGGTGAGATCGTCTGATTTGTCCGTGCTCGGCGTGGCGATCTGCGCGAACGCCGGCGCTACGGTCAAAGAAACGGCTAGCGCGCAGGTCATGCGCGGCAATGCATTGCGCAAGTTCATGTTCTATTCCCCCCCCTTCGGCGTCCGATGCGCCCATAACTCAGACAATAAACGAGTCCACCTTCCAGGGCAAGATGTTGTCTGAGTTTTGTGGGAATATTTCCGCGCGCAGAGCGGGCGGCTCGATCAAGCCATCTGGATCACGCTGTAGCTGCGCGGCGGCAATTCAAAGGTGTTGCCGGCGCCGGCCGGCTTGTCCAGCGGTTGCGGATGGACTTGCTGCGGCGATTCAAAGGAATTCACCGCTTTTAAGTCAGTGCCGGTGATCACCGATGCGGTCAGTACTTTCGACGGTGTCTTGTCTTCCCAGACGAGGTCGACCTGATGGGGCTTGACCAGATCGCGATTGAGCAGAAACAGGGTGGTTTTGCCGCTCTCCGGGTCCACGGTCGCGGTGGCATCGACGTACGGCACCGGATCCGGCTGGCCGCCGGCGTAAGTCGGTGATTGCACCAGGATGTCGAGCACCGTACCTTGCGCAAATTGCAGCGCCCACAAATACGGGTAGAAAATCGTTTGCCGCCACATGCCGCGCTCAGTGGTCATGATGGGTGCGATTACATTGACGAGTTGCGCGAGGCAGGCAAGCTTGACGCGGTTCGCGTTGCGCATCAGCGTGATCAACATGCCGCCGACCAGCAGCGCATCTTCAAGGTTGTAGACTTCCTCCAGCAAATGCCCGGCTTCCGAGCCGTCGCCGCGCAGCTGAGCGCCGCTGCGTGCCCGATACCAGACATTCCATTCATCAAAGGACAGCCATAGCTTCTTCGGCGAGCGCTTATGGCCGCGAACCAGGTCGCAAACCGCGAGGGATTCGGCTATCTGGCGGTCCATGGACAGATTCAGTGCGAGGAATTTGCTGCTGTCGCCGCCGGTTTCCTCAGGCATATTGGTGAGGTAACGGTGCAGTGAAAGGCCGTCGACATAATCGTAGCACTGCTCGAGAACTTCCCGGTCCCATTCCAGATAGCTCGGCATGGCAGGGCCGCTCGAACCGCAGGCGATCAGCTGCACTGAAGGATCTACATAGCGCATCTGCCGCGCCGCGTCGGCGGCCTTGAGGCCGTACTCGGTCGCGGACATATGTCCGACCTGCCACGGCCCGTCCATTTCATTTCCCAAGCACCAGCGTTTGACCTTGTAGGGCTCCGCAACCCCATGCTTGCGGCGCAAATCGCTCCATTCGGTGCCGCGATCGACATTGCAATATTCCAGCAATGCGGCGGCCTGCTCAGGCGTTCCCGTGCCAAGATTCACCGCCATCAAGGGTTCGGTGCCGGCCGCCTTGCACCAGGTCATGAATTCATTGGTGCCGAAGCGATTGGAATTGACCGAATTCCATGCCTTGTCCAAAACGCGCGGCCGATTGGCGACCGGACCCACGCCATCTAGCCAGTTGTAGCCCGATACGAAGTTTCCGCCTGGGTAGCGAATTATGGGCACCGCCATGTCGCGAATTTGTTCCAGCACATCTTTGCGAAAGCCCCGGTTGTCCGAGAGCGCAGATCCGGGCTCATAGATTCCGCCGTAAATCGCGCGCCCCAGATGCTCGAGAAACGAGCCGAACACCCGCTTGTCGAGCGGCGCAATCGTGCGGCGGGAGTCCAACAAAATCCGCACGCGATCGGCCGGCGCAGCAGCGCTCGCGGCGGCGTGGACCCAGTGCTTCGCGAGAAATCCGCCCGGTAACGCAAGAGCCGCGGCCGAAGCCTGGCGCAAAAAATGTCGTCGGGATTTTGAGGGCATTGTTGTTTTCTCTAATGGTTATGACGTGGAACGCCCTGGGTTTGCGCCAGGCGCTGGAACTTCACGGCTTCTTCGAGCACGGCGCCGGTTTCAAGCTGTCCGATGCTGCGCCGCTGGATTTCCTGCCACGGGGTTTGACTGGCCGGATAGGCGTATCCGCCCGCTGCCTCCAAGGTGCGGCGGCGTTCTTCCAGTTCTTCGGCGCTGATGAGAATGTTCGCCTCGCATTTGCGCAGATCGATGCGGATGCGATCGCCATTGCGCACCAACGCCAGGCCGCCGCCGATCGCCGCTTCCGGGCTGGCGTTCAAGATCGATGCGCTGTCGGAGGTTCCCGATTGGCGCCCGTCACCCACGCAAGGCAGCGCATGCACGCCTTCGCGAATCAAATAGGCAGGTGGACGCATGTTGACCACTTCGGCTGCGCCGGGATAGCCGATCGGTCCGGTACCGCGCATGAACAGAATGGTGTTGGCGTCGATCTTCAAGGCCGGATCATCAATCTGGCTGCGGAATTGCTCAGGTCCGTCGAACACCACGGCACGCCCCTCAAACGCTTCCGGATCCTCCGGGTTGGATAGGTAGCGGGCGCGAAATTCATCGGAGATCACGCTGGTCTTCATGACGGCGGAATCGAATAGATTGCCGTGCAGTACCAGAAATCCCCCTTTGTCCTTGAGCGGAGCATCGAAGCGAAAGATCACCGCCTCATCGGCGATCTTGGCGTTTCGATAAATGTCGCCGACGGTGCGGCCATTGGCGGTCAAACACTTCTCGAGAATCAATCCCTTCTTCATGAGTTCCGCGATGACCGCGCCCACGCCGCCGGCGCGGTAGAAATCCTCGCCGAGATATTCACCGGCGGGTTGCATGTTCACCAGCAGCGGCACGTCGTAGCCGTATTTCTGCCAGTCGGCGAGACTCAACTCGACGCCGATATGTCTGGCGACGGCATTCAAATGTATCGGCGCGTTAGTGGAACCGCCGATGGCGGAGTTGACCCGGATGGCATTGATGAACGCCTCGCGGGTCATGATGTCCGAGGGCTTGCGATCATCGTGCACCATGTTGACGATTTGCAGACCGGTGCGGTACGCGGCTTCCTGCCGATCGCGATGTGGGGCGGGAATGGTGGCGGTGTCGGGCAGCGACATGCCGAGCGCCTCGGTGAGGCTGCTCATGGTGGTCGCCGTTCCCATGGTGTTGCAGTAGCCGACCGAGGGCGCCGCGGAGCCCACCAATTTGATGAAGCCGTCGTGGTCCAATTCACCCAAGGCCATGAGTTCGCGCGCGTGCCACACGATGGTGCCGGAACCGGTGCGCTTGCCCTTGTACCAGCCATTGAGCATGGGTCCTACCGACAAGGCGATAGCGGGCAGGTTCACCGTGGCGGCCGCCATCAGCGAGGCGGGCGTGGTCTTGTCGCAGCCGATTGTGAGCACGACTCCATCGAGCGGATAGCCGTATAGCACCTCCACCAGACCCAGGTAGGTGAGGTTGCGATCCAACCCGGCGGTCGGACGCTTGCCGGTCTCCTGAATAGGATGCACGGGAAATTCCAGGGGAATGCCTCCTGCATCGCGGATGCCTTCCTTAACGCGCTGCGCGAGCACCAGGTGATGCCGATTGCAGGGCGCAAGATCCGATCCTGTTTGCGAGATACCGATAATCGGCCGTCCCGATTGCAATTCATCGAGCGTGAGACCGAAATTCATATAGCGCTCCAAATACAACGCGGTTGCATCGGTGTGCGTCCGGTCATCGAACCAAGAGCGCGATCGGAGCTTGCGTGGCGAATTCCCGGGCGAGTCAGTCATGGTGTTCCGATTCGTAATGGATGCTCAGCGCTTCATCACCGAAAAACGATACACGATGGTGTTGTCGTAGGTGCTGCCCGGATCGAGGCGCGCGGAGGGGAAGTCAGGGTGATTGGGCGCATCGGGGAACAGCTGCGGCTCGAGCACGATGGCATCGCCCTGCCGATAAACCTTGCCGCCTTTGCCCACAATGGTGCCGTCGAAAAAATTACCCGAATAGAACTGGACGGCGGGCGCCTTGGTGAGAATTTCCATGACGCGGCCGGACTGCGCGTCCGTGAAGCGCACCGCCGTACGCAGCTGACCGCTTGAGCCGCTCAAAACGAAATTATGGTCATAGCCTCGACCGTAGCGAATCTGCAGGTCATGCCCATCGCGTATGCGCGCGCCGATGGCGGTGGGCTCGCGAAAATCGAACGGCGTCCCGGCAACGGGGCTCAGCTCGCCGGTCGGAATCAGGAACTGATCGACCGGCGTGAATTTCGCGGCGTTGATCTGCAGCAGCTGATCCATCACCGAGCGGCCCGAGGACTCGCCGGCCAGATTGAAATAGCTATGGTTGCTGATATTGACGATTGTCGGCGCATCCGTGGTCGCCTGGTACTGCACGCCGAGCTCGTTGTGATCATTGAGCGTGTAGATCGCCAGGACATGCAATTTGCCCGGGTATCCTTCTTCGCCCGCCGGGCTCGAGTAGGAAAACGTGGCGCTGGCGGTGGTGCCGCTCTTGATGGAGTCGATGCTCCAGACCACCTTATCGAAGCCGCGAAGCCCTCCATGCAGGGAATTACCGTGGTCGTTGGTCGCCAAGGTATAGGCGCGTCCATCCAGATTGAACCGACCCTTGGCGATGCGGTTCGCAAATCGTCCGACGGTGGCGCCAAAGAACTGGGGTTTATCCAGGAACTCCTGGGCAGTCGCGTAGCCGAGCACGATGTCGGCGGAGTTTCCGCGGTTGTCGGGCACGGACAGGGATTGAATGGAAGCCCCCAGGGTCATGAGGCGCGCGGTGATGCCGGTGGCATTCTTTAGTGTCACCGATTCGATCGCGGTGCCGTCCGTCAACTTGCCGAAAGCCTCGCGATGCGCCTCGGCGGCAGTCGCGCCGGCCGATGAAAGCAGCAGCGCGCACGTTGCTGCGCCGACTGCATGGGTCCTCAACACTCGTGCCATGGGTGCCAAATCCTTAGGACGCGCCGCTTTTGAGAGTTAATGGGGCTGCGATATATACTCGGACAATTTCTCAGATCTGCTTCCGAAACGCAAGATGGGCCAAGGCGGGCTCATAGGGATCGCACGCGGACGGGCGCCACGCTCGCGTGCGCGAGAGGGTTGCGTAGCGGCACGCAAAACGCATCCGCTTCGATCTCGAAGACATCGCCCGCCTGCACCTTTACGCCGTCGGAGAATGACAGCGTCGCAGTTCCAAAAAAGTGCACGTGCACATCACCGGGGCGTCGAAACAAGGGATATTTGAAATGGTGATGCTCCAGATTCGCGATCCAGTGCGACATGTTGCTCTCGCCGGTGAGGAAAGGCTTTTCCCATATGGTTTGTGAGCCGCGTCGGACCCGGCTTAAGCCGCGCACGTCGCCCGGCAGCTCGCCGGTAAGCAGCTCGGCGCCGAGCGCAGCCTGGCGAAGCTTGGAGTGCGCGAGCCACAGGTAATTGCCGCGCTCGGTCACGTGATCGGAGAATTCGTTGGCGAGACAAAATCCGAGGCGCCGCGGAAAACCTGACTCGTCGATCACATAGATCCCCGCTATTTCCGGCTCCTCGCCGCCATCGAGGGCGAACGACGGCGATTCCAAGGGTGCGCCCGAGCCGACGACGCTCGAGCCGTCGCCCTTGTAGAACCATTCGGGCTGAACACCGATCCCGCCGCCGGCGGGCTTGCCGCCCTCGAGTCCGAGCAGGAACATACGCATCGAGTCGCTATGCGCGGCAGCGGCGCTCGCCTTGGCGTGCATCTTGTCGCGGCTCTCCGCCGAACCCAGGTGAGTCAGTCCGGTGCCGGTCAGATAAAGATGCGCCGAATCAGGATGGTCGATCGGCGGCAACCAGCGCAGCCCGGCGCCGTCGGCTGCGCCCGACATCAGCGCGCCAAGATCAAGACGTTCATTGCCGCGCCGCGCATCGACCGCGTCCTGCAGCGACAGCCCGTCGCTCATGGCCGTCATCGCCAGCTCATAGGTGGTGGTGGGTCCCTGGAGCCGCACTCCCCATCGGCCCTCTTCCAGCACTGCGACGAAGCGTTCGTTTTCTGCAGCCAGCTGCACCAGTCGTAGCGTCATGAGGGTCAAGCACTCTTGTGAGGGATCTGGAAGCGCCCGTCGAGACGATGCACATACGGCCGTTCCTGGTCGCGGCGCAGCTCGCCGGGCAAAAGCGAATCGGGGAAATCCTGGTAACAGACGGGCCGCAGGAATCGATCGATGGCGAGTGTGCCCACCGAGGTGCTTCGCCCGTCTGAGGTTGCAGGATACGGCCCGCCATGCACCATGGCATGGCTCACTTCGACTCCGGTGGGCCAGCCGTTGACGATGAGACGGCCCGCTTTGCGTTCCATGACCGGCAGCAGCAGACCCGCGATGGACTCATCGCCGGCGCCTTCCATATGCAGGCTCAAGGTCAATTGGCCCTCGAGGCGCTCGAGCACGGCCAACAGCTGCGCCTGATCGCGGCAGCGAATGATGAGCGACGCTGCCCCGAAGATCTCCTCGGCCAGAGTCTGATCGGCGAGCAGCGCATCGGCATCCGCTGCAAACAGCGCCGCGCTCCCGGCATGCGGAGCGCCCGATGCAAGGCCGCGAGCCCGAGCTCGCACGTTCGCGGCCGCAGCCAGTCGCGAGACACCCCGTTCATAGTTCTGATGGATGGCCGGCGTCAACATGACCTGAGCCGGCGCGGCGCTGACCGCGGCCGCCGCCGCCTCAACAAATGCATCGCCCTCGGTACCGGACAACAGCAGGAGCATGCCCGGATTGGTGCAGAACTGTCCCGCGCCCAGAGTCATCGAGGCGATGAACCCTTCCGCCAACTTTGCCGCACGCGCGCGCAGCGCGCCCGGCAGCACGATCGTGGGGTTGACACTGCTCATTTCTGCAAAGACCGGGATGGGCTCGTGGCGAGCGGCCGCCGCCCGCACCAACGCGAGGCCGCCTGCGCGCGAACCGGTGAAGCCCACAGCCCTGATGCGCGGATCGGTGACCAAGGCGCGGCCCAGATCATTTGACGGGCCCGCTAATAGTGAGAAAACCCCTTCGGGCATCGCGCACTTACGCGCCGCTGTGATCACCGCGTGAGCCACCATTTCCGCCGTGCCAGGGTGAGCCGCATGACCCTTCGCAACCACCGGACAACCCGCCGCAAGCGCCGAGGCGGTGTCGCCGCCGGCGACCGAGAATGCCAGCGGAAAATTACTGGCGCCGAATACCGCCACCGGCCCCACCGGAATTTTGCGCAGGCGCAGATCACTGCGCGCGGCGGGTTTGCGATCCGGCAGCGCGCTATCGATGCGTACGCCCGCATAGCTGCCATCGCGGATCTCCTCGGCAAACAATTTCAGCTGACCCATGGTCCGTGCGCGTTCGCCGGTAAGGCGAGCCAGAGGAAGACCAGTCTCTAGATGCGCGCGTTCCAAAAGCGCGTCGCCGAGAGCCAGAATCTCGTCCGCAATGGCATCGAGAAAATGCGCTCGATCGGCCGGGCTGAGATTGCGGAACGGGTCGAACGCGGCTTCGGCGAGTGCACAGGCCTGCGCGACGTCGGCGGCGCCGGCGATACTGAAGGAGGGGGACAGCGGCGCGCCGTCTGTCGCGGCAATTGAATTGAATTGATCGTGGCTTCGCACCCGAGTGAACCCGATGAATAGATCGCCGGTAATCATGCAGCTCCTCATTGAAATGGAAGGCGCGCCGCGACGCGACGTTACGTGCAGGGGCGGCGTGCCGGGCATTGATCTTAACGCATATTTTTATGTCTGAGTTTATATTGACACGCCCCGGGTGAGCCGATAGATTGAAACGCATGTCCGTAGAGTCAACTGCCGCCGGCCGGGCCGTGTCTTCGCCCGGCTACACCGCCGCGCTGGCAGTCTTGACGACTGTGTTTTTCATGTGGGGATTCGCGACGGTGCTGAATGACATCCTCGTGCCCCATTTGAAGGCCGTATTCGATCTCAATTATGGCCAATCCCTGCTGATCCAATTCGCGTTCTATCTCGGTTATCTGTTGATGGCGATTCCCTCCGCTAAATTGCTGGAGCGCACCGGATACAAGATGGCCGTGGTGCTGGGTCTCGTCGGCATGGCGGGCAGCGCGCTGGTGTTCGTGCCGGCGGCGCGCCTCGAATCCTACGGCGTATTTCTCGTGGCGCTGTTCTTGCTGGCCTCTTCCATCACCTTGCTGCAGGTCGCGGCGAATCCCTATGTGACCGTGATCGGGCCAGCGCGCACCGCCTCGAGCCGCCTGAATCTGGTGCAGGCTTTCAATTCCATGGGCACGACGTTGGCGCCGCTTTTCGGCGGCTTGCTGATCTTGGGGCGCAGCTCATCCGGTACCGAGACGGGCGTGACAGTTGCATTGAGCGCGCAACAACGCGCCGCCGATGTCCAAGCGGTGCAATTGCCCTACCTTTTGATCGCCGCCGTGCTGATCGCGCTTGCCGTGCTGGTATGGCGCGTACGGCTTCCGGATCTTGGTCAGGAGAGCCGCCGCGCCAACAAGGCGGAACGCGCCAAGCACAGCCTCTGGCGCCATCGCAATCTGGTGTTCGGCGTGCCGGCCATCTGCCTTTACTTGGTGTGCGAAATCGGCATTGGTTCAACGCTGGTGAATTTCATTTCCATGCCGAACATCGGAGCCATGAGCCATGCCGCTGCTTCCGGCTATCTGTCGCTGTTCTGGGGCGGCGCCATGGTGGGCAGGTTTATCGGTGCGGCGCTGCTGCGTTGGGTGGCGCCCGATCGCATGTTGGCAGCGGTCAGCCTGGGTGCCTTAGGTTTGGTGCTGATCGCCATCACCACCGGCGGACCAATTGCCATGTGGAGCTTGATCGCAATCGGTCTATGTCACTCGGTGATGTTTCCGACCATCTTTACGCTCGGTATCCGCGGTCTGGGTCCTCTGACCGAGGAAGGTTCGGGATTGTTGATCATGGCAATTGCCGGCGGCGCGCTGTCGGCGCTGCAAGGCGTGCTCGCCGACCATGTCGGCTTACAGCTGTCTTATCTCTTGCCGGCGGTTTGCTACGTCTATGTCCTCGGCTATGCGCTGTGGGGCAGCCGCGCCACCGAGGAATTGCAAGCCGAACGCCTCGGAACCTAGGACCTTCAGACTGGCCTGGGGCGCGTTTCAGCCCTTTGATTTTTTCCCATTGGCGCGCGGAGCTTTCTTGCCGCCGCGGGTGGTGTCCAGCAACGCCAGCCGAATCAACGTCGTCATCGCCTCGCGCGCCGCAGCCGGGTCGCCCTTCGCCACGGCTTCGTAGACCCGCTCATGATCAGGAATCGGATCTCGCGCCAAAGGACTCTTGCGCTGCTTGTAGATCGTGGTCCAGGCCACGCCCGCCGCGACGCCGCTGGTGAAAGAGGCGAGAAACGCATTGCCGGAAGCCTCGAGCAGCACCGAATGAAACTCCCGATCCGCGGCCTGACCCGCCAGACCGGCGAGCGATTTCTCCGCCATGAGATCGAGCGCCTTGCGCAAAGCCTGCAGGTGGGCATCGGTGCGGCGCTCGGCGGCGAGCGCCGTTGCAGCCGGCTCGATGATGGTACGCATCTCGAACAGCGCCTCGAGCAGGCGCTCGTCGGGCTGGTCGGCGCTGAAAATCCACGAGATCACATCGGGATCGAGCAGGTGCCAGCGGCGCGGTTCACTGATGCGGGTGCCGAATTTCGGCCGCGATTCGACCATGCCCTTGGCGGCGAGAATGCGCACGGCTTCGCGGTATGCCGTGCGCGATACATGCAATCGCTCGCTGGCTTCGATTTCGCCATTGAGGATGGCTCCGGGCTGGATGCGGCCGGACACAATGCGCACGCCGATGTCGCGGGCAATGGTGCCGTGCAGACGCAACGAGCGGCCGCCCGCCTCTGCAGGGCGTGAGTCGGGGGCGCCTTTCTTAGGCAAAGGCCGCCCTCATCGAAGTTCGCAGGTCACTCCGGAAACGCGGCTCTGGCAGTCCCTTAAACTTAACCCGATAAACGAGTACATCGCCGGCGTTGGGTTGCTCCGCGAGTTGCGCGGCCGATAGGCCGTCGCGCGCGCTCGAGACGAACAGCAAATCACGATCCGGTCCGCCGAAGGCCACGCAGGTGGGCTGGCTCACGGGAACCTCCAGCACCTGATCGATTTCGCCGTCGGGTGTGTAGCGCACGACCCGGCTGCCGCCCCATTGCGCGCTCCATACGCAGCCGTGTTCATCCACGTTCGCCCCATCGGGAACAGCACCACCGCTCGTGCGGGCGAACATGCGCCGATGCAGCAGCGTGCCGGAATCTGGATCAAGGTCATAGCAGTAGATGATGGCACGCGGTGAGTCGGCGAGATAGAGGCGGCGGCCGTCCGGGCTTGAGCAGATGCCGTTGGTGATCCGCAGCCCGCGCTCATGTTCGGTGGTCGCGCCGTTCGCCGTCACGCAATAGAGCGTGGCATCCGCGGTCGCGGATTCTTTTTCGATCATGGTGCCGGTCCAGAAGCGTCCCTGACGATCCACTCGCCCGTCATTGAAACGCAGATGTGGATGCGCTGCGGCCGGCTGGGAGATCCACTGCAGCGCCGCGCTTTCCGGATGATAGAGAGCAATGCCATTGGCGAAGGCAGCGATGATGTCGCTGCTGCCTTGAATCAGTCCAAAAGAGCCGAGCCGGTGGGGCAGAGCGTTGCGCTGCAATCGCTGCGATCCCCAGTCAAAGCGCAGCAGTTCGCTCGACTGAATGTCCGTCCACCAGAGCACCCCGGCAGCATCGTCCCAAAGTACTCCTTCGCCAAGCACGTTGGCCGCGCGGATGATGGCTTCGGGCTGCTGCGTCGGCTGTGGCATGGAATTCAATTATACATGGCGGAGAAAATTCTCAAGATCGGTCATCATGGTCGCAGGTATATGCCGAGCAACGAGTCTAATCCCATCCCCGTGATCATTGGCGCAGGCCAGGTCAATGATCGCGATGAGCCTGGCAAGACGGGCTTGGGTCTTGATTCGCTTGGGCTAATGGAAGCGGCGCTGCGCATCGCGGACAGCGATGCGGGAGGAGGGTGGCTGCCACGGCTCGACTCCCTGGGCGTCGTCGATCAAATCTCCTTTCCCGAACTCGGCGACGTCTCCGCGCCTCTGGCGGCGCGCGTCGGCGCGGCGCCGCGCATTTGTTACAAGTCCGGTTATGCCAGCGGCGACAGCCCGTTGCTGCTGCTGAATGAGGCCGCCAACCGGATTGGCGCCGGAGAAATCAAGGTTGCTGCCGTGGTCGGTGGGGAGGCGCTGCGCACGGCGGCGCGGCGCGCAGCCAACTCCGAAAACGCGGTGCGCGCGGTCGCCCTGCGGCGCGGGCCCTCGTACCGGCACCGCTACGGACTCATCGCGCCGGTGGACGTCTATCCGCTGTACGAGAATGCCGGCCGCGCGGCCTATGGCCAGACCCTGGCGCAGGGTCAAGCCGAGAGCGCGGAAATCTGGTCGCTGTTTTCCAAAGTGGCCGCCTGCAATACCGGGGCATGGCTGCGGCGATACGTGTCGGCAGAGGAAATTCGTACCGTGTCGGCGGCGAATCGGCCCATTGCCTTTCCTTATTGCAAGTTGATGGTGGCGAATAGCAGCGTCAATCAAGGCGCCGGCTTCATCGTGACGAGCGCCGCGGAGGCACGCGCGCGCGGTATCAGCGACGATAAGCTGATTTATGTCGGCCGCGGCGCGGCGGCGCATGAGCCCGTTGATCTGCTGGCGCGTGCCAGCTACGCCGATTCGCCCAGCATGGCCGTCTCGATCCTCCGGGCTCTTGAGCTAAACGGTCTCGTCACGGCGGATCTGGATCACGTCGAACTCTACAGCTGCTTTCCTTGCGTGCCGAAGATGGCGCGCCGCGTACTGGGTTGGCCCTTGGAGCGCGCTGCCAGCGTTTTTGGCGGTTTGACGTTCGGCGGCGGACCGGTCGGCAACTACATGAGCCACGCGGTGGTGAGCATGGTGCTGGCGCTGCGCCAGGGCGGCCGTTACGGTTTACTGTTCGCAAACGGCGGATTGGCGACGCATAGCCACTCGATCGTGTTGAGCCGCACGGCATTCGCGCCGGATGGTTTTCCTCAAAATTTCGACTATCAGGCGGCGGCGGACTCGTTGCGCGGCCCCGTTCCTCAAGTCCAGGAAGACTATCTGGGCCCGGCCACGGTGGAGACTTACACTGTGCTCTATGACCGCGATGGCGCGGCCCAACAAGGCGCCATCATCGCGCGTGCACCGAGCGGTGCGCGCTTCATTGCCAAAGTGCCCGCCGCCGACAGCGCTACGATCGAGTGGCTCACCTCGGGCGAGCACGAACCGGTCGGCAGTTTAGGGAAGGCTGTAAAGGGCGCCGATGGAGACGCCTGCTGGATCAGACCCGTTCTATGATGATGGCCGGTGCCATGCCGCCGCCCGCACACATCGTGGCAAGTCCCCGTTTCAAGTCGCGGCGCTCGAGCTCATCCAGCAAGGTGCCGATCAAAATGGAACCCGTCGCACCGATGGGATGACCCAGGGCGATTGCGCCGCCGTTGACATTGACCTTGCTGCGATCGAGCTTAAGGTCCCGAATGAATTTTTCAGCGACCACCGCGAACGCCTCGTTGATCTCCCACAGGTCGATGTCCGAAACCTTGAGCCCGGCACGTTGCAACGCCTTTCTCGCCGCCGGCACCGGCGCGTTCAGCATCAGCGTCGGTGAATCGCCCATGTTGGCATACACCAGCACCCGAGCCCGCGCCTTCAGGCCGCGCTTACGCGCATAGTCCGGTGAGGCGATCAACAGGGCCGCCGCGCCATCGACCACACCGGAACTGTTGCCGGCATGGTGAATGTGGTTGATCTCAAGCCCCGGATATTTCCGTTGAATCAAGCTTCGATAGGTCGTGCCGTGCTCGTCCAATGCATGGTCGGCGAGCGCCGCGAACGAGGGCTTCAGTGCCGCAAGGCCTTCGGCGGTGGTCTGTGGGCGCGGAAACTCTTCGTGGTCGAGCGCAATGCTGCCGTCGGGATTGGATACCGGCACCAGGCTGCGATCAAAAAACCCATGCGCGATGGCGCGCGCCGCGCGCTGTTGGCTTTCCAGGGCCAGCGCATCGACATCCGACCTCGCGATCCCTTCCAAGGTGGCAATGGCGTCGGCGCAGACGCCCTGATGCGTCTGCGGATGCAGCGCGCGCAGCAGTTCGTTGCCTCGATCCATGAACGGCGAACCATGCGGCAGACCCGCGGTATACGACATCATCTCCGTGCCGCCGGCGACGACCAGATCTTCCATTCCGGACATGACGGCTGCACTTGCCAGATTGACGGTGGTAATGCCGGAGCCGCAAAAACGATCCAAAGTCACGCCGCTCGAGACAATGTCGTAGCCTGCGGACAAAGCCGCCATGCGGCCCAGGTCCGCACCCTGCTTGTCGACCTGTGTCGAGGTGCCCCAGATGACATCATCGATTTCCTCGGTCGCCAACTGGTTGCGCTCGGCGAGCGCCTTCAGCACGGCCGCACCCAAATGCTGCGGATGTAGATGCGCAAGCGCACCCTTGCCGGCCTTGCCGATGCCGCGCGGTGTCCGGCATGCATCGATGATCAAAGCGTCGGGCATGAGCTTCCCCCGTGACTGGTGTGGCATCATAGTAAGGATGGCTGTCACAGTAAACGAGGCTGTCTTGTCGCGGCATTCGTGCCGCGCTTTCACCGCTCAGGCGGTCGATGCCGGACTGATTCGCAAGCTTTTGGAGACGGCGTGCTTTGCGCCGTCAGGCGGCAACCTGCAGCCCTGGATGGTGCACGTGGTCTCAGGCGGTTCGATGGTGCGGTTTCGTGCGCAGTTGACGCCGAAGTTCCTTGCCACGCCGTTCGGCGGCACGCCGGAATATCACGTCTATCCGCCGGAGCTCAAGGAGCCGTATCGGTCGCGGCGCCACAAGTGCGGCGAGGACTTGTATGGACTCATCGGCGTGCCGCGCGACGACAGGCCTGCGCGGCACCGGCAGTTCGCGCGCAACTATGATTTTTTTGGCGCGCCGGTCGGGATGTTTTTCTACATTGATCGTTCGATGGGGCCGCCGCAGTGGTCGGATCTCGGCATGCTGCTCCAGACGCTCATGTTGCTGGCCAGCGAGCAGGGCTTGGAAACCTGCGCGCAGGAATCCTGGGCGCTTTGGCACAAGGAAGTCGATGAATTCTTAGGCGTGCCTCCGACCATGATGCTGTTCTGCGGATTGGCGCTCGGCTACGGTGATTATTCGGCGCCCATCAATCGATTGCGCACCGAACGGGCGGCGCTCGAGGACTTCGTGACATTCCATACGTGATGCGCGAGATCGCGCGACAGGGGAGATAAGCAATGCCAGTTCTCGATGTGCCGCCCCCCGCCTTCATGCAGGATCCGGATATCCAAATGTTCGCCGACGCGGCGAATCGCTTTTTCGAACGCGCCGCGCCGCCGAAGCGGGTGGCAGGCTGGCGCGAGGCCGGGCAGGTGGAGCGCGAGTTTTGGCGCGAAACCGGCGCTGCCGGTTTTCTCGGCGTGATGGTGCCTGAAACCTATGGTGGACCGGGCGCCGACTTTCGTCACGAACTGGTGCTTCTGGACGTCGCCGCGCGGCAAAATCTCGAGGGCTTTGCGCTCGGCTTGCACAACGTCATCATCACGCCGTACATCATCCTGCACGGCACGGAAGAACAGAAGCATCGCTGGCTGCCGAAGCTCGTTTCCGGAGAACGGGTGTCAGCCATTGCCATGAGCGAGCCGGGGGCCGGTTCCGACCTGCAGTCCATTCGCACCACCGCGCGCCGCGACGGCGACGGTTACCGCATCACGGGCTCGAAGACATTCATTTCCAATGGACAGGTCGCCGATTTCATCGTGGTGGTCGCCAAGACCGACCCGACCCTGGGGTCGCGCGGCGTGTCTCTCTTGATAGTCGAAACCGACCAGGTGCAGGGCTTCAAGCGCGGCAAGAAACTCGACAAGGTCGGACTCGACGCCCAGGACACCTCCGAATTGTTTTTCGATGATGTCTGGGTGCCGGCCGAAAATTTACTCGGCATGCAGGAAGGCAAGGGGTTCTCTCAGCTGATGGCGGAGCTGCCGCGCGAACGCCTGCTCATCGCCATCGGCGCGGTCATCACCATGGAAAAGGCCTTGGAGACGACCATCGAGTACGTGAAGAATCGGAAGGCCTTCGGCCAGCGCATCATCGACTTTCAGAATTCGCAATTCAAGCTGGCGGAGGCGAAGGCCAAGGCCACCGTGGCGAAGGTGTTCATCAACGATTGCATCGCGCGGCTGCTGAATGGGGCGCTCGACGGCACGACGGCGGCGATTGCCAAAATGTGGGCCACCGAAACCGAATGGCAGATCGTGGACGACTGCCTCCAGCTGCACGGCGGATACGGCTACATCAACGACTATCCGATCGCGCGGATCTTTCGCGACTCGCGCATCACGCGCATTTACGGCGGATCCACCGAGATCATGAAGGTCATCATTGCGAGGTCGCTGTGAGCCCACGTTCCTTGTACGCCGACCGCAACATCTGTGCTCCGGCATACAGCACGACGATCAGCACCAGCCACCGCAGCTTGTCGATGGGTAGCGACCAGACGACGAATGCGGCGAGAAGCACTCCCGGAATGCCGCCGATCGCGAGACCGAGCGCCGCGCTTACGTTATAGCGGCCGCTGCGTATAAATCTCGCGCCGCCCACCGGCATCAGCAGTGCGCATGACCCCATCATGACGGGAAAGGCGGCGATTGGGCTCATGCCGAGCAGGCTCGCCATGATGAGGCATGGCGCGTACAGGCCGATGCCCAGCATCATCAAGGCGCCCAACAGTAGATTGCCGGCGATTGCAGCGAACAAGATGAAGCCGTGCAATCCCAATGCTTCGCCATTTCCCGGTACCCAGTTGAGGTTTTTCGCCAGGAAAAGCAGCGCTCCGCAGATCAGGGCAATTCCCATGCCCATCTGAATCGCACGCCGCGACAGGCGCGTGACCAGCCCTACCGCAAGCCACGCGCCGAGTATGGCGGCGACAATCATGCTTACCAGCGTGGTCATGTCGACGCTGACAATGAGGATAAAGATCAGGGCTTCGGTCATTGCCGGCAGCGCGTGCCCGGTGTTCAACGTGCCCGGAATTTCATCATCCGGCATGCGCGAGCTCAGCTTGTAATACGCCGTGGTCGGCGCGAAACACCCGATACCCAAAGTATCGAAAAAGTTGGTGACGAATCCCACCGCAAAGTCGGAGAGCCGCGGCATGCGTGGCCGTGCAGGATCCGCAGGCCTGGCGCGTTCCAGCCACCACCATCGCGCAATGTACGTCAGCGCCACCAGCGCGATGGCCCCGAGCAAGAGATTTCTGGCTATGTTCACGCGGACTTCTATTCCATCTCGGGGTAGGGGCCCTTGCCGCCTTCCGTGATGAAGCGATCCACGCGCGCTTGCAGCACCGGAATCGGCACCGAGCCCAACTCCAGCACGGCGTCATGGAAGGCACGGATATTGAACTTGTCGCCCAGCGCCTTCTCCGCCTTGGCCCGCGATTTCAAAATGGCGTCCTCGCCCAGGTAGTAGGACAACGCCTGGGCCGGCCACGCTATGTAGCGGTCAATTTCGGTGTCGATTTCATGCAGCGGCAGCGCCGTGTATTCACGGAAATAGGCGATCGCGCGGTCGCGGCTCCACCCCTGAGAATGAATGCCGGTATCGACCACCAACCTTGCGGCGCGCCAAATCTGATAGTTCAGCATGCCGAAGCGATCGTAGGGCGTGTCATACATGCCCATCTGCACTCCGAGAGTTTCACAGTACAGCGCCCAGCCTTCGCCATACGCAGACAAATACGTGTGCTGACGAAATTCCGGTTGCTGTTTGTGTTCGAGAGCAATGGGCATCTGGAAGGCGTGGCCGGGAGCGGACTCGTGCAGCGTGAGCGCCGTCAAGTTATAGAGCGGCCGGCCGGGCAGGTTATAGGTGTTGAGCAAGTACGCGCCCGGGCCACCGCGCCCGGAGGTATAGAAGGGCGCGAGATCATCGGGCACCGGCTTGATGGCAAAGCGCGCCCGCGGCAACAGCCCGAAAAACTGCGAAGCCTTGCCGTCAAACCGCTTGGCAATCCACGCTGCGCGCATCAGCAGCTCTTCGGGCGTCTTTGCGTAGAATTGCGGATCCTTGCGCAGAAACGCGAGGAACGCGGGAAAATCGCCTTTGAACCCCGTCTCCTTCATGGCAGCGAGCATTTCTGCGTGCAGACGCGCGACTTCCGCCTCGCCGAACGCATGAATGGCGGCCGGGTCTTCGTTAATTGTCGTGAACTGGCGAATTCTCGATTGGTAGTAGGCCTTGCCGTCCGGCAGATCGAAGGCGGCCAGTGTCGTGCGGGTCCCGGGCACATATTCATTGCGGAAGAACGTCAGCAGTTCGCGATACACGGGCTGCACGGTGTCGCGGATGATGCTGACCGCTTGCTCGCGCAGCGCCTTTTGATCGGCATCCGAGATGCCGGGCATGTCCTTGAACGGTGTATAGAACAAACTGGCTTCCGGCGCCGCATCCGTGACCGCGGTAATCGAGGCATCGCGTCCCTCGAGCGTGACGCGAGGCGGCGTGAAGCCGCGCTTCAAGCCGGCGCTCATTTCATCCATTTGTTCATGGAAGTAGCGCGGCACATCCTTCATCTGGCTGAGCCAGTTGCGGTAATCCTGCAGCGATCGATACTGACGCCGCGCGGTGTAGCCGAGATCCGTCCAGAATGTCGTGTCAGAATTGACGGGCATTTCGTATTCATGGAACTGTTGCTCCGCGATCAGCGCTTCGATCTGCGGGTGATAGATATCAAAGTTCAATTGCTCGGCGGCCGACAGCTCGGCGCGCGGAATCGCATCGAGCTTCTTCAGCACTTCCTGCCACATCTGCAAGCGCGCGGCTTGATTGGCGGGGTCGACTTTTGTCAGATGGTCCTGGATCGGTTTCTGTGCATCTTCGTTGTCCGGATACTGCTGCTCGCGCCACTGCCATTCATCGGCATAAATCTTCTGCAGGCGTGCGTCCGCCTGTGGCGGCGGCGTCTGGGGCTGGGTACAGGCCGACATCGTCAACAACGCGCAAGTCGCGGCTAGGGCCCAGGGTAAAGATGTGTGCATTGAGAATCCCTTTGTACTGTTTGACGACACTTTAGAACCGTTGCAAATCATAGGCGGCGACCGGTATTGCAGGTTCTCGGCCCGCCACCAGGTCGGCGATCAGTTCGGCCGTGAACGGTGCGAGAGTGAGCCCGATATGTTGATGGCCGATGGCATAGAACAACTTGGCCGGGCCCGGCGCGCGGCCGATTCCAGGCAGATAGTCCGGCAGCACCGGGCGCGATCCCAGCCAGCTAGGTCCCTCCAAGTCGCAGTTGTAGCCGAGCGCACGCACCGTTTGCCGCAGTCGCGCCGGCTTGCGCGCATCGGCCGGCGCGTCGGGATCCGCAAACTCCATGTAGCTGGTTGCGCGCACCCGGCCTCTCATGGGCGTGACGATCACCCGATCATCGACGTAGGCCACGGGCGCATCGAAAAATGTCGACTGTCCGGGCATTTCAATGTGATAACCGCGCACCGCTTGCAGCGGCGCGCGCAATCCGAATGGCGCGAGCAGTGGCGCGGAGCGCACGCCTGCGCAGACCAGCGCCGCGTCCACCACGAATGTCGCTTCGCGACTCAAGACCTCTATCTTGTCGCCGCGGGGACGCAGCGCTGTCACATCCAATTTTCGAAACGTGGCATTGCAGTCGTAAGCCGCCGAGACCAGGGCGCGCACCGCTTCCAAGGGGTCGACCACGTAGGCGGAATCCTCGAACCACAGACCCGCGCACGTTGCGGCCTTGGCGCCTTGTTGCAGCGGCAGCAATTGCTCGGCCGGCATGGGGCGGGTTTTGACGCCGATGTGAGTCATTTCGCGCGCATAGGCCTGCATGTGAGCATGGCTCTTCGGTCCCAATGCAACCTCGTAGTGTCCTTGCCTGCGCAACAACTCCGGCCGGCCGACGGTCTTGACCCAGCGCTCCCAGACCTCGGCCGAGGGCCGCACCAAGGGCGCCAAGTGGCGGGTGTTCTCGGCGCGCCGGAATGCAGCGGCGGCAAATTTTAGTATCCAAGGGGACATGCGCAACGCTTGCTTCGGGGAAAGATCCAGCGCGCCGCCGAAGCGAAACAGCTCACGGTAAAATCCAAACAGCAGGGCGGGCGAGGGCAGCGGCTGCACCAATTCCGCGGCGATGTGTCCGGCATTGCCGAAACTTGCGCCGGCAGTGCCCGGTTCGGCCCGGTCGAGCAGCAAAACGCGCCGGCCCTCGCGCGCCAAGGCGAAAGCAGCGGCTGAGCCCACGACGCCGGCGCCGATCACCGCGATCGTATCTTGCTCACCCATGGCCACACCGTATACGATCTACGATCCTGCAAGCAACTCCTCTTTGGACGCGATTCATGACCAACCCTTCAGTCTGTACCTGGTCCGGTGTATTTCCAGCGGCAACCACGCAGTTCGACGCCGCGCTGCAGGTCGACCTGCCTGCGACGCAACGCGTGCAAAAGGCCCTGCTCGACGACGGCGTCCATGGGCTGGTGTTGATGGGCACGGTGGGCGAGGGCAATTCGCTCTCCGCGGAGGAAAAGCGCAGCGTCTTGCGCGCGGCCGTCGAGGTGAGCGGCAAAACACCGATCATCGTCGGCGTCTCGGAATTCACAACGGCGGTGGCCGCGAATTTTGCCCGCGATGCCGAACGCCTGGGCGCCACCGGGCTCATGGTGCTGCCGGCCATGGTGTACGTGCCGACGGCCGCCGAACTTGAATATCATTTCAAGACGGTCGCGGCCGCCACCTCTTTGCCCATCATGCTGTACAACAATCCGCCCTCCTACCGCGTAAATATCGACATGGACACACTCAAGCGCCTGGCCGGCGTGCCCAACATCGTCGCAATCAAGGAGTCGGCGCCCGATACGCGCCGCTTCACGGATATCATCAATGCCTTTGGCGAGCGTTTCGTCCTGTTCGCAGGACTCGACGATGTTGCGTTCGAAGGCCTGACGCTGGGTGCCAAGGGGTGGGTATCCGGTCTCACCAACGCCTTTCCGGTGGAATCGTTGTCCTTTTATGAGGCGCTGCGTAAGGGCGACCTCGAGCGAGCGATGCGCATCTATCGATGGTTCATGCCGCTGCTGCATTTGGATGCCGAGCACGATCTGGTGCAATCCATCAAGCTCGCCGAGCAGATCATGGGGCGCGGCTCGGAGCGCGTACGTCCGCCGCGGCTTCCGCTCGCCGGCGCTCGGCGCGCCGAAGTGATTGAGATGATCGAACGGGCGCGCGACACGCGGCCGCGCGCGACGGAGCCTTGAGGATGCGCTCGATTCGCGTCATCGATTCTCATACCGGCGGGGAACCTACGCGCCTCGTGCTCGAGGGCGGCCCCGATTTGGGCGACGGCCCCCTGGCTGAGCGTGTGCAGCGCTTTCGCGAGCACTTCGACGACTATCGTTGCGCCATCGTGAACGAGCCGCGCGGCTCCGACCCCTTGGTCGGCGCGCTGCTGGTCAAGCCGCACCGTGCCGATTGCCAGTTCGGGGTCATCTACTTCAATAACGTGGGTTACTTGGGGATGTGCGGCCACGGCACCATCGGCCTGATGGCGTCGCTCAAGTTCGCGGGCAGGACTACTCCGGGCGCCGTCAAGATCGACACGCCGGTGGGCGCGGTGGACGCGGAACTGGGAGTGGATGGGCGGATCAGCGTGACCAATGTGGTGAGCCATCGCTCGCACAAGCAGGTGGCGGTGAATGTCGATGGGATCGGCCGCGTGGTCGGCGATGTCGCCTGGGGAGGCAACTGGTTCTTCTTGGTGTCGGAACATGGCCAGGCGATCGATTTGGCGCACGTGGAGCCCCTGACCGACTTTACCTGGCGGGTGCGCGCGGCACTCAACGCGCAGGGGCACCCCCTCGTCGATCATGTCGAGCTCTTCGGTGCGTCGGCGTTGCCCGGGGTCAACAGCCGCAACTTCGTGCTCTGTCCCGGCAAGGCCTATGACCGGTCTCCCTGCGGCACGGGCACGAGCGCGAAGCTTGCCTGCCTTGCCGCGGACGGCAAGTTAGAGGAGGGTGACGTGTGGGTGCAGGAGAGTTTGATCGCCAGCCGCTTTGAGGCGCGCTATCGGTGGCACGACCGCAGCCGGGGTGAAGTCGTGCCCATCATCACCGGAACGGCGCACGTCACCGGCGAAAATCTGCTCAGGCTCGATCCAGACGATCCTTTTTGCTGGGGCATTCGCGCATGACCGAGCCGCTGGTGCAATCGATGACCAGCCAGCTGATCGTGCGCTTTCGCGACCGCATCCTCTCAGGCGCCTACGCCCCAGGTTCTGCGCTGCGCCAGGACAGCCTTGCCGCCGAATTCGGCACCAGCAAGATTCCTGTGCGCGAGGCGTTGGTGCAACTGCAATCCGAAGGATTGGTCGACATCTTTCCGAATCGCGGTTTCCAGGTGCGGCCGCTGGTGAGCGCCGAACTGGACGAGGTCTTCAGGCTTCGCCTGCAAATCGAGCCGATCGCCGTGGCGCGGGGGGCTACGCTTGCGGCCGCGGCCGATCATGCCGCGGCGAGCGGCGCGCTTGAACATTTGAATGACGCCACCGCCGCGGGCGAATTTGGCGCGTCCGGCCAACTCAATCGAGCTTTTCATCTGCTGCTCACCGTGCCGCGCCTGCAGCCGGTGGCGGCGGAGATCTTGAGCCGGCTGCACACCCTGGCGCAGCGCTATGTGCAGGCGCATCTGCGCCCCGAAGGCCGGGCAAAACGCGCGACGCGCGAGCATGCCGCGCTGTTGCGGGCGTGGAGCGCGGGAAAATCGCGGGAGGCGCGCGCGCTCATGCACGAGCACATCAAATCGACGCGCGATGATCTCAAAGGACGCCTGCGCGAGTAAGACGTGTACAATGCGGAGCCTGCAGGCTTACACTGTATAAAAGGCATCCCTAAGTGCCGATTGCACCATGAGTCTATTGTTCCGAATCAACGCGGCTCTAGGCGGCGTATTTGTGCTCGCTGCACTGATCGCCGGCTATGTCTGTTGGGCCATGCTGGAGGAAAATGCCCGGCGCGAGGTGCTCGCCGAAGCGGGCTTGATGATGGACAGCGCTGCCGCCGTGCGCAACTATACAGCGAATGAAATTTTGCCGCTGATTTCGGCGCGGATGAAAGACGAGTTTCCGCCGCAGAGCGTGCCATCCTACGCGGCGACGCAAAATTTCCTGAAATTTCATGAGCATCATCCCGAGTATGCCTACAAGGAAGCGACGCTCAACCCGACCAATCCGCGCGATCGCGCCGCCGACTGGGAGAGCGACATCATTCAGCGATTCCGCAATGATTCGCAGACCCAACAGGTCGTCGGCATGCGGGACACGCCGATGGGACCGTCGCTGTATCTGGCGCGGCCGATTCGAGCGAAACCGGAATGTCTCGTGTGCCACAGCACGCCCTCGGCGGCGCCGGCAAGCTTGATCGCGCGCTATGGCGGCGTTAACGGTTTTGGATGGCAGCCCAACGAAGTCGTGGCCGCGCAAGTGGTGTCCGTGCCTTTCGCCAGCGCCGCTGGCAATGCCAGCACGGAATTCCACGCATTCATGCTCTTGCTGGGGGCGGTATTCGCCGCCTCGTTCGGCGTCGTGAACATTTTGCTGTATCGCTTGGTGGTGCGGCCGGTTCGAAGGATCGCTGCGGTGGCTGATCGGGTGAGCCTCGGCGACATGTCGGCGGAGGATTTTCCGCCGGGCGGCGCCACGGAAATTGCCTCGGTGACGCACTCGTTTGAGCGCATGCGCAAGAGTCTTGAGAAGGCGCTGCGCCTCCTGGAGCCTTGAAGACGATGGCACGCGAAATCTTCGTCAGTTACTCGCAGCCGGATTACGACTGTGCCATGGAGTTGGTCGCGCGCGTTGAAAGGGAAGGCATCCAGTGCTGGATTGCTCCGCGCGATATAGCACCCTCGGCCGACTGGGCGGCGGAGATCATCGACGCCATTTCCAATTCGCGCGTGATGATTTTGGTTTTCTCCGCCAACAGCAATGCCTCGCCCCAGGTGCGCCGAGAAGTGGAACGCGCGGTGTACAAACAAGTCAGCATACTGCCGTTTCGCATCGAGAACGTGCTGCCTTCCAAGAGCCTGGAATATTTCCTGAGCGCTCAGCATTGGTTGGACGCGTTTTCGCCGCCGCGCGACCCGCACTATGCGCGGCTGGTTGACTATTTAAGGGCTCTACTGCGGGCTGCGGGGCCGGCTCCGGACATCGCCAGTACACAGCCGGCGCCGGTTCTCCACAGCGCGGCACCGTTGGAATCCACGGAAGTGGCGCGCATCGAACGGCTGCTCGCCGGCTATATCGGACCCATTGCCAGACACTTGGTGAAAACCGCCGCCGGGCGGGCACCCAGTCTCGAGGAACTGGTGCGCCAGGTCGCGACGGAACTGGAAACCGAGACCGATCGGCACGAATTCACGCTGCGCTGGCGGACCGGCGCGCCGCATCACTAGTCTCTCGCTGCACTGCGACATATTCTACGATTTTTGAGGCTTTTCCCGGGCTTAGAATCCGGCCCCATCAGCCTCACGCCCACCGCCGTCCCGGCGCCGCTGTTCAACATTACGGTGGATCACCCGTTCCTTTATGCCATCCGCGACGATCAGACCGGAGAGTTGCTGTTCATCGGCGCGATGCTGAATCCGAGCGGTTACAGCCGGTCGCCTAAGGCCTATTTCCGCCCGTAAACCGCTGTATGTTAACTCCGTCGCGGTCCTTGAGTGGTGCCGCGGCCTATATTTGCGGGCGGTAAACGGGTGGGGTGGTGATACATGGCGCTGAGCGAAGAACAAGCCAGGTCCTATATGCTCAAGCTGCTCGGCGCGATGACGCGGGCCGGCGGGTCAGACCTGTTCGTCTCGAAAGACTTCCCGCCGAGCATGAAGATCCAAGGGAAGATGCAGCCGCTGGCGACCCAAAAGCTCACCGCTGAGGTTACGCGCGAGCTGGCTCACTGCCTCATGAACGAGCGTCAGCGCGCCGAGTTCGCCAAGGAGTGGGAATGCAACTTCTCCATGGCGATACCGGATCTCGCGCGCTATCGCGTCAATGTATTCATGCAGCAGTTGAACGTCGGTATCGTGATCCGCACCATCCCCAATGAAATGCCCAGCTTCGAACAGTTGGGGCTGCCGGAGACCTTCAAGGAAATCGTCATGACCAAGCGCGGCATGGTGCTGGTCGTGGGCGCCACCGGCTCGGGTAAAACGACGTCGCTGGCCGCGATGATCGATCACCGCAACCGCTCATCGCCGGGTCATATCATCACCATCGAGGATCCGGTGGAGTTCATCCACCAATCGCAGATGTCATTGATGACGCATCGCGACGTGGGCATCGACACGCACACCTGGCATCACGCCTTGAAAAATACGCTGCGCCAGGCGCCCGATGTGATTTTGATCGGCGAAATCCGCGATGCCGAAACCATGGAGCATGCCATCGCGTTTGCCGAGACCGGGCACTTGTGCATGAGCACGCTGCATTCCAACAGCGCCAGCCAGACGCTGGACCGCATCATCAATTTCTTTCCCGACGAACGCCGCAAGCAGCTGCTCATGGACCTGTCGAGCAACCTCAAGAGCATCATTTCCCAGCGTTTGGTGCGCAAGGAAGACGGCAGCGGGCGCATCGCCGCGATCGAAATCCTGCTCAATACGCCGATCGTATCCGACAAGCTCTTGAAGGGTGAGTTTCACGAGCTCAAGGAAATCATGGGCAAATCCCAGGAACAGGGCATGCGCACCTTCGATTGGTCGCTGTTCGAGCTGTACAACAACGGCGTCATTGCCTACGACGAAGCCATCCGCAACGCCGATTCCGCCAACGAGCTGCGCCTGAACATCAAGCTCAACAGCAAGCGCACGCCGCCGTCCAATACCGGTATTTACCATCAATTGAGCTGATTTTTGTCATTTCGGCGATATTTCGGTAGAATGCAAAGGCACTAATTGTTGCTGTAGGCATTCATGCCGCGTGCCCTGTCGAAGTCGAAGCCCGAACCGCGCCTGGTCCTGACGAGCGCCGTGCTGCGCGCCTGCGCTTTGCTGGAAATCACGCAATCAAGCCTCGCGCAAATTCTGGGATTGAGCCCCTCGACCGTCTCGCGCATGGCCAACGGCGTCTACACCCTGGATGATCAAAAAAAGGAGTGGGAGCTGGGGGCGCTGTTCGTACGGTTGTTCCGCTCGCTGGATGCGGTGATCGGCTCCAATGATGAGACGGCCCGGCGCTGGCTCAATGGTGAGAACAGCGGCCTCAAGGCCAGACCGATCGATCTGATTCGCAGCACTGAAGGGTTGGTTCGTGTCGTCCAATATCTGGACGCCGCCCGCGGTCGGCTCTGAGGCGAGTCGGGCAACGCGGCGGCTGTGGCGAGCCGTCGAGGCCCAACACGTCGCGTCCACGTTGCGATTGGTCGCAAACGTGGAGGAGCAGTTGCTGCTCGAGCGGATCTTGGAGAGGAGCAAGCCGGCGCTGCCGCAGGACGCGGCCGATTTACACTATTTATTGGCGACGCCGTTTCGCTATGTATCGCCGATCGGCTCGCGATTCCGCGCGCCCGCGGACGCGGGAGTCTGGTACGGGGCGGAAAGAGAGCGCACCGCCTGTGCGGAGTTGGGATTCTGGCGCTGGCGCTTTTTGATGGAGTCCGCGGGATTGGAGAGCTTGGGCCCCTCGCCGCAAACTGTGTTTCGTGCCGGCATCGACGGGCGCATGGTCGATCTCACGGCGGCTCCCTTCAAGCGCGCCCGATCGGACTGGACGGATCCCAATGACTACACCGCTTCACAGCGCTTCGCGCGAGTGGCACGACAAGCCGGCATGGATGCCATCCGTTACGAGTCGGTGCGTGATCCCGAGCATGCCGGCGCCGTGGCCGTCTTGAGTCCCTCATGCTTCAAGCCGCGTCAGCCGTTGGATCAGCGCATTTGGCTACTCACGGTTCGGCCCGAGGCGGCGATATGGCAACGAGAGGGACAGAGCCATGAGTTTCTCGCCAAGGACTGGCGGCGATGACGTGGGCGTCGCGGCGCGGGTACAATCCGCTGCGCATACTTTAATAAGACCTCTTTAAGGAGCACACTTGGGTCGGAATTTCAGTAGCGACCATGTCGCTCCCGCATGCGAAGCCATCCTGTCCGCCCTGGTCAAGGCCAACGAGGGATTCGTCACGTCCTATGGCGGTGACGAATTGACCGCCAAACTACAGTCCGTCGCGAGTGAGTTGTTCGAAAAGCAGGTCGCCGTATTTCCGGTGATCAGCGGCACGGCGGCCAATGCGCTGGCGCTGTCGCAGATCGTTCCCAGCTTCGGCGCGATTTATTGCCACGAAGGGGCGCACATCGTCACCGATGAGGCAGGCGCGCCTGCGTTTTTCACCGGTGGCGCCCAGCTCATTGGTTTCCCGGCAGCCGACGGCAAGATTCGCCCCGAGCAGCTGACCAAGGCCGTTGCGTTTGCCGAGGATTTGGGGATTCATCACGTCAAACCAGGAGCCGTGACGCTGACCCAGGCGACGGAGTGGGGAACGGTATATGGACTTGAAGAGATCGCCGCCATTAGCGCCGCGGCCAGGCAGCACGGCCTGCCCGTGCATATGGATGGTGCGAGATTCGCCAACGCGCTGGCGCACCTGGACTGTACGCCGGCGGAAGCGACGTGGAAATGCGGCGTCGATGTGCTGTCGCTGGGCGCCACCAAGAACGGAGCGCTCGCCGCCGACGCGGTGGTTTTTTTCGATCCGGCCATGGCGCGCGATTTCGAGCGGCGCCGCAAGCGTGCCGGCCACTTGATGGCGAAGCTACGCTTCGTCAGCGCTCAATTGATCGCCTATTTGAAAAATGATCTGTGGCTCAAGAATGCTCGCCACGCGAATGCCATGGCGCTGCGAATGGCGGAGGGCCTGAAGGCGGTGCAGGGCGCCAAACTGCTGCATCCGGTGCAGGCCAATGAATTGTTCGTGGTTCTGTCCGAGGAATCGGCACGCAGCTTGGAAATGCAGGGATTCGATTTTTACCGCTGGTCGCTGCACAAGCCTCCTTCCGGCGTGACCATTCGTCTCGTGACGTGCTACGCGACGGCGAGCAGCGATGTCGATGAAT
Source organism: Steroidobacteraceae bacterium (assembly GCA_035997505.1). GTDB lineage: Bacteria > Pseudomonadota > Gammaproteobacteria > Steroidobacterales > Steroidobacteraceae > Bog-1198. The sequence continues at coordinate 1,738 of DASYIN010000120.1, read as the reverse complement.
TTTTGGCCGCGGCCGCTTTGAGCAAGCCCCCAGGATAGACGGCGTTGAACGATGTCGATTGCATCGTGATCGGTGCGGGGGTCATCGGCCTCGCCGTGGCCCGAGCACTGGCGCAGGGCGGCCGGGATGTCATCATTCTCGAGCGCGAGCGGCAGTTCGGCATGCACACCAGTTCGCGCAACAGCGAAGTCATTCATGCCGGCATCCACTACGAGCCCGGCTCGCTCAAGGCGCGCATGTGCGTAACCGGCCGCGAGTTGTTGTATCGCTACTGCGCCGAGCGCGGCATCCCGCATTGGCGCTGCGGCAAGCTCACGGTCGCCACCTCGGTGGAGCAATTGGCGACGCTCGAGAAAATCGAAATCAACGCGCGCGCCAATGGCGTCTTGGATTTGCGGTGGCTAAGCGAAAGCGAAGCGCGGCGCGCCGAGCCGCAACTTCATTGTGTCCGCGCCTTGTCCTCGCCGTCCACGGGCATCATCGACTCGCACAGCCTGATGCAATCGCTGTTGGCGGACGCCGAAGCGCGCGGCGCCGCCATTGCCTATGGCACCGCGGTTACTGCCATGCGGCCGGTGCCCGCCGGCATCGAGATTGCCGTCAATGAGGAGCTTGCGACGGCGGCGCGCGCTCGGGTGGTCGTCAATTGCGCGGGTCTCTGGGCGGACCAGGTTGCATCCTGCATCGAGGGTTTTCCGCCGCAGCACATCCCGAAAATCAGTTTCGCCAAGGGCAGCTATTTTTCCTTGTCCGGCGCTTCGCCGTTTTCGCGCTTGGTTTACCCCGCGCCCAGACCCGGCGGGCACCTGGGTATTCATATGACGCTCGATTTGGGCCGCGCCGCACGTTTTGGTCCCGACACGGAGTGGGTCGAGCGCATCGCCTACGCCGTTGACCCGACACGCATCGAGCTTTTCACGGAGGCGATTCGGCAGTACTGGCCGGGATTGGACCCATCGCGGCTGCAACCGGCCTATGCCGGTATTCGCCCAAAAATCTTAGGCGAGGGCGAGGCGACGCGGGATTTTTATATTTCAGGTCCTGACGAGCACGGGCTCGCCGGCATCGTGAACCTTTTTGGCATTGAGTCCCCGGGACTCACTGCATCGTTGGCGTTAGGGGAAACCATTGCAGCGATGATCGCGTGAACGCCGCGGGCTCGCCGCGCCGGTTGAACGCGTGACGCTCCTATGCTGCAATGCTGTTGCGCTTTCACACCAAACCTCACCATCGGATGACAACTAAAAATGCGTTACCCCTCCTTGATGAATCGATCTTCCGCCGCGCGCGCACTCACCGCCGGAATCGCCGCGCTCTTGTCAGCGGGCGTAGGCAGAGCGGCCGATGCGCCTACCGCGCCCTCTGGCCTAAGCGTCACGGCACTGCTGTGCGGCCATCTCATCGACACGGCCGCAGGCAAAGTTCTCGGTGAGACCACCATCGTGATCGAGGGCGGTCGGGTGAAGGAAGTGCACGGCGGTCTGCAGGCTCCGGCAGGCGCGACCGCGATCGATTTGAAGACGCAAACTTGCATGCCCGGATTGATCGATAGTCACACGCATATCACGGGGCAGACCAGCCGCACCGAGTACGTGGACCGCTACCACTGGAACCTCGCCGACTATGTCATCCGTTCTACGGTGTATGCACGCCGCACGTTGCTGGCGGGCTTTACGACGATACGTAATTTGGGCGATAGCGCGAATGAATCGGCTGCGCTGCGCAACGCCATCAATGC
>DASYIN010000119.1:0-23185 GCA_035997505.1 Steroidobacteraceae bacterium | reverse complement strand
TGCCCGCCGCGATCAGCACATTGCGGGCATGGGCAACCTGCAGGAGGGATGCGGCACGATACACTCGCTTCACGTTTTTCCTCTAAGGCCGCTTAGCGCAAGCTCTTTAAGAACGCTCCAACATTCTCGCCGCGCTCCATTACCTCAACCAGCGCAGAGCCGACGACCACGCCGTCCACATGCGGCGCAAGACGCGCCACTTGCCGCGCAGAGCGAATGCCGAAACCGGCGCAGACCGGAACCGTCGCAAGCTGCTTGACGCGATCCATGTATTCGAGCACGTCGATTGGCACATCGGCGAATTTGCCGTCGGCGGATTTTCCGGTGGTGCCCGTCATGGTCACGGCGTACACGAAACCCTTGGCCTCCCGGCACAGCATCGCCAAGCGTTCGGGCGGCGTCACCGGCGTCACCATCTGCACCAGCGCCAAGCCTTCGGCATCGAGCGCTTGGTGCAATTCGCCGCTCTCCTCGAACGGCAGATCCGGCACGATGAAGCCGGCCACGCCCGCCTCCGCGGCGGCGCGCGGCAGCTGCGTCATGCCAAATGCCAGCAGCGGGTTCAAATAACTCATCAATAGGATGGGAGCGCTGTGACGCGGCTCGATGGAGCGCAATTCTTCGAGAATCCACGGCAGCGTCACGCCATCGGCCAAAGCGGCGAAGCTCGCGCGCTGAACGGTGGTGCCGTCGGCCATCGGATCGCTGAAAGGCACGCCGATTTCCACGACGTCGCAAGCGCCGGCGACGGCGGCGAGATTGTCCTTGAACTGGCGGCGGCTGGGAAATCCCGCGGTCAGATAGCCCACAAGTGCGGTTCGGCGCTGAGCGACGACCGCTTGGATCGCCGCGGAGATGCGTTCGCTCGGCGCGATCATCGGCGCAGATCTCCCGGCATCGCTCTCATCAGCGCGGCGCTTTCAGCAGCGTTTTCTGCAGGATGGGCATGTCCTTGTCGCCCCTTCCCGAGCAGCCAATGAGAATTTGCGCCCCGGGATTTTTCTCAGCGAAGCGTCGCGCGCCGAAAAATGCATGCGCGCTCTCGATGGCCGGCAAGATGCCCTCGTACTTGGCGCACTCGGCGAGTGCGTCCAATGACTCCGAATCGGTCGCCGACTCATAGGTCACGCGCCCGGTCTTCATCAGGTAGGCGTGTTCGGGGCCGACGCCGGAGTAGTCCAGCCCCGCGGACACCGAATGCGTTTCGCGAACCTGACCGAAGGCGTCCTGCAGAATCAGAGTGTAGCTGCCTTGCAAAACACCGGGTGTACCCAAGGTCAGCGACGCGGCGTTGTCGCCCAGGCCCGCACCGCGGCCGCCTGCCTCCACACCGAGCAGTCGCACGGACGCATCCCCCAGGAACGGATGGAATAAGCCGATGGCATTCGAACCGCCGCCGACGCAGGCGACTGCGACATCGGGCAGCCTGCCCGTCGCATCCAGCATCTGCGCGCGCGCCTCGCGGCCGATCACCGACTGCAGCTCCCGCACCAGATAAGGATAGGGATGCGGTCCCACTGCGGAACCTATCGAATAATATGTGCCGTCAGGGTCGGACACCCAGTCACGCAGCGCTTCGTCGATGGCGGCGCGCAGTGTTCGATCGCCGCTCGTCACCGGCACCACCGTTGCGCCCAGCAGATTCATGCGATCCACATTGGGCGCCTGGCGCTCGACGTCGACCGCCCCCATGTACACCGTGCAGGGCATTCCCAGCCGCGCCGCCGCCGCCGCGCTCGCGACACCATGTTGACCGGCGCCGGTTTCTGCAATGATGCGCTTGGCGCCCAAGCGTTTCGCCAACAGCGTTTGGCCGATGGCGTTGTTGATCTTGTGCGCGCCGGTGTGCGCGAGATCCTCGCGCTTCAGGTACACCTGCGCGCCCCAACGCCGGCTCAAAGCCGGCGCGGGCGACAGCGCCGTGGGCCGTCCGACCCAGGTCTTGAGCTCATGCATGAACTCGGCTTGAAAATCGGATTGGTGCAAGTAGCGGTCGATGCCGGCCTGCAGCCGGTCGAGCGCCGGCACCAGCGTTTCGGGCACGTATCGGCCGCCGAATGCGCCGAAACGGCCCTTGGCGTCGGGCAGGTTCGCGGGCGCCGCGGCGGCTCGCAGCGGTGAGCTCATGATTCCCTATCCAGATGCGCGGCCGCGGCGCGCGCGGCGCGCACGAACTCGTGAATCTTCGCCGGATCCTTGACGCCAGGCTCGGACTCGACGCCGCTGCTCACGTCCACGCCGAACGGCCGCACGGCTTGAATGGCTTCGGCCACGTTCTGCGCGGACAACCCGCCCGCTAAAATCACTTCAGTCTGGCGCGCGAGCTCCGCGGCGCGGCCCCAGTCGGCGAGTTCGCCGATACCGCTCGACGGACCCTCGAACAACATGCGTCCCGGCAAGGGATTTGGTGTCTTGCGGCCGAAGCGCACGACGGGGAGCACCTTGATGTGCGCGGGAATCTTCAGCTCGCGCAAATCCTCGACATCGGTCTGAAAATAATCCGGCTTGAGAATTCGGCAAATCTCATCGACCTTCATCTGCAGGGGATGCTGCGCGACGGCGATGCGCAATATGCCCGGCGGCGCCAGCGCCGCGAGCTGTGCGGCCTGCCCGGGCGTGACCTGCCGCGGGCTCGGCGCAAAGACGAAGCCGATCGCGTCAACGTTGGCATCCGCTGCCGCGCTGACCGCATCCGCACCGGTGATGCCGCATATCTTGATCCACATGGCCGGGAGTGTAGCCATTTAGCCTCAAGCTGTCCGTGTCGTTGCCAATATTTCACGCAGCAATTGCGCGGGGTCGTCGCGGCTCATCAGAGCCGTGCCGATCAATGCCAGCCGATAACCCAATCCCATCATGCGCCGGGCATCCGCCGCGCAGGCAACACCGCTCTCGGCCACCGCCGGCCGGTCATGGGGCAGCTGCGGGGCAAGATCCTCGAATCGATCCGGCACCACTTCCAGAGTCTGCAAATCGCGGCTGTTTATGCCGATCAGAATATTGTCGCCGCGCGCGGAGGGGCTGCCGCTGCGCCCGGCAAGCAACTCGCGAGCCGCGGCCAGATCGGTGCCGTCGAACGCCTCCAGCAACACGAACAGGCCATGTTCGGCCGACGCATCGAGCAGGTCCATCATCTGCGCCCGCGACAGCATTCTGACGATCACCAGCACGCCGCCGGCCCCTGCCGCCCGTGCCTCCAGCACCTGGTAGGGATTCACCAAAAAGTCCTTCCGCATGGCCGGCACGTCGAATGGCGCAAGCGCGGCGCATGCCTGCTTCAGATGCTCGAGCGATCCGTCGAAACGCGACGGTTCCGTCAACACCGATACGGCTGCTGCGCCGCCCTGCGCATACGCCTTCACGCGCGACAGCCAGTCGTCGCTTTGCGAACCCAGCTGCCCTGCGGCCGGCGAGCGCAATTTGAGCTCCGCAATCACATCGAATCCGGCAGCCGACAGGCGCAGCTGCGAGCCGCGCGGCGCCGCTCGTGCACGCTCTTCCAGCGCGGCGAGCGGCTCGAGCGCCATCGCTCGGCCTGCGCGCGCCGCGCTCGAGCGGGCCATCTCGTCCAAGAAACCGCTCATGACGCGGCCTGCTGCGAGGAATGCAGCGCAAATGCCCGCAACCGCTGCAGCCATGCCAGGGCCTTGCCGCTGTCGACGACCGCGCGCGCCAGCGCAATGCCGCCCGCGATGGACTGTGCGCGCCCGGAAATCATCAAGGCGAGACCGCATTGCAGGACCAGCGTATCGAGATGCGGTCCTATGTCGCGGCCTTCGAACACATCTATCAAAGCTTTGATATTGGTCTTGGCATCGCCGCCGGCCAGCTGGCGCGGCGAGCAGCGCGCAATCCCAAATTCTTCCGGATTGATCTCATGGCGCGTGACCTGATCGTTCTGCACGTCGAAGGCCACGAAGGAACCGATGGGCGTCGCTTCATCCCATCCGGAAGCGCCATGCACCACCCAGCCGCGCTCGATGCGCATGCCCGCCAGGGTGCCCGCCATCAGTTCGGCGGTCGGCGCATCGTAGGCTCCGACCAGCAGGTAGCGCGGCGCCGCAGGATTGGTCAAGGGCCCCAACAAATTGAATACGGTGCGCACACCGAGCGCAGCGCGGATGGGCGCGAGCGCCTTCATGGAGGGGTGAAAGTACGGGGCGAACAGAAAGGTAAAGCCGGTGGCGACGAAACATTCGGCCGCGCGATTTTCATCCAGCGGCAGTGTGAAACCGATGGCCTCGATCAGGTCGGCGCTGCCGCAGCGGCTGGATATCGATCGATTGCCGTGCTTGACGACGGGTAATCCGCAAGCGGCCGCGAGCAGTGCCGCGCCGGTCGACAGATTCAAGCTGCCGGAGCCGTCGCCGCCGGTGCCGACGATATCGATGGCATCTATGCCTTCCGGCAGCGCGGGCTTGACCGCCAACGAGCGCATGGCGCCTGCGAAGCCCCGTACCTCGCCGGCCGTGACGCCCTTGGCGCGCAATGCTGCGAGCAGCGCACCGGCCATGACGGGCGATAGATCCGGCGCCGTCAATTGATGCAATAGCGCGGCGGCCTGCTCTTCGCTCATGTTTTGCTGCGCAAGCAGCTGCTCCAGAATCTGGCGAGGAGTGTTCACATCAGGTCTTCAGAAAATTGCCCATGAGCATCGGACCGTCAGGCGTAAGTACGCTCTCGGGATGAAACTGCACACCCTCGATTTTCAAGGATCGGTGACGCACGCCCATGATCTCCCCCTCGGGTGTTCGCGCAGTCACCTCGAGCACCGCCGGAATGCTGCCGGGCTCCGCGATCAGAGAATGATAGCGGCCCGCCTCGAAACTCTGGCGCATGCCGGCATACAGCCCTTTGCCATCGTGCAGCACTGGCGAGACCTTGCCATGCATCAGGCGGCCGGCGCGAACCACCCTGCCGCCGAAGACCTCGACCAAGGATTGGTGTCCGAGACAGACCCCGAATATCGGGATGCGTCCCGCGAATGCGGCAATCATTTGCATGGAAACGCCCGCGTCCTTCGGAGTGCCCGGTCCGGGTGAAATAACCAGGTGCGTGTGGTTTTGCGCGAGCGCTTGTTCCACACTGATTGCATCGTTGCGCCAAACATCGACTTCGGCTCCCAACGTCAGAAACGCCTGCACCAGGTTGTAGGTGAAGGAATCATAGTTGTCGATCAGCAGTACCCTTGCGGACATTACAGGCCCTCGGCCGCGAGCTCGAGCGCCCGCCGCAGCACGGCGCTCTTGGCCATCAACTCGTCATATTCGGCTTTTGGGTGACTGTCGGCGACGATACCGCCCCCCGCCTGGTAGCTGTAGGTATCGCCGCGAAACACCAGCGTGCGGATTGTGATCGCCTGATCCATGTCGCCGTGCTGGCCGAAATAGCCCACGGTCCCGCCATACAGCTCGCGGCCCACCGGCTCGAGTTCATCGATGAGCTGCATGGCACGCACCTTCGGAGCGCCCACCAGCGTGCCCGCGGGAAAGGTTGCGGCGAACAGATCGAACGCGTCCTGCCCCGGCGCCAGTCGGCCCTTCACTCCGCTGACGATGTGCATGATGTGGCTGTAGCGCTCGATCACGCGGTAAGGATCCACCGACACCGAGCCCGCAACAGCGACGCGTCCCAAATCGTTGCGCGCGAGATCCACCAGCATCACGTGCTCGGCGTTTTCCTTCGGATCGCCGAGCAGTTCGGCTTCAAGCGCCGCGTCGCTCGCCTCGTCGGCGCCGCGGGGCCGTGATCCGGCAATGGGCCGCAGTTGCGCCTGTCCCGCATGGCACTTCACCAAGGCTTCCGGCGAGGATCCAACCACGGTGATATCGCCAAGCTCGCAGAAGAACATATAAGGCGACGGATTCAACAGGCGCAATGCGCGATAGGCCTCGAACGGCGCGAGAGTGTGGCGTCCTTCGAATCGGGACGCGAGCACCAGCTGGTAGACATCGCCGGACGCAATGTATTCCTGTACGCGCCTCACGCGCACCGCATGCGCTTCTTCGGTCAACGACGGCAACCCTTTGGAAAATGTCCCCGGCGCCAGCAGCGTGGGTACGGCGCCGCGCAGCGCTTGAATCACCTCGCGCCTCAAGGCTTGCCGCTCGTCCTCGCTGCCGTCGTGCAACAGCGCGACGCCGCGCGTCAAGTGATCGAACACCAGCAGCGAGCGCGGCGCCACGTAGTGAGCGTGCGGCGTTGTCGCAGCATCGAGGCTTCGATGCGGCAGCCGCTCGAAATAACGCACGGCGTCGTACGCCGTATATCCCACCAAGCCGCCCAACAAGGGGACGCCGGGGATTTTCGGGCTGGGGCTCGGAGCGCGCAGCAATGCCCCGCGCAGCACGCCCAGGAATTCTTGCTTGTCCTTTGGCCGCGCAGACTTCGTTCCGCCGACATCCACGCCGGCGGCGTCAATCTTGACCTCGAGGCAGTCGCCGAAGCCGATGAAGGAATAGCGCGCCAGCCGCTCGCCGCCCACGACGCTCTCCAGCAGGAATCGCGGCCGGAACGGCGCAAGCTTCAAATACGCCGAGACCGGCGTGTCGAGATCGGCTGCGATGTCAAAAGGCGGTTTCATTCAGGACTCTTCAGGCAATAAAAAACCCATCACCACTTGTCGCGGAGATGGGTTCTGGAGAACGATAAAAACGAAAACTACACGACCAGCCCACTCCTTAGGGGAGACGCCACCACCAGGTGTTGCGAAGAGTGTGTACGGTCGACATAGCGCCAGTATCGCCGCCTCGAGCGGCCAGCGTCAACCATGAATCAGCCGCCGGCGGCTACTTTTTCCCTGTTGTTTCCAGCTTTTTCTTGTATTTGCGGGTCAATTCAACGAATCGGGGAGTAAGCCCGATGTCCTCATAGACCGGGTCGCCCTGATCGTCGCGCGAAATGACTTTCGGGCCCCGTTCATAAGGGATGGCGGCGGCAATCTCGTCCAAGCCGGCGCCGAGCAGGTCCGTGACGATTTCCTCGATCGACTGCCCCGGATACAGCTCGGCCAGGGCCTGCAATCTCGCCGCATCGTCAAGTGGCAGGCGCACGGCGTACTCCTTCGCGGTCCTCTCCGGCGCAACGGTTTTCTTCCACCGATCGAGCAAGGACTTGAATTTCACGGCTACTCCGCCATACCAGTGGATTGCGAGCGTCTATTATAGACCGCGGGGACATTTCATCAGCGCCCAACCCAAAATCAGCCCAGCCGGCGTATTCGAGTACAGCAGCCGTGCTCTGTCCTTGGTTTGGAGCACCAATAAGACCTTGAGCATCACGCTGGCGGTGCTCACGTTGGCGGCCGGCGCGCTCCCGGCTGGCGTGGCTTATGTCGGTGCGCAGATTGTCGACGCCGTCATACACGCCGCGGATCTGCACCGTCGCACCGGCACGACGTTCCTGACCGACGTGGTGCGCTACGTCGCCCTGGAGGCGGTGCTGGTCGCCGCCACCGCCATGGCGCAGCGAGGTATTTCGCTGGCGCAGTCGCTGCTGCGTGCGCAACTGGGTCAGCGCGTCAACGTTATGATCTTGGAAAAAGCGCTCACGCTCGACCTGACGCAATTCGAGGACTCCGAGTTCTATGACAAGCTGACACGGGCGCGGCGCGAAGCCTCCAGCCGACCATTGAGCCTCGTGATGCGTACCTTTGGGCTGGGTCAGAATGCAGTCTCGCTGATCTCCTTCGGCGGATTGCTGTACCGCTTCTCGCCGTGGGCCGTGCTGCTCTTGTTGTTGGCCGGACTGCCGGCATTCCTCGCGGAAGCCAAGTTCTCGGGCGAGGCCTTCAGGCTGTTTCGCTGGCGGGCGCCCGAGTCGCGCATGCAAATCTATTTGGAATCCGTCTTGGCGCGCGAGGATTACGCCAAGGAAGTGAAGCTGTTCGATCTGGGCCCACGATTTCTCGATCGTTACCGGGACATTTTCACCCGCCTGTATCGCGAGGATCGCGATCTGACCCTGCGCCGCGACGGCTGGGGTTTTGGCTTGGGTCTCTTGGGAACGGCCACGTTGTATGGCGGCTATGTATGGATCGCCGTCGAAACCGTGCTCGGCGCAATGACCGTCGGCCAAATGACCATGTACCTGATGCTGTTCCGCCAGGGACAGTCGGCCGTGAGCGCCGCGTTGTCGGCCGTCAGCGGCCTGTACGAGGACAACCTGTATCTGTCGAATCTGTTCGAATACCTGGAACAACCCGTAGGCCGGGGCACCCTCCACGGCCGGCTCACCGCCGGACCCGAACCCGGCGACGGCATTCGCTTCGAGGACGTGTCGTTCGTTTATCCGGGAGCCGCGTCGCCCGCGCTTTCGGAAATCAGCATGCACGTCCGCCCCGGTGAAAGCCTGGCGCTGGTGGGGCAGAACGGCTCCGGCAAAACCACCTTGATCAAATTGATGACGCGGCTGTACGAGCCCACGCAAGGCCGGATCTTGCTCGACGGACTCGATCTCAAGGACTGGGATGAGACCGCGCTGCGTCAGCGCATCGGCGTAATTTTTCAAGACTTTGCGCGCTATCAAATGCTGGTGGGCGAAAATATCGGCGCGGGCGATGTGCGCGCCTTCGACGACGAGGCACGCTGGCGCAGCGCCGCTGCCAAGGGTTTGGCGGCGGATTTCGTGGAACAGCTCCCCGGCGGCTATCACGCCCAGCTCGGCAAATGGTTCAAGGATGGGCGCGAGCTGTCCGGCGGACAGTGGCAGAAAATCGCGCTGGCGCGCGCCTTCATGCGCAGCGATGCCGACATCTTGGTATTGGACGAGCCCACCGCGGCTATCGATGCCGGCGCGGAAGCCGAGGTTTTTGAGCACTTCCGCGAGCTGACGCGCAATCGCATCGCCATCGTCATTTCGCATCGTTTCTCGACGGTGCGCATGGCCGACCAGATATTGGTGCTCGAGGAAGGCCGCATCGTCGAGCGCGGAAGCCACGAATCGCTGATGGCGGCCGACGGCCAATATGCGAAGCTATTCACTTTGCAGGCGCGCGGGTATCGTTAGGGAATCTTTCGGGGTCGTAGCATGGATACATTCAAATCGCCGCTTATTTTGGTCTTGACCGGGCTCGTTCTCGGCGCCTGCCAGCGCAGCGAGGCGCCGGCGACCGTTGCGCCCGGCGTGAATAACGACGTGAAAATGGGCACCTACCGCGTCGTGCTGCAGACGCCCGGCGGCGAGCTGCCGTTTGGCCTGGAGCTTGCGCAAAAGGACTCCAAGCCGGTCGGATATCTCATCAATGGCGAGGAGCGGCTCCTCTTGAGCGAAGTCAAGATCGCCGGTTCCCATCTGGAAATACGCATGCCGGGCTATGAAAATGTCCTGAAGGCGGATGCGGCGGGAAATCAGCTGCTGGGCGAGATTTTTCTGGTCAAACCGAACGAGAAGAACCAGCATGTCCCGCTGCGCGCCACTCTGGGAGACAGGTACCGGTTCTTCAAGACTCCGGTGAGCGACAACGCGGATGTCTCCGGCCGGTGGGCGGTGAAATTCATCGACGACAGCGGAGTGCCCGAGGTGGCGCTCGGCGAATTCAGCCAGTCTCACGATTTCGTCAGCGGCACGATCCTGACCACCACGGGCGATCATCGCTATCTCGCCGGCCAGGTGAAGGGCGATGAACTGTACTTGTCGACCTTCGACGGCGCCCACGTGTTTCTCTACAAGGCCAAGATCACAGCAGACGGCGGGCTCGACGGCGACTGGTGGTCGGGCCTCGCGTTTCACGAGAAATGGGTCGGCAAGCGCGATGCCGCCGCCAAGCTTCCCGATGCCTACGGCGTGACCGCCATGCGCGCGGGCGTCAAACAATTCGACTTTGTATTCCCGGACCTCGACGGCAAAACCGTCTCGTCCAAGGATGCGCAATTTCGCGGCAAGGTGCTGATCGTCGCCTTGGCCGGCAGCTGGTGTCCGAACTGCCACGACGAGGCAGCGTTTCTCGAGCCGCTCTACAAGGAATATCGCGGCAAGGGATTGGAAATCGTCTCGCTGCAGTTCGAGCACTTCGGCGATTTCCCACGCGCCGCCGAAGCCACCAAGCGGTTCCGCCAGCACTACGGCATCGAATACACCACGCTGATCGCCGGCATCTCGGACAAGGACGAGGCGGGCAAGAAGCTGCCCATGCTTCAGAGTTTCGTCGCCTTTCCCACCACGGTCTTCATCGACCGCAAGGGCAACGTGCGCAAAATCCACACCGGTTACACCGGCCCTGCCACCGGCGATCACTACGTGCAGTTCGTGACCGAAGTGAAGAGCACCTTGGATCAGCTGCTGGCGGAAACCTGATGCCTTCATTCGACGTTGTATCGGAAATCGACACGCATGAGCTGACCAATGCCGTCGATCAGGCGGTGCGCGAATTGACGCAGAGGTTTGATTTCAAGGACACCGGCGCCAGCTTCGAGCTGGAAGAGACGACGGTGACCATGAAGGCGCCGGCGGAGTTTCAGCTGAAGCAAATGCTGGAAATCCTGAAGCTGCGCATCGCCAAGCGCGGCATCGATGTGGGCTGCCTGGACGTGAAGGATCCGGAGACCAATCTCGCCCGGGCCAAGCAGCTGGTGATACTCAAGCACGGCATCGATGCCGAGGCCGGCAGAAAGGTCTCGCGCCTCATCAAGGACTCGAAACTCAAGGTGCAGGCGCAAGTCCAGGGCGACAAGGTCAGGGTCACGGGCAAAAAGCGCGACGACCTGCAGGAGGCGATCGCATTCTTGCGCAAAGCGGAAGTCGGCGTACCGCTGCAGTTCAGCAATTTCCGCGACTAGGAGCCGGCCCGGATACTCCCGGCGGCCGCGAGCTGCTGATAGTCCTCCGGGCTCATGCCCGGCATTTTGCGCACGAACGCCACCACGTCCCAGACCGCGGCATCGTCCAAGGTCTTTTCCCATGCGGGCATCGCGGACATCTTGATGCCGTGCTTGATGACCCAGAACGCGCGCCGCGACTCCTGCATCTCCTCCTGCGCGAGATTCGGCGGGTGCGGATAGAGCCCGGTGCGGACCTCCGACTTCGCGACCCCGGGCGCCAGATGGCAACCGGCGCACAGCGTCGCGTAGTGCTGAGCGCCGGCCCTGACCATTTCAGGAGTCGCGCTGAGCTGCGGCTTGATCGAGGCCAGGCGAGCATCGATGGATCGGTCGCGCAACTGCTCGATGAGCGCCAGCGTCACCTTGTTATGGTGATCATCCGCGCCGATGTTGTAGACGCCCAGTTCGACGAACAGCACGGCAATCCACGCCGCCGCAAAGACCGCGGCGACGGCAATCAGCGTTGTCTTGGTTCTCCTGTTCACTTGACGACAATGGTCCCGACCATGCGCGGGTGAATCGAGCAGGTGAAGTGATACGTGCCCGGCTTGTCGAACTTGAACGAGAAGCTTTCGTTGGTATCCATCGCACTGGAGCGAAACATTCCCGTATCGCTCACCACGGTGTGGGGTTCGTCGTCCTTGTTCACCCAGGTCACCTTGTCCCCGGCGTTGACCGTCAAGGTCGTGGGCATGAACATGAAATCCTTCACTTCGATGCTGTTGGAGACGGCGCCCTCCGACACCGCGCACACCATTGCCATTGCCGCAGCGACGAGCTGCAACCGATATCGATTGAGTTCCATTGATCTATCCTTCGAGTTTGAGAAATTCTTGTGTTATGCGATTGTCGTGTCGGTGAGCGCCAGTGCCGCTGCAGGATGTTTCACGACCGAAACGCTGGTGATGCCGAGCATTTTCGACAGCTGCTCCGCGGGCACCTTGAGCGGCCCCGGACCTGCGCCCTCGCCGGCGGCCGGCTGCGGATATGCGGTCGAGCGCGCCGTGTGGAACGTGACGTTGCCTTCCACTTTTTGCACGATCTGGTGAATGTGTCCGTTCAGCACCGTCACCGAACCGAAGGGTCGCAGCTGGGCCATGAGCTGGTCGGCGTCGCCCGTGCCCCAACCCCAGGGCTCATAGACCGTCCATAGCGGCATGTGCGCGAATACCACGATGGGCGTGCTCGCGGAACGGCCCTTGAGATCGGCGGCGACCCACGCGAGCTGTTCGGCGCCGAGAGTGCCCAGACCGCCCGGCTTGAACTGCAGCACGTTGATGAGCCCGATGAAGTGCACCCCGGCGTGATCGAAACTGTAGTAGCCCTTGTTGCCGGAAGCCTTGCCGAATCGATTGAAGTACTCCGTTACGGTGGCATCGGTGGTGTCGTGCTCGCCCGGAACGGTGTGCATCTCGGTGGTGCGCAGACGCGAAAACAGCTGCTGGGCCGTGTCGAACTCGGCGGCCTTGGACAAGTGGGTGATGTCGCCCGTGTGGATGATGAGCGCCGGCTGCTCCGCCATGCCGTTTACGATATCGATGGTTTGGGTCAGCGTTCCGTTGACGTCCGCATTGGCATCCTTGTTAAAGCCAATATGGGTATCGCTGATTTGCACGAACAGGGGTCGGCCGAGCTTCGAGATCGCCTCCTTGTTGCCGGCCGCCATGGCCAGATTGAAGGGCGTAAATACTCCGCCCGACAACGCAAACAGGGTTCCCGCCCCGCCGAATGCCATGCACTTCAGCGCATTGCGGCGCGATAACGACGATTGATTGTCGGACATATCTCACTCCTTTTAGTTGCGGTTCAGGAGACAAGACTGCAGGGCAGCCGGTTTTATTCCGCCGCGGGATCCCGTATTTTTAACAGCTGGCTTTAGGGCTCAAGGAGTGCGCGATGGAAATTCAAACAACTGCCGGCCGTTTACTCACGATTTGCGGCGTGATCGCGCTCTGTGTCGCGGCCTGCGCCACCGACTCCGTTGTCGTGACCGGCAGGGTGCGCCCGGCTATTTCGCCGGCAGAGGTAAAGCTTTACTGGCAACCGCCGGCGACTTTCGAGGAGATCGCGGTCCTCAATGCCTCGAAGAACAGCGCCTTCACCACGGGCGGTCAGAAGACGGTCGACAAAGTGATCGCAGGATTGAAGGAGCAGGCAGCCAAGGTGGGTGCGAACGGCGTGATCCTGGAGGGCTTCTCCGACCGCCAAACCGGCTCGGTCGGATCGGGCGTCGGATCCAGTTCCGTCTCGAGCAACTCGGCAGTCGGCGTGGGGGTCGGTGGATCCTTGGGGATCTATAAAAAGACCGGCCACGGTGTGGCCATTTTTGTGCCGCCCGGCGCTGCGCCCTGAGTGCGCTTAGCCCTGAGCTAACCTGCGCTTAAGCCTGCTCGCGCAACAATCGCACCAGTCCCAGAAGCTCGTCCCAACCCGTATCGGACACGGCGCAGTATTGGATATCGCCCTGCTGCCAGAACGCGAGATGGTAGCCGCTGCGCGTGGTGTTGCTCGGCAAGCGTCCGCCGGCGGCCCAGGTGAACACATTGATGACGTGCGCCCCGTGCTGGTACACCACTACGGCCGAGCGCTGATGCTCGATGTAGTCCGCGCGCCCGCCGACCAAACGATAACCCTGCGATTCGAAGTCTGAAACCACCGGCGAGACATCGGCGTGTCCCGCAAACCACGGTTTGACGGTGTGCTTGTCGGTGGATACCACGTCGATCAAGTGCGCCGGCATCAGCGAGCGCACGTGCGCATTCACCAGTTCATTGCTCAAGGGGCTGACAGCCGGCATGACCACAAAAAAGGCGATGCTTGCCGCGAGCGCGGCGCCGCCGATGCCGCTGAACGCTCCGGTCCAAAATGAGCGTCCGCGCCAAGCCCGGGCCTGCGGCAGCGGCCGCTGCTTTGGCCGCGCCGCGGCGAGGCTTGCTGGTACGGCCTCCTCCTGGTCGAGCGCCTGCAGAATCTGCGTGCGCAGCGCCGGCGGTGCCGCGGCGTACGTGACGCCCTCGCGCAAAGCAGCGCGCACCTTTTCAAGATCTTGCAGCAGCGCCCGGCACTCGGCGCAATGTTCGACGTGCCGCTCGATCTCGGCGGCGGTGAGCGCATCAGCTTCGCCGTCGAAATAGGCCTGCACCCGGAGCGATTCAGCGCACTGCACGCGGCGCTCCTTCCACTTCTTGCATCCACTTGACCTTGAGCGCGGCGCGCGAGCGCGCCAGGCGGGACATCACCGTGCCGATGGGCACATTGGTGACCGCCGCGATCTGCGCATAGTCCATTTCCTCGATCTCCCGCAACATCAACACCGTGCGATGTTCCTCGGGTAGCGAGGCCACCAGCCGATCGAGGACTTTTTTCTGATCTGAAAGAATCGCTTCGCTCTCCGGGTTGTCGTTGTTGGCTATCATGGCGTGACCGTCGGCTGCATCGTTCTCTTCCGGCAGTGGCACCAAACCTCGGCGTTGCTGCTGCTTGGCCGCCGTCAAATGGCAATTGCGCACGATGGTCAGCAGCCACGCCTTCGCGTCGGAGCCCCGCAAGGCATCGAAACCTCGAAAAGCGCGCAATACAGCATCCTGCACCACGTCGTCGGCCTCGCCCGGGCGGCACAGCCACCGAGCGAACCGGTACGCGGCGTCGAGATGAGGCAGTACCTGCCCCTCGAATCGAGCGCGCTTGTCATCCATAGAGATAAGACTCACCGGGCACAGATTTTATTCCCCACACCGCAACCGCGAGTATATCCGCCCGATCGCGTATCCTGAGGCCAAAACTAAAGGGAGGTATTTCTCGTGCATCGAAGCCTGTTCCCCGCCGCTCTTGCCCTGGTCCTGCTCGTGGGGGCGGGCCCCGCGCGCGCGCAGCACCCGTTCCTTTCGGATGCCGAGTGGTCGGCCCTGCGCCATGAAGCCAGCGGCACCGCCCCTTATGAAAACCTGCGTACCTTGACGCGCTTGCACCGCGTGCCGGCCACGCCTGAATTCGATCAGGCGGCGGATTTCATTCTGCAGCGCGCGCAGGAATATGGGCTCTCCGACGTTCACGCCGAACAATTTCCCATCGACGGCAAAATTCAATACGGCCTGATGCGTTCGCACATCGCTTGGACGGTCGAGAGCGCCCGCCTTTGGCAGATCGAGCCGCAGCACACCTTGCTCGGCGACTGGGCCACTGACCCCATACGGTTGGCCGACTACAGCCATAGCGCCGACCTCGAAGCGCCGCTGGTGGATGTGGGCGCGGGCACCTCGGAAACGGACTACGACGGCAAGGACGTAAGAGGCAAAATCGTGCTCGCGGACGGCGTGCTGTCGACAGTGCAGCATCTGGCGGTCGAGAAGCACGGCGCCGCGGGTATCGTCAGCGACATGCCCAACCAGAGCACGGCCTGGTCTGGGCTCGATACCACCGTGGTGCGGTGGGGGCACTTGGATGGATCAATGACGCAGGGCTTTGCCTTCATGGTGTCGCGCGGCACGGCGAGCGACCTTCGCGCTCAGATGGCCACGGGGCACCCCGTGCGCTTGAGCGCCCATGTCAAGGCGGAAGTCGGCGCCGGACATTGGACGGTGATCACCGGCACCATCCCGGGCACCGATGCGGCGGCCGGGGAAATCGTGTACAGCTGCCATCTTGATCATCAACGGCCCGGCGCCAACGACAACGGCAGTGGTTGCGTCACGATTCTGGAATCCGCGCGGGTTCTCGCGCACCTGATCGGTAATGGCAGCCTCAAGCGCCCGAGCCGGACGTTGCGCTTCATCTGGGGTCCGGAAGTCGAGGGAACGATGGCATTCTTGAGCCGCCACCCCGATATCCGGTCATCGATGCGCGCCGATGTTCACATGGACATGGTTGGCGGCGATTTATTCAAGAACAAATCCGTCTTGCACGTGACGGAAACGCCTTGGTCCCTGCCGACGTTCATCACAGACATCGGCGCGGCGTTCGCCGAGACCATTCGCGATGCGGCGACGGTTTATACGGAGGACGGCACCCATGAGGAAGCGGCCGTGGTCGAAAACCGCAACGGTGCCCCAGGCACGCGCAACGCCTTTTTTGTCGACGAGACCCCGTACGCGGAGGGCAGCGATCACGACGACTATGACTCGTCCACCATCGCCGTGCCCTCGCTGTACTTGCGCGACTGGCCGGACATTTATATTCATACCGACCACGACACGCTGCAGCAGATCGATCCCACCAAGCTGCGGCGAGTAGCGCTGTTGGGCGCCGCTTCCGGCTACAGCTACGCCGGGCTTGAGGCATCGCAATCTCCGCTGTTGCTGCCCTTCTTTACGGCGCGCGCGCAACAGCGGCTGGCGAATGAGTTCAAGCGGGCGCTCGAGCTCACGCAGCAGCCGGAGTTAGCGCCGCGTGACGCCCTGTTCGAGGCCCGCAACCTCATGACCCAGGGGCTCAAGCGCGAGCAGGCCGCCTTGCAGTCCTTTGCCGTGTTCACGCGCGGTCAACGCCAAGCGCTCGCTCCGTTCACGCAGGCGCTCAAAACCCAGGCCGAGACGTTCGACGGCTGGCTGACCGCGGCCGCGGCGCTGCGCGGCCTGCACGCCGCCGCCGGAGCACCAGCCTGGCATACGACGCCCGCGGCTGCCCGGGTTCCACATCGCATCGGCGAGTTCGGCCCCCTGACGTTCCAGAATGATGATGTCCTGCGCGATCGGTTGGGCGAGGAGCGGCTGCACAGCGTTCGGCTGTTGAGTGCCGGGTCGAGCCGTTTCGTGAATGTCCAGGACAAGAGCGCTCTTTACGCCTATGAAATCGTCAATTTTGTCGACGGCAAGAAATCAGTCGCCGACATTAGAGACGCCGTGTCCGGAGAACTCGGTCCGATCCCATTGGACATCGTCAGCGATTATTTGAGCGCCTGCGAAGAAGCCAAAATCATCGCCTTTCGATGAGACCGCGGGCGCCGCTACTTTGGCGGCGGTGCGCCCGCCTTGCCGTGCTGCATGCCCTTCGAAAAGACCACGGTGCCATCGAGCTTGACGATGATGGCGTCGATGTCGTCGATGCGATTGTAGATTTCCATGGCCTTCTCGGGTCCAAGCACGAACGCCGTCTTCGAGAGGCCGTCGGTGCGCGTGGCGTAAGGCCCGATGACCGTCGCGCTGCGCACCTTGCTGGCGGAGTGCCCGGTGTGCGGATCGATGATGTGGTGATAGCGAACGCCGCCTTCATCGAAAAAGCGCTCATAGTCGCCGGAGGTGGAGATGGCGGCGTCCACCAACGGGATGCTCGCGATGACCTCGCCTTCTCCCTTGCGCGGATCGCGAATTCCAACCATCCAGGGCTTGCCGAAGCGATCGCCGATGATGCGGCTGTCGCCGCCGGCTGAAACGTAGGCGCGGGTCACGCCGCGCGCCTTGAGCACATCGATGCCGCGATCGACCGAGTAGCCTTTCGCGATGCCGCCCAGATCGATGCGCACGCCCTTCTGGGAAAACCGCAACGTCTGAGCCTTCGGATCGAGAATCACATGCCGATAATCGACTGCGGGCAGTGCCTTCGCGATTTGCGCATCGTCCGGCTTGATGTGCTTCGGAAAATTGTACATGTAGCCGACGCTGGCGTAAGTGATGTCAAACGCGCCATCGGTGATGACCGAGTACTCCTTGGCCTTCACCAGCAGGTCGAATAATTCCTTGCTGACGGGCATGGGCCCATCGGCGGCCCTGGCGTTGACCAAGGAAACCTCGCTGGTCGGCTTATAGGTGCTCATCGACTCATCGACGTGGCGCATCTCGTCGAGCACCGCTTCGATGGCCGCCTCGGCCTTGGGCCGGTCCTCCGACCAAAGCTCCACGGTGATGCGCGTCCCCATGATGCCGTCGGTCACGCGGGTGACCCACTCCGCCCGGGCGGGAACGGCGGCGGCCATTAGCACAATGCAAATGGAACTCATGAGTGTCTTCATGTTCATGTTGCCTCTATCGGGTTTTGCCCGGCCTCGCTCGAGCGCTCGCGCGCCATTGCATGAGCACCAATCCGCTGCCCACCATGCCGCCCAAATGGGCGAAGTGCGCAATGCCGGACAGCGATCCGGTGACGCCCAGGAAGAGTTCGATACACGCATAGATGGTCGCGAACAACCACGCCGGCATTGGGATCGGCGGAATCAGCGGCACGACTTTGCGATGCGGAAACATCACGGCATACGCGAGCAGCAGACCGAATACGCCCCCCGAGGCGCCGATGGTCGGCGCCGGCGGCGCGCCGAACAAAATAGGAATGAAGAGCTGGCTCAGGGCTGCGGTGACCACCGATGCGAAATAACAGGCGAGCAGCCGCCTAGGTCCGACATAGCGTTCGATTTCCTCGCCGAACATCCAAAGGCCGAGCATGTTGAACAGCAGGTGAGAGATGTGAGCGGTACTATGCAGAAACGCATAGGTCACGATCTGCCAGAAATGAAAATAAACATGACCGTCGATGGGCTGCAGCGGCCACAGTCCGAACAGATCATCGACCAGGCCGTTCGAGACGCTCTGCAGCAGGAACACCACAACGTTCGCGACGATCAGAATTTTGACTGCGGAAATCTTCATGCGAGTCGCTTATTCTAACCTGTCATGAACGCGCAGCCGCTGAAAACCGTATTCCTGGATTACGACACCGTTTCGAACCGCGATCTTGACCTGGGCGCGCTGCGCGAAGCATCCGGCAATTTGGTCCTGTACGATTCCAGCGAGGCACAGAGTGCCGCGCGCATTCACGATGCGGACGTCGTGCTGCTCAACAAGCTCGAGCTGACGCGAGAGCTGTTGTCCGGCGCTCCTCGATTGAAACTCGTCGCGCTGGCCGCCACGGGCACCAACAATGTCGATCTGATCGCGGCGCGCGAGCTTGGAATCGCAGTCTGCAACGTGCGCGCGTATTGCACGGCCTCCGTGGTCCAGCACGTGTGGGGACTGATCTTGAGTCTTACGCAGCATGTGGATCAGTTCTCGCGCCTGTCCAAGGATGGTTCGTGGGCGCGCGATGAAACCAAAGCGGTGCTGTCGCATACCATCCGCGAACTGCACGGCCGGATTTTCGGCGTGATCGGCTGGGGCGAGCTGGGGCGGGGCACCGCGCGCATCGCCGAGGCCTTCGGCATGCGGATTGTCATCGCCAACCGTCCGGCAGCGCCGCCTGAAGCGGGTCGGGTGCCGCTCGATGAGTTGCTGGCCACCGCGGACATAGTCTCCCTGCACTGCCCGCTCACCGATGCAACCCGGGGACTCATCGGCGCGCGTGAACTCAAGCTGATGAAGCCTGACGCCTTGCTGATCAATACCGCGCGCGGCGCGCTCATCGACGGGGCGGCGCTTGCCGCCGCCTTGAAGGCGGGCGGGCTCGGCGGAGCCGGCATCGATGTCCTGCCCCAGGAACCGCCGCAGAGCGGCGAGCCGCTGCTGGACAGCCAAATCCCAAATCTGCTGCTGACCCCGCATGTCGCCTGGGCTGCGCGCGAGGCGCGGCAGCGCTGCATAGACGAGATGGCAGCCAATATCCGCGACTTTCGCTCCGGCGGACGACGCGGCCGCGTGGTCTAGAAGTCCGCCTGCCGCGTCAGCCTCGCGCTGCCTTTTTTTCCCGCTTGGCGGCGCGCTTCTCTTCCAGCGTCTTGGTCGGCTTTTTCTTGTCTTCCTTCTTTCGATCCATACCCTTGCCCATGATTCTCTCCTCTAGGTTAGGTTCTCAACTAATCTTTCGCGCGCCGGCGAGCCGAGATCTTCGGCTTCGCCGGCCGGGCCTCCTTGTGCGGCGTCCCGGGATGGCGTCCCAACGTCGCGCGCGGCGGCTTCGGGGGCTTTTCGCTCACGCGGCTGATGCGCAGCTCCCGCCCGGCCACACGCACCTTCTGCAACTGCTTGAATATCTCCTTCGGCATGCCCTCCGGCAAGTCGACGTAGCTGTGATCCTCCCGAATATCGACGCGGCCGATGTGCACCCCCTCGATGTCGGCTTCGTTGGCAATGGCGCCGACGATATTGCCGGGCTTGATCCCGTGTACAGACCCGACTTCGATGCGAAAAGTTTCCATCTGCGCAGGACCTGATTTGCGCGGGCGCTCTTCGCGGCGTGATTCCCGGCTTGACTCGCGCTCGGGCGATCGTTCCAGCGAGGGGCGCTCGCGGTCCGTGTCGCGCGGCTCTTCGCGGCGCGCTTCCTCGCGAAGCGGCTCTTCGCGGCGCGGTTCGTCGCGGCGCGGCTGGACGTAGCTAGCCACGGGCCGATCCGGCTTTTGCGCCAACAGCAAAGGAGTCGACCCCTGGGCTAGGTGCGCGAGCGCCGCCGCAATGTCCATCTGGCTCAAGCCTGACTCGGTTTCCAACTGCTCCAGCACCGGCCGGTAAAGATTCGCATCGCCCTTGGCGATGGTCTCGGTGATGCGTTGTTTGAATTTGGCAATTCGCAGCGTATTGACGGCATCGACGCTCGGCAGGTTCATCGGTTCGATCACCTGCCGCGTGGCGCGTTCGATGGCACGCAGCATGTTGCGCTCGCGCGGCGCAATGAACAGGATCGCTTCGCCCTTGCGCCCCGCTCTGCCGGTGCGGCCGATGCGGTGTACGTAGGATTCGGTGTCGTAGGGCACGTCGTAATTCACCACGTGCCCGATGCGTTCCACGTCGAGTCCGCGCGCGGCGACATCGGTGGCCACGAGAATATCGATCTGCCCCGCCTTCAGGCGTGCGACGGTGCGTTCACGCAGAGGCTGCGCGATATCGCCGTTCAAGGGCGCCGCCGCGAAACCGCGCGCCTCGAGTTTTTCGGCAAGCTCCACCGTTGACTGCTTGGTGCGCGTGAACACCAGCATTCCATCGAAAGTTTCCGCCTCGAGAATGCGCGTCAGCGCATCCAGCTTGTGCATGCCGCTGACCATCCAATAGCGTTGGCGGATGTTGGTGGCCGTGCTGGTCTTGCTCTTGATGGTGACTTCCACGGGCGCGCGCAAATGCTTCGCAGCAATTCGGCGGATCGGCGCCGGTATGGTGGCCGAGAACAGGGCCACCTGGCGCTTCGGCGGCGTCTGCTCGAGGATGCTTTCGACCGCATCGATGAATCCCATGCGCAGCATCTCGTCGGCTTCATCCAGCACCAACAGCGTCAGCCCCGAGAGCTTCAGGGTGCCGCGATTCATGTGGTCGATGACGCGTCCGGGCGTGCCCACGACCACATGCACGCCGCGGCGCAAAGCGTTCAACTGCGGCTGATAGCTCTGGCCGCCGTAGATGGGCAGCACGTGGAAACCCTTCAGATGCGCGGCGTAGCGCAGAAACGCTTCCGAAACCTGCAGTGCTAGTTCGCGGGTCGGAACCAGCACCAGCACTTGCGGTTCGTGGCGGTTCAGGTCGATTTTTGTGAGCGCCGGCAGCGCAAAGGCCGCAGTCTTGCCCGTGCCGGTCTGCGCCTGCCCCAGCATGTCCTGGCCCGACAAGAGCACCGGAATGGTCTGCGCCTGAATCGGCGAGGGCGACTCGTAGCCCACATCGGCGAGCGCTTTCAGCACCGCTTCCGACAGCGCCAGATCGCGGAAACTCGCGGTATTTTCAATCGCGTCTGCCGGGACTGCGCTCATAGGAATGCCTTCAGAATGGACCCGCAAGTCTAGCGGTTTGACCGAGTATTGCTACCATAGTCGCCATGGGACGCATATTTGAAGTCAGAAAACACGCCATGTTCGCCCGGTGGAACCGCATGGCCAAGCAATTCACGCGGGTGGCAAAGGACATTGCCATCTCGGTGCACGCCGGCGGCCCCGACCCCGCATCCAACCCGACGCTGCGCCGCGTGCTGCAGAATGCGCGCGCGGTCAACATG
Organism: Steroidobacteraceae bacterium; assembly: GCA_035997505.1. GTDB lineage: Bacteria > Pseudomonadota > Gammaproteobacteria > Steroidobacterales > Steroidobacteraceae > Bog-1198. The sequence continues at coordinate 1,532 of DASYIN010000119.1, read as the reverse complement.
CCGAAGGACAAGACCGATGCGGCCATTCGGCGCGCCTCGGGCAAGGATGCGGCCAACTATTCGGAAATTCTCTACGAAGGCTACGCACCGCATGGCGTTGCCCTGCTGGTGGAAACGGCAACCGACAACCCCACTCGCACCGTTGCATCCCTGCGCAACATTTTCATGAAGGGCGCGGGGAATATGGGTACGACGGGCAGTGTCAGTTTTTTGTTCAAGAAAATGGGCGTATTTCGTGTCGACCCGTCTCATGTCAAGGATCACGACGAGCTGGAATTGGACCTCATCGACTACGGCCTCGAGGAAATGGGCGACAGCACCGGCGATAAGGGTGAACCGCAATTGGTGATCCGCGGCGCCTTCAATGATTTCGGCAAGCTGCAGGAAGCCCTGGAACGTCGCGGCATCACCCCGCTATCCGCCGAGCACGAGTACATTTGCTCGGTGCCGATCGAACTGCCGGAAGATCAGGCAAAAGAAGTGCTGGAGCTGATCGACAAGCTCGAGCAGGACGACGACGTGCAAAAGGTGTTTCATACGCTGGCCTAATGCGCCTTAAGGTTTATTCATCCTGTCATCCCCCTCGTTTCTGCCCCGTTTAAGGTTATGAGAGCAGAAAACGGTTAGGAGGATGTCATGCGTAGACTATTTATGTTATTGATTCCCATGAGTATTATTGCCATGAGTGGCTGTGTGGTGGCGCCTTATGGTTACCATCGTGGTTACTACGGCCCGCGCGTGGCGGTGGTGGCACCGGCGCCTATGGTGGTCGTGCGGCCCTTCCGATAATGGAGGCGGCAGCCGGCGGCAACCAACCGATCGCGGACGGGTGAGACAATGGGCGCATGGCCACTCACTCGTTCCGCATCGTCAATGTATTCACTCAAGATCAGGGCCCGTTTACCGGCAACCCTTTGTGCGTATTCGAAAACGGCGGCGGCCTAAGCAGCGAGGACATGCAGTCGCTGGCGCGCCAGTTCAACCTTTCTGAAACCACTTTCATTCTGCCTTCCACGCGCGCGAATGCGCGCGTGCGAATTTTCACGCCCGCGTACGAAATGGCTTTTGCCGGCCATCCCACCTTAGGTACAGCCCATGTGTGCCGCATCCTGGAACTGGGCGGCGATTCACTGGCGCTCGAAATGCAGGCCGGTCTCATCCCGGTTCGTGCCGCCGGCGATCGCTGGACCCTGACCGCCCCGGACGCCACTTCGCGCGAGCTGGACGTCCCGCGCGCAACACTGGCGGCGGCGCTGGGTCTTCAAGAGCGCGACATCGGCGAGCGCCCGTTGTGGGTTAAGGCGGGCAAGGAACAGTTGGTTGTGCCGCTCACCTCAATCGATGCGGTGCGCCGCGCAGTGCCCGAAGCCGCAGCGATGGCCAACGTCCGCAGCGAAGACGGTCTCAGCATGGCCTACGTATTCAGCTTCAGCAGCTCAAAGGCCGGAGGCGGCGCGAGTGCCGGAGGCGGCGCGAGTGCCGGAGGCGGCGCGAGTGCCGGCGGCGCAAATGGCCGCGATCAAGCCTGGGCG
>DASYIN010000118.1:0-11868 GCA_035997505.1 Steroidobacteraceae bacterium | reverse complement strand
GGCAAGCCGGTGCGCATCGGCGTGAACTGGGGCAGCCTCGATCAGGACTTGCTGACCCGCATGATGGACGAGAATTCAAAACTGGCGGAACCCTTAACGGCCATTGACGTGATGCGCGAGGCCATTGTGGTGTCGGCCTTGGACAGCGCGAAGCGCGCCGAATCTCTCGGTTTGGGGTCGAACATGATCGTCATCAGCGCCAAGGTCAGCGGCGTGCAGGACTTAATCGCCGTATACCGCAATCTGGCGGGCCGCTGCACCTACCCCTTACACCTGGGGCTCACCGAAGCCGGCATGGGCAGCAAGGGCATCGTAGCCTCTACGGCGGCCATGGGCGTGCTGTTGCAGGAAGGCATCGGCGATACGATTCGCGTGTCGCTGACGCCGGAGCCCAACGGCGATCGCACTCAGGAAGTCATCGTCGCCCAGGAAATACTTCAGACCATGGGATTGCGCGCATTTACGCCCATGGTGATCGCGTGCCCCGGCTGCGGCCGCACCACCAGCACCTACTTCCAAGAACTGGCGCAGAAAATTCAAAGCCACATCCGGCATCGCATGCCGGAATGGCGCAAGCAGCGCGTGGGCGTGGCCGACATGACGGTGGCCGTCATGGGGTGCGTCGTCAATGGCCCCGGCGAGAGCAAGCACGCCAACATAGGCATCAGTCTTCCCGGCACCGGCGAGCACCCAGTGGCGCCGGTGTACGAGGATGGCGCAAAGACGGTGACGCTCAAGGGCGATCGGATCGCCGAGGAGTTTCAGGATCTGGTCGAGCGTTATATCGAACGCACGTACGCGAGAACTCAAACTTGACCGATCTTGCCGAAAAGAAATGCGCGCCCTGCGAGGGCGGCGTCAAGCCGCTGACGCCTGCCAGGGTCAAAACGTTGGCCAAGGAGTTGCACCGCGATTGGAAGATTGCGAAGGACTCCAAGAGCCTGAAGCGATCGCTCAAGTTCAAGGATTTCTACCGGACCATGAGTTTCGTCAACGCACTCGCCCATATTGCGAATACCGAAGACCACCATCCGGACTTGGAGGTGGGTTATGACTACTGCCATGTCACCTACTCCACGCACTCGATCGGCGGCCTGTCGGTGAACGACTTTATTTGCGCGGCAAAGTTAGACCGCCTTTAGAAACTCAGGCACGTCTCCCGCCAATCCCAGCGCGCGCTGCGCAAAGCGGCGCTTCAACGCCGGCAGCTTCGCCACCGCACTCAACCCCGCGGTGCGCAATCCCGAACTCAAGGCATCCGACTGCGAGAATAGCCGCTCCAATCCATCCAGCGCCGCCGCGGCGATGAGGTTTTCGCTGCGGCGCCAGCGCTCGTAACGCCGCAGGGATTTCAGGTCGCCGAAATTGTCGGCTCCGCCGGCATCGCCCAGCACCTCGGCCAGCGCCGCGCAATCCAACAAGCCCAGATTCAGACCCTGGCCGGCCAGCGGATGCACGACATGCGCGGCATCGCCCAGCAACACGGCGCGCGGCCGCGCATAGTCGACGGCGTACTGCAGCTTCAAGGGAAACGACGCGAGCTTGCTCGCCAGCGTGCACTGGCCGAGCACCTCGCCGCTGGCCGCCGTCAACGCCTCGCCGAACGCGTGCGGGTCCATGGCGCGCAGGCGATCCGCCTGCGATCGCGCGACGCTCCACACGATGGAGCACCGGCCATCGTTAAGCGGCAAAAACGCAACAGGTCCCGTGTTCAAAAAACGCTGCCACGCCGTTTTGGCGTGGGGTTTGCTGGTTTGCACGTGCGCCACGAGAGCATCCTGATGGTAGGCATGGCCGGCTGTGTCGATGCCGAGCAGTTCCCGAGTCTTGGAGTCCGTGCCGTCCGCGGCCGCCAACAGGCTGCTGTGCAACTCCCGCCCGTCGTCCAGGCGCAGCGTCACCGCGTCGTCTCCGGGAATCACCGCCGCTACGCCGCCCTCGATCACTACCACTCCCTGGGCACGTGCGGCGTGCAGACACTGCCACGCTAGGGCCTTGGCATCCACGATGTAGCCAAGATTCGGTTCGCCGATTTGCGCACAATCAAACAGCAGCGCTCCCGAACCGGTCGCCGTGCCGGCGGCGTCCCAAACACACATGCGCTCGTACGGAAATACCCGACTCGTGGGCAGCGCATCCCAAACGCCGCAAATCCTCAGCAGGCGCTCCGACGCGCGGCTCATGGCAAAGACGCGCAGATCCCAGTCGGCATCGCTCGCGGGCGGCGCGGCGAAGCGATCGGCAATCACGGCAACCCGTCCGGCCGTGCACACCTTGCGGGCCAACAGGAGGCTTGCCACACCTAAACCGATCACGCCGGCGCCGACGATGAGTACATCGAATTCACGGGATCGCGCCCGCATCATACGAGTGCCACGCCGCGGGCCAATTTAGGAATGCGGCCGCTGCCGCCGGTGCTCAAGCGCGATAGCGCCGCCTTGGCGGGGGGCAGCAGATCGAACGCCAGCAGCCCCAAGTTGCGCAGTCCCCGCACCGAACTTAAGGGGTTGGAAAATATCCGTACCAGGCCATCGGTGAAGCCAATCACACCGCCGCGATCCGCGCTGCGCCACGCATCGTACTCCGCGAGCAATTCGCCGCTCCCGGCATCGGCGTCCTTGCCCGCGCGCTCGGCGATGAGTTCCGCCAGGCTCGCGACATCGCGCAACCCCAAATTGAAACCCATCCCCGCCACTGGGTGCAGCCCTTGCGCCGCGTTGCCGATGATCACGCAGCGTGGGGCACTGGTGCGGGCCGCCCGAGTGAGGGCAAGCGGATACGGTACGCGGCGGCCGACTTTTAGGAAGCGCCCGAGGCGAAAGCCGAAGCGGCGCTGTACCTCGGCGAGGAATTCTTCATCGGACCAGGCCAGCGCTGCCTGTGCGGCGTCCTTCGTCAAGGTCAGCACCAGTGTGCAGCGGCCGCCATCCAAGGGCAGCAGCGCCAGAGGCCCGCTGGGGGTGAATCGTTCGTAGGCCACGTTGTCATGAAAGCGCTGCGGCAGAACTGTCGTGATCACGGCTGTTTGCTCATAGTCGCGCACGTCCGCTTCGATGCCGAAGGCGCCGCGCACGGCGGACTGCGCGCCATCGGCCGCGACAACAAGTTTGGCATCAATTACGGTGGGCCGATCCGCGGCGCCGGTCTTGGCGACTTGCTCCCTGATCTCGATGCTGACTGCTTGCTCATGCGCCGTGACTTTGGAAACTTGAGCGGGGCAGAACACCTTCAAGCCACGGCTCTCCTCGAGCCGCGACCATAGCGCATTGCCGAGCGCCCGATTCGCCACCACATAGCCCATGGCCGCCAGGCCTTGCTCCGCGGCATCAACGCGCGCGAAACCGAAACGACCCTGATCCGACACATGGATCTTTCGGATCGCAGTCGCCTGGGCGCTCAAACTGGGCCACACTCCAAGCGTTTCCAAAATTCGGCGGCTGCCATTCGAGAGCGCCGTGGTGCGCTCATCAAAGCTGGGTTGCGTTGCCGCGTTATGTGGAATCGCCTCAATCAAGGCGACTCGCAGATTCAGCGGCGCCAGGGCAACGCTTAAGGTAGCACCCACCATGCCGCCGCCCACGATGGCCACATCGAAGCTCACCGCAGCGACTCGATGGCGTCGGGTGTCTTTTCGAGCGCACCCGTCAGTACCTCCGGCGCTCCGCGGGTCACGAGCACCTCATCCTCGATGCGAATTCCAATGTTCCAGAATTCCTTGGGTATCTTGGGCGAGGGTCGGATGTAGATGCCGGGTTCGACGGTGAGCGCCATGCCCGGCTCGAGCACGCGCCATTCGCCTCCGACTTTGTAATCGCCCACGTCATGGACATCCAGGCCCAGCCAATGTCCGGTGCGATGATTGAAAAACGGCAGGTAAGCCTGTTCCTTGATCAGCTTAAGTGTAGATCCCTTGAGCAGACCCAGCTTCACGAGACCCTGTGTCACCACACGGACCGCGGCCTCGTGCGGCTCATTCCAATGATTGCCGGAACGCACCTTGTCGATGGCCGCCAGCTGCGCATCGAGCACCACCTCATACACCGCGCGTTGCACTGCGGTGAACCTGCCGCTGACCGGAAACGTTCGGGTGATGTCGGACGCGTAGTAGTCGTGCTCACAGCCGGCATCGAGCAACAGCAGATCGCCGTCGTGCAGGGGTTGATTGTTGTCGCGGTAGTGCATGACGCAGGCATTGGCGCCGCTCCCGACGATGGGCTGGTATGAGACGTCTGCGTTGTGCGAGCGGAACTCGTGCACCACTTCTGCCATCACCTCATATTCCATGCGGCCCGGACGGGCGAAGCGAATCGCCCGCCGATGCGCCCCCACCGCGATTTGCGCCGCCCGCCGCAGGCTCGCCTGCTCAGGCCGGCTCTTGTAAAGGCGCATGTCGTCAAGCACGTGATTCAGGGCAACGAATTCCTGCAGACCGCCGGCGCCTTGACGCGATTGCACCCGCAGTCCGTTGACCCAGCTCAAAATGCGGGGATCGAAATCCAGATGCGTCCCCATGGAATAGAAGATTTGCGAGCGCTGCTCCATCAAGCCGGGCAGGATTTCATCGATGTCTTCGATCGGGAAGGCATCGTCTGCTCCATATTGCTCGACCGCGCCCTCGGTTCCGGCGCGCGCGCCGTCCCAGGACTCCCGCAGGGCGTCATGCTCGCGCACGAACAACAGATATTCAGCCTGCGGACGCCCGGGAACCAAAACCGCAACCGCATCGGGTTCAGGAAAGCCGCTCATGTAGTAAAAATGACTGTCCTGACGATAGGCGTATTCAATGTCGCCGTTGCGGTGTCGCACGGGAGCCGCCGGCAGAATTGCAATGGCGTCCTTGCCGATCATGCGCATGAATTGGCGCCGTCGGCGTGCGAACTCCTTGCGATCCATTGCCGTCAGTGCAGCCGCTGCTGCGCCGGATAGACCTGCCTGCGAAGCGGCAGCAGTTCTTCGAAGACGACCTGGGCGGCGACCCGGATGAACTCGACCAGTTCTGCGTAAGCCTGTTCATTGGACTCGTCCCCGTCCGCATCCTCGCCGGTGGCTCGCGAAATTTCCGTGAAGTCCCGGACGATTTCCCCGACATCCCCCCCTAAGGATTCGAGATCGGAGATGTACCCGGTTCCCAGTCCATAGAGAAATCCGGTGCACCATAATGCAAGAGCGTTCGCGCGCCCGTTCAGGGGTTGCTCGTCATCGGGCAGCAGGGGCTCGAATTCCATGCCCTGTTCGCCAAACGAGGTCGCGGTCTCCGTAAAGACCCTTTCGATCATCGCCGAGGACTCTTCGCTCAAGGCGGAGCCATCCGGCAGGATTTCGTTGATCCAATCCTGCATTTTATAAGGCGACACCGAGCACAGGGCGCCGCACAGGGACCCATGCGCCTCAGCAGCGTCCGCCAGACCGCCGGCCGTGGCCAGCACATCTTCAAAATCCTTGAACCTAATATCCGACATCATGGCTGGGTGAATAATACCGCAGTAGAGGCACCAACCGCCCTTTGCATTGCGCTTTGGCCCGCTCTATATTGGGAGTCTATGAACGAACCCAATCCGAAGTCAGCGGTCGAACTCGAGCTGAAGCGCTTGGAAAAGCGTCTTGAAGATCTCATCGTAACCGTCAGTCATATCAAGGAAGAAAATCGGGCCTTGCGCCAGCGTCAAGACACCTTGACGTCCGAGCGTGCGACGCTGTTGCAAAAAAATGAACAGGTACGCGGGCGGGTCGAGGCGATGATCGGCCGCCTCAAATCGATGGAACAGGCATGAGCGACAATCAAGCCCGCGTTAGCGTGCGCATCCTCGAAAAGGAATATCACATTTCCTGCCCGATCGAAGAACGCTCTGACCTGCTTGATTCCGCGGAGTTCCTCAACCTTAAAATGCGCGAGATCCGCGATAGCGGCAAAGTGGTCGGCCTGGATCGCATTGCGGTCATAGCCGCGCTCAACATGGCAAATGAATTAATTCGATTCCGCAATCGTGACACCAATCTCGATTCCGACGTCGGCGGACGCTTGCGTATCCTGCGCGAGCGCGTAGAGTCGGCTTTAGAGAAGGGGCAGCAGCTCGAGCTCTGAACGCCTTTCTCGACATTTAATTTTGGCGCTGCCTGCGGTGTTCGATGCGGATCGGGTTACCTCCTGACCCTAATTTTGTAAACCCCAGGGGCCAATGCTTGCTGGCAACATTGTGCAAGTCCGCCCCGAGCGGAAAGCCTTAAGTGCCGCAGTCGGTCCCACCTGTTGCTCAGGTCGGGAGCAACGGTCCAAAACGGCATTTGCGGGTGGCGCCATCCCTCTAACCCTAAGTGAAAGCAACCCTTCGTAAAGAATTGCGCGCCCTGCGCCGTGCGTTGAGCACGCCGGAACATCGACAGCGCTCCCTGGCGGCTGCCAGGGCCGTGATGAGGCTGCGCTTCTTCAGCGCCGGCAAGCGCGTCGCGCTGTATCTACCCTTCGACGCCGAATTGCAAACCAGCGCGTTGATCGCCGCGGCGCGGCGTCGTGGCGTGCGGATTTTTGTCCCGGTCGTGAGCGACAGGCGGCATTGCCGCATGCGCTTCTACCCGCTGGCAGGCGCGACCGACCCCGGCGCATTTGGAATTTCCGTTCCACGCCGGCGCTTGACCCCGATATCGCCTCAATGGCTTGATCTCATCATCATCCCCCTGGTGGGTGTCGATGATCAGGGGCGGCGGTTGGGGATGGGGGGTGGTTACTATGATCGGGCGCTGGCGTTCCGACGCCGGCGGCGATATTGGAAGGGTCCGCACTTGGTCGGACTGGGCTTTGACTGCCAGCGCACGAACTCGAACTTTGCGGACGACTGGGACTTAAGATTGAATTCGCTGGCAACCGAATCCGGAGTGGAGCATTTCCTATGAATCATTGGCTGTTCAAATCGGAACCGGCCACCTTCAGCATCGATGATCTTGGCAAGGCGCCAAAGCAAACCGCTGCGTGGGATGGCGTGCGCAACTATCAGGCGCGCAACATGCTGCGCGACTCTATAAAAAAGGGCGATTTGGTGTTTTTCTATTATTCGAGCTGCGACGTGCCGGGCATTGCCGGCATTGCCACCGTCACCCGCGAAGGGTATCCCGACGTCACTGCCTTCGACCCCAAGCATCACCACTACGACCCCGATTCCAAGAAGGATGCACCCTCTTGGTTCGTCGTCGACGTGAAGCTGGTGCGCAAGTTCAAACGCATCATCACGCTCGAGGAGCTGCGTTCACATGCCGGCAGAGCGCTCAAGGATTTCGTTTTGCTGCGCCGTGGGAACCGTTTATCGGTGATGCCGGTGACGAAGAAGGATTGGGATTTCGTCCTCACTCTTGAGTGACGCGGCTCACATCGCTAGCACATTGAGGGACGTGAGCGCGACCTATTGCTTGTAAATTAATTATTCGTGTATATACTCGGACCCCGGACTAACCCGATAACGGAGTTTCTAACATGGCAGCGAAAGCAAAGAAGGCGAAGAAGAAGGTAGCAAAGAAAAAGGCCGCTAAGAAAAAGTAAGCCTTCGAAAGTAATCAACTGTGCCCGCGTAAGCGGGCACAGTTGTTTCTGAGGGTAGGAAATCTCGCGTGTCACTGGATCCGGCAACAGAAAGAAAACGCCGCGCAGCGGAAGCCGCGGTCCGCTACATCGACAGCGGCATGGTACTGGGGATCGGCACCGGATCCACCGTCAATCAACTCATCGAAGTGCTGAAAGACCGTAAAATCCAGCTTGCGGGCGCAGTCTCGAGCTCGCGCCAAACTTCCGAAAAACTCAAAGCCTATGGGATTCCGGAACTCGATTTGAACACCTCCGGCGATTTGCTTCTCTACATCGACGGCGCCGATGAGGCCACGGCGGATGGCGCTCTCATCAAGGGCGGCGGAGCCGCGCTGACGCGCGAGAAGGTCATCGCCGCCGCCTCGAAGCGCTTCGTCTGCATCATTGACGATTCCAAGCTGGTGCCGGTCTTGGGTGCCTTCCCGCTTCCCGTCGAAGTCATACCCATGGCTCGCTCCTACGTCGCGCGGCAGCTGGTGAAGCTCGGCGGGCAGCCGGTATGGCGCGAAACGGTCGTCACCGACAACGGCAACCCCATCCTGGACGTTCACGGTCTCAAGATCATCGATCCCAAGTCGTTCGAATCCGCGGTGAATCAAATTGCCGGAGTGGTGACGGTGGGCCTCTTTGCCCGGCGACGAGCCGATGTCCTCATCGTGGCCGGGGACAATGGCGTGAGAACCCTAGATCTCTAAGCGGGTGCCAATCTCCACAACCCGGTTGGGCGGCAATCCATAGTAATCGCCGATGACTTGCGCGCTGCGCGCCATCTGCATGAATGCCCTGCGCCGCAGCGGCGGCAAGTCGGAACGGCGGCCGGGAAGCAATTCCTCGCGGCTCAAAAAATACGTCGTGCTTTCGGGATCGTAGGGCACGCCGCGGCTTTCGGCCTCCCTTAAAATGGCGGTGATGTCCGGCTTTTCCATGAATCCAACCTGCGCTACGACCCTCACGATGCCCTCGCACACCGGCGTGACGGTCAGGCGCTTGGCCGCGGTCACGCGCGGTACCTCGCGGGTGACCACCGTCAGCAATACCACCCGCTCGTGCATTACGCGGTTGAATTTAATGTTGTTGAGCAGGGCGCGCGGAATCCCCGATGCCTTCTGATCCAGGAATATCGACGTGCCCGCCACGCGCACCGGCGGATCGAGCTTCAGGTCGTCGATAAAATCACGCACGGGTTTCTGCTCGCGCAGCAGCCGCGCCATGAGCGAAGCGCGGCCGCTTTGCCAGGTCTGCATCAACCAGAAAATGGTCAGACCGGATACCAATGGTACCCACCCGCCTTCTTCGAGCTTGGTCAGATTGGCAAGCAGGAAAGCAACATCCACGATGAACAACAGAGACAGGCCGGTACGCAGCACGCGGCTGTCCTTGCCGGTCCGGGATTTGATGAGGCTCAGCGTCAGCGGGGTCACGATGGTCATGGCGCCGGATACCGCCAGGCCGTAGGCGCCGCCCAGCGCCGCCGAGCTGCCGAATCCCACCACCAGCGCAAGCGCCGCAACCATCAAAATCCAATTCATGGTGGGCACATAAATTTGACCGGCAACGTCTGCGGAAGAATGTTCGACACGGAGCCGCGGCAACAACCCCAAGCTCACGGCTTGCGTGGTCACGGAGAAGACGCCGGAGATGACGGCTTGCGATGCGATGACAGTGGCCGCCGTGGCGAGGATCACCAGCGGCCATAGCGACCACGCGGGCGCCATCAGATAGAAGGGATTGCTGATGGCCGCCGGATTCTCGATCAGCATCGCGCCCTGACCGAAATAGTTGCACACCAGCGCCGGCATCACGATGCACATCCAGCCCAGGCGAATCGGTGCCTTGCCGAAATGACCCATGTCGGCGTACAAAGCCTCCCCGCCGGTCACGCATAAAAATACGCCGGCGAGCACGGCGAGGGATCCGATCTGATGCTGCGCCAACATGCCGATCGCGCGCCGCGGATCGACCGCCATCAGCACTTGCGGCTCACGCAGGATCCAGCTCACGCCCAGCACCGTCAGGATCGCGAACCAAAATAGCATCACCGGCCCGAAGACTTTTCCGACCGAACCTGTACCCTTTTTCTGAATGATGAACAGCGCGATCAACACAACCATGGTGATCGGCAACACATGAATCTCTGCATCGGGCGCCGCAATATGCAGACCTTCGACGGCGCTCAACACCGAGATCGCCGGCGTGATTGCGCCGTCGGCGAAGAATAACGAGGCGCCGAGAATGCCGAGCGTGCCATAAAGTTTGCGCCGCGGACTCTGGCGAGCGGTGTTGACCACCAGCGCAGTCAAGGCGAGTACGCCGCCCTCGCCTTTGTTGTCGGCATTGAGCACGACCATGACGTACTTCAAGAGAATGACCAGCACCAAGGACCAAAAGATCAGCGACAACACGCCGAGGACATGCTCCGGCGTCACGGCGATTTTCGGGCCGACGAAACAAGCGGACATCGCGTAGAGCGGGCTCGTGCCGATGTCGCCGAACACGACGCCAAGCGCAGCAAGCGCCATGGGCGCGAGCCGCTTACTCGAATTGTGCTCGCCCGACATCTTTACGCCTGCACCCATAAGAGAAGGGCCCACATGAGCGGGCCCTGTTTGGCTGGGGGACTAGGATTCGAACCTAGGTAAACGGTGTCAGAGACCGTTGTCCTACCACTAGACGATCCCCCAAAACCGATCGATCGTTTAGCCGGGAGGCGAAAAGTCGCTCTCGTGACTAGCGTTTCGAGAACTGCGTACCGCGGCGAGCCTTGCGACGACCGACCTTCTTGCGCTCGACCTCGCGTGCATCGCGGGTAACGAAGCCCGCTTTGCGCAGCGCGGAACGCAGCGTTTCATCATAGGCCATGAGCGCGCGGGTGATGCCGTGGCGAATCGCGCCGGCTTGACCGGTGATTCCGCCGCCCTCGACATGGGCTTCGACATCGAATTTACCATCGAGTTGTACCGCGCCGAAGGGCTGCTGCACGATCATGCGGCCCGTCTCACGGCCGAAAAATTCTGCCAAGGTTCGACCGTTGATCACGACCTTGCCCGTGCCCTGGCGCAGGTAAACCCTTGCGCTGGAAGTTTTGCGGCGGCCGGTGCCGTAGTACGAATTCGCGGCGGTATTTGCCATGGGATGTCCTAAAACTCTTAGATTTCCAGCGCCTTGGGCTGCTGTGCTTGATGGGGATGATCTTTGCCGCCGAACACATGCAGCTTCTTATACATGCGGCGGCCCAGGGGGCCCTTCGGCAGCATGCCTTTGACGGCGAATTGAATGGCCCGCTCCGGATGTTCTTGCAGCAGCTTGCCCAATGAAATGCTCTTCAGGTTGCCGACGTAGCCGGTGTGCTGGTGATAGAACTTGTCCGTGAGCTTGGCGCCCGTGACGCGCACTTCGCCGGCGTTGACGACGACGATATGATCGCCAAGGTCTTGATGCGGCGCGTAATTCGGCTTGTGCTTGCCCTTCAGGCGATGTGCGATTTCCGAGGCCAAACGCCCCAGGGTTTTGCCTGCGGCGTCGACTAGAAACCAGTCGCCACGCGTTTCATCAGGCTTGGAGAATACGGTATACATGGAGTGCTCAGAGTAGGTCTTGACGAAAGGCGCGAAAGTGTACAGAACAGCGCGTGCAGATGCCAGCCTTAGAGTCCGTAGCGGTGCGCACCTATAATATAATGTATCCATGGACCCCCGCAGACTTGGATTCAGTGATCGAGTAATAGGCGAAATAGATAAGATAATCAAGAACTTGACTATTCCACCGCAGGCCTCGCGGGCTGCGCCCGAGGCTCCGGCAGGGGCGGGGCTCGAGGAGGGCGAACGGGTTGAATCGGTGCGCCTGATGCGGGTGAACCATGCCGGGGAAGTCGCCGCCCAGGCTCTCTATCAAGGCCAAGCCCTGACGGCCCGCGATCCGAAGGTCAAATCCGCGATGAATCAAGCCGCCGCTGAGGAAATCGACCACTTGGCCTGGTGCGAGCAGCGCTTGAAGGAACTTAAAGGGCGGCCCAGCCTTTTGAACCCGATTTGGTATTTTGGCTCCCTGGCCCTCGGTGCCTTTGCCGGTTCTTTAGGCGATCGCGCCAGTCTTGGCTTCATCGCCGAGACGGAAAAACAGGTCGAATCGCATTTGCGCGGTCACCTTGAGCGCCTGAGCCCGAACGATTTGCGCAGCAAAGCCATTCTCGAACAGATGACGCACGATGAGATGGCGCACGGGGCAAAAGCCGCCTCGATGGGAGGTAAACCTTTGCCGTTTCCAATAACATGGGCGATGCGCGCGACCTCAAAACTTAT
>DASYIN010000117.1:0-1545 GCA_035997505.1 Steroidobacteraceae bacterium | reverse complement strand
CGCCAAAGGTCGTCCCAGGGATGCGGGTCATGATGAAGCTTGAGCAACATCTTAACACCCGTCATCGCCGCCTCACCATTGAAGGTGGCGAACTTTCGGTGAATTACGGGTGTGCGCAGGATGCTCCGCACAGCGTCCACTAGTTTGCTCCGCCAGAGTTTATTGGTGTGGCCCGAAGACATCCCGATCATATAAAGAAACGGCGTGATGAACGACGTGCTCACAAGCCCGTGGTGCGAGGCCGAGTCGTACAGGTCAAAGGTGGCCGCCACCGGCATGATGGCCTTGAGATGGGGCGGACGTTCAACGGCGGCCTCCATCTGGGTCATAGCGAAATAGCTGATGCCCACCATGCCGACGTTGCCATCTGACCAGGGCTGCTCCGCCGCCCATTCGACGAGGTCGTACATGTCTTTGCGCTCTTGACCGTCAAAGAAGCCGAATGTCCCCCCGGAGCCGCCGGTGCCGCGGAGGTTGGCGATCACGTGGACATAGCCGCGCGGCACAAAGAAGTCGCTGGCGCCCGCTTCGATAAAGCCCATTGGCGCACCCAGGTCCTGAATCTGTCTCGGATAGGGTGAGGCCGCGATCAACACGGGATACCGGGCTGGCGTGCTGGGGCGAAAAACGTCAGCCAGAAGGTTCACGCCATCGCGCATTGGCACGATTACATCGTCATCGCGCGTAATTTCGTATTTTGGTGTCGAAAGGTTGCGGTAATCGCGGCCCGTGGTTTGAGGCCCGTTCAACTGGCGCTGACCCGGTTCGGTGCCAGAAACAGATTTATCCATTCGCTTCGCTCCGCTTGTTGTCGGAGGACCTTGCACCCGGCAACTCGAATAGCAAATCAGATTTCAAGTCCGAAGTCCGCTAATGGGATGGTCCGGCCGTGCTCCTGCCCCGCCAGCAAGCGAAGCTGACAAGGGGCGCCAAAGACAAGGAGCACGCCATGTCTCAGACACCCAATACTGCGATCGCCGTGATAGGCATCGATATCGGCAAGAACTCATTTCACGTCGTGGGTCACGATGCGCGCGGCGCTGTCGTGCTCCGGCAAAAGTGGTCGCGTGGCCAAGTGGAAGCGCGGCTCGCCAATATACCGCCTTGCCTGATCGGCATGGAAGCCTGCGTCGGCGCACATCACCTGAGCCGCAAACTCGCATCGCTTGGTCACGATGCCAAGTTAATGCCGGCTAAATATGTTCGCCCCTATAGCAGGGGACAGAAGAACGACTTCAATGATGCCGAAGCGATTGCCGAAGCCGTGCAGCGTCCGACGATGAGGTTCGTGGCGACCAAGACCGCGGAGCAACTGGACCTGCAGGCGCTGCATCGGGTGCGCGAGCGGCTGGTATCGCAACGCACCGGCATCATCAACCAGATTCGCGCCTTCATGCTGGAACGCGGGATCGCCGTGCGCCAGGGTATCGGCTTCCTGCGCACGGAACTGCCCACGATCCTTGCGACACGCACCGATGCCCTGTCGCCACGCATGTTGCGTGTCATCGAGGAGTTGGCAGGCGACTGGCGCCGGCTGGATCAGCG
>DASYIN010000116.1:0-2857 GCA_035997505.1 Steroidobacteraceae bacterium | reverse complement strand
ATCGCACCCGCCTTAGTATTGATTGCCGACACCGATCCGGAGCGAGCGATGCATTCACGAGCAGCCATTTACCGAGCGAAGGCCGAGGCGTGCAGTCGCCAAGCCGACTTGCCGCAGAACACGTCAGAACGAGATCGATGGCTCAAGCTCGCCGAGCAATGGACGAAGCTGGCGCGCCAGGCCGAGCACGATCCTGCGGGCGTCAGCAAGCATAGACGTCGTCGGCTGGTGTCCCGATCCCGAAGTTCGCATCATTCTGCGGCAAACTCGCTTGCAAGCTTCGGTATCCAAGGACATTAGCAATTTATTGAGCCCGCAATTATTGAGCCAGTGTGGCTTTGGTTCAGAAGTCCGCATCGCGGCAAATGGTGCGGACTTCCGAACCGCCACAGCAGCAATTTTGTGATTCGAGTGTGGATTGGATTTGAGGCTCTTGGAGTTCCCGTCCCCGGTGGTCCGGGGCGGCAAAGCCGATCGCCACACCATTTCAAGAAATTGGCCGCCTCCCGGATGGGAGGCGGCCTGCACAGTCCGGCCAGCAAACAAATTCTGTTTACTCGTGATGCTCGGCGTGGTGCTTTGCCGCTTCGTGCGCATGATGCGTGGCGTTCAGGCCATGGCCGTGCGCCACATGCGCATGGTGTCCGGCCTTTTCGTGGTCGCCGGTTTCGTAATGCTTGGAAGCCTCACGATGATGGTGTGCGGCATTCTCGTGGTGCTCGGCCGCGACCTCGTGGTGGTTGCCGCCCTTGTGCGTCTTCGTGCTCATGTCTCATCTCCCTTGGTGCGGGTTGAGTCGCCGCGCCCGAGACTGTCCCTGTTGTCTGACGGCCATATGACACGAAGCAGCTGGAGATAAGCTGTGGAGGGAGGTGTCCGCGATCACGCCGCCGATCGGATGGGCGGCATTGGTCCAAAGCGCTGGGCATCCGCCATGCCCCATTGCTGCGCGTAAAGCGCGTCGCGGGTGCCCGCAAGCAGCTCGCCCCGGTCCAGAAATGTGTAGACCTCGGCGAAGCTCTTGACCTCGCTCGGCGAGACGCGTTTGAGGATATGCATCGGCCGCAGCTCGTTCGGGTGAGTGAGGCCGGCCGCGCCGACCAGGTCGGCCAGCGCCGCCAGTGTGTTCTGGTGGAACTGATGCACGCGCCCGGCCTTGTCATCGACGACCAGCGCCCGCTGACGCCATGGATTCTGCGTCGCCACGCCGGTCGGGCACCGGTCCGTATGGCAGGATTGGGCCTGCACGCAGCCGAGCGCAAACATGAAGCCACGCGCCGCATTGCACCAATCGGCGCCAAGCGCGAGCAGGCGAGCGATGTCGAAACCGGTGATGATTCTCCCGCTCGCACCGAGCCGAATGGCATTGCGAAGTCCCGCGCCGACCAGGCAGTTATTGGCAAGAACAAGGCCATCGCGCAGCGGCGTGCCGACGTGGTCGACAAACTCGAGCGGTGCCGCGCCGGTTCCTCCCTCCGAGCCGTCGATGACGATGAAATCGGGGCGAATTCCGCTCTCCAGCATGGCCTTGCAAACCGCCATGAACTCCCAGGGATGCCCGATGCAGAGCTTGAACCCGACCGGCTTGCCGCCGGATAGCTCGCGTAATCGCGCGATGAAGCGCATCAGCTCGAGCGGGGTGGCGAACGCCGAATGCCGCGCCGGCGATATGCAGTCGACACCCAGCGGCACGCCACGCGCGTCCGCGATCTCGGGCGTTACCTTGGCGCCGGGCAAGACGCCGCCGTGGCCGGGCTTGGCGCCCTGCGACAGCTTGATCTCGATCATCTTGACCTGCGCCGAGGTAGCCTGCGCCGCGAACCGCGCGTCGCAGAACGTCCCGTCGTCGTTGCGACAGCCGAAATAGCCGCTGCCGATTTCCCAGATGAGGTCGCCGCCCTGCTCGCGGTGATATCGGCTGATGCTCCCTTCGCCGGTATCGTGCGCGAATGCGCCAAGCCTGGCTCCCTTGTTGAGGGCGCGAATGGCGTTGGCGCTGAGCGCCCCGAAGCTCATGGCGGAAATGTTGAACAGCGACAGCGCGTATGGCTGCCGGCATTCCGCGTCCCCGACCGTTACGCGGAAATCATGGCCGCCGACGGGGAATGGGTTGATCGAATGATTGATCCATTCAAAATTGTCGCCATAGACGTTCTGGTGAGTGCCGAACGGACGCTTGTCGAGCGCGCCCTTGGCGCGCTGATATGCGACGGCCCGCTTCGAGCGGTTGAACGGCGTTCCGTCGGTCTCGCTCTCCAAGAAATACTGACGTATTTCAGGGCGAATCTTCTCCAGGCCGAAACGGATATGGGCGAGGATCGGATAATTCCGTCTCAGGCTGTGGCTGGTTTGCAGAATATCCCAAACGCCGATGACGCTGGCCGTCGCGCACAGCGCGAAGAGCGCAACAAAGACGATTCCATACGGCATGAGCAGTCCGAAGCCCAGCGTGCCCGCCAAGCTTGCCACGATGGCCACGTAACGCATCGCGCCCCCCTTAACCGCGGCTCGGACTAGTCTCCCGATTCCAAAGTTCGCATCATATCGCGGCACCTTCTCATGCGAACTTCGGAATCAAAGGGACACTAGCACCGTTATGATTCTAGTGCGGTTTTGGATTTGAAGTTTCCTATGACGAACTCGCGGCGAAACTGATAGGAACTTCAGATCCACCGCACTAGTCAATCCTGAAGAATGCAAGGTACGGCAAAGGCGTGCCGTGCGGTCAGTCCGCTCGATCAATGTCGAAATCTATGATGGCCATGTGACACTTGCGTGTCGCCTCTTGCTACCGCTGAGCGAGCCGGATTTCATGCTCAACGCGTCCCCCACCGTCGAATTGGGGAAAAGCCGGATT
>DASYIN010000115.1:0-11341 GCA_035997505.1 Steroidobacteraceae bacterium | reverse complement strand
CCTCATGTCATGGCGCGCGCTGCGCCTATCGACATTCGTCGCCCTCTCCGGCGCCTCGCTGCTGTTGCTGTCATTCGGTGGCGGGTTCATCGGCGGCTTTTCGGAGATTCTGCAATGTCTCGCGGGTTATTTTCTCGGTTGTCTGGTTGCGACTCTTTCGGCTCGCTATCCGCGCTTCCTGCCGCGTGGCAGTACATTTGCGGCACTGGCGGCCATGACCGTGTTTTTGTGCTTCAGGGTGAATCCTCAGTTCGATGTCCTGATATTTTTTCTATCGGCGCTGGTCATCCTGGCGGTGGTCTGTAGCGGCGATGACTTTGCCAAAGCGATATTGCGTCACAGATTTCTAAGGTTTCTCGGGCTCATTTCTTACTCGATCTACATGTCCCATATTTTTGTATTGTGGGTTTGTAACCAGTTTGTGCGCGTGGTGCTGCATAGGCCGGACGCGATCGTCGAGGGGATTAGCACGCCGCAAATGTCATTCTTTGGCGCATTGCTTTGGCAGGGAATAGCCGTCGCCGGCACGATTCTCCTCAGTGCCGTGGTTTTCAAGTATGTCGAGGATCCTTTCCGACTCAAGAGCAAGGAGTTCGCTCGACGCCGTTTCAGTACGAGCCGAGCCGCGGCAGCCGGCATGGGGACACGCCCGGTAGAGTGACTACGCCTTTTGGCTGCCGTTCTGCAGCCACAATTTCCAGGGGCAATTTCCGAGCGCTTCCATTCTGTCGAAGCTGATTTTGTCTTTGAATGTGTCCATGCACTGCCAAAAGCCCGGCCAACGGTAGGTGATCAACTTCTTTTCCGCAATCAAGCGTGCGAACGGCTTTTCGACGAGTTCATCGCCTTCGTTGATGTAGTCGAAGATCTGCTTGCGGAACACGAAGTAGCCGCCATTGATCGCTATTTGCTGGCCCGACATCGTTCCCATGGCAGTCACTACGCCCTGCGGATCGCTTTGCACGGCATGAAAGCTTTGCCCGTTTTTCACCGAAGCAAAACTCGCGATCGCGTCGCTGGCCTGTAGTTCACCGATCTGTTGATCGACCGGCAGCGCGGACAGGCCATCCGAGTAATTGGCGAGGAAGTACTCTTCGCCTTCAACATACTTGCGAACTCGCAGCAGTCGCTGCCCGATATTGCTATGCAGGCCGGTATCGACGAATGTGATCCGCCAGCCATCCAAGTCGGAGCTGTGCAGCTCCACTTTCTTTCCCGCCTCGCTTAGCGTGAAATCGTTGGTCAGCGCTTCGTTATAGTTCAGAAAGTATTCGCGAATGGAGTCTCCGCGGTAGCCCAGGCAGAGGATGAAGTCCTTATGGCCGAAGTGCGCGTAGTAGCGCATGAGATGCCAAATGATCGGACGATTGCCGATATTGACCAGGGACTTCGGGACGGTATCGGAATGCTCGCGCAGCCGCGTGCCTAGTCCGCCGCAGAACAATACTACTTTCATCGTGCCGGCCGCTCCCGTGAATCTCGTTCGCAACCCCAAGAATAACCCGATCCTCGGCATTGCGCCCGTCTCGAGTTCCGAGTTGTGCGACTCGCATCGCACTCTTAGCCGCCGGACGGGACGACGTGGGACCTGGCCCGCCGCCAGCGCGGCCATCGGCGGGTCTGCACGAGTGAAAACAAAAGCCTATATTGCGAGGACGACGGCAATCCATCTGTCTGAGTCAAAATGCGCGTGAATTCCGAGAGCCGAAGCACAATCGAAACAAATCCGGCGAAATCGTCGACGAGTTTGCGCGGGCTGTTCCCGCCGGGCGCGCTCGTCGCCGAATTGCGCGGGCCCGGCGATCCTGCGGCGCTGCTGCCGGAGGAAACGCTGTGTGTAAAGGGCGCCGTGCAGAAGCGCGTGCAGGAGTTCGCTGCGGGGAGGGCATGCGCACACCGGCTCCTAGGCGAACTTGGCATCGACGATTTCTCCATCAAAGTCGCCGACGATCGGCGGCCCCTATGGCCCGATGCGCTGGTCGGCAGCATCACGCACACGTCCGACTTCTGCGCAGTGGTTGTGGCGAAGAAGGAAACCTTGGGCGCCGTCGGCATCGATTCCGAGATAGCAGGAAGCGTCGAAGCCCATCTTTGGCGAGGCATCTGCACGCCATCCGAAACGGCATGGCTGCGCTCATTGCCGGAGGACGAACAAACGGCCGCGGCAACACTGATATTTTCAGCGAAGGAGGCATTCTACAAATGCCAATACCCGTTGGTGCGCGAACGCTTGAGTTTTCACGATGCGACGGTCGAGCCGGTATGGGGGGCGGAGCGAGGGGTATTTAAAATCCACGCAACTCGCAGCATTGCGCTCGCGCGCCATGCCGCCCTGCCGCTGCAGGGCGAGTATTTATTCCACGAGGAGTTCGTCAGCACCGGCATTGCACTGCCGCGATTGCGTCACGTGCCGGATTTTGAATGACAGCGGTGTTCCCGAGGGAACGTGGTGGGCGGTACAGGGATTGAACCTGTGACCCCTGCCGTGTGAAAGCAGTGCTCTACCGCTGAGCTAACCGCCCATGGACTGGCGGCAAAGTATGACATCCGCCTTCGCCTAAAACAAACGATATGGCGTACTGATACACTAACCGCATCCATGACTGTTCGAACTCGATTTGCGCCCAGCCCGACGGGTTTCCTTCATATCGGGGGACTGCGCACGGCACTGTTTTGCTGGCTGTACGCGCGGCGCCACTCGGGCGTCTTCGTCCTTCGCATCGAGGACACCGATCTTGAGCGCTCCACACCCGAGGCGATTCAGCAGATTTTGGACGGCATGGAGTGGGCCGGTCTCGATTTTGAGGAGGGACCGTTTTTTCAGACCAAAAGATTCGACCGCTACCGGGAGGTTATCGAAGAATTGCTGGCAAACGGCAAAGCCTATCGTTGTTACTGCACCAAGGAAGAACTCGAGCAAATGCGCGCGGCGCAAATTGCGCGCGGCGAGAAGCCGCGCTACGACGGCCGTTGGCGCGAGCGCAGCGATACGCCGGCGGGATTGCCCTCGGTCGTGCGCTTCAAGAATCCGCTCACCGGCGAGATCGCTGTCGATGACGTCGTCCACGGCCGCGTGGTGTTTCAAAACAGCGAACTCGATGATCTCATCATCGCGCGCTCTGATGGCACGCCGACTTACAATTTCTGCGTCGTTGTGGACGACATGGACATGCAGATCAGCCACGTGATTCGCGGCGACGATCATTTGAACAACACGCCCCGGCAGATGAACATGCTCTTGGCCCTCGGCCAGAAGCCGCCGGTTTACGCACACCTGCCGATGATCCTGGGAGCGGACGGCGCCAAGCTTTCCAAGCGTCACGGCGCAGTCAGCGTTCTGGAATACCGGGACCAAGGGTTTCTGCCCGAGGCGCTGCTCAACTATCTCGCGCGGTTGGGCTGGTCGCACGGCGACCAGGAATTCTTCTCGATCGAGGAAATGATCAAATTGTTCGATATTGCCGACGTCAACAAATCGGCCTCTGCGTTCGATGGCGGGAAGCTCGCCTGGCTCAACCAGCAGCATATGATGCGGGCGCCCGCCGACCGCGTCGTACCGGTTTTGCGATGGCATTTGGATCGCGAGGGCATTGCGGCGGCAAACGAAGCGCAGCTCGAGCAAATTGTCGTTGCGCAGCGAGAGCGGGCGAAAACCGTGCTCGAGATGGCCGCCAACAGCGCGTTCTTTTTCCGAGCCCCGGCGGCCTACGATGAAAAGGCGGTGCGCAAGAACATCACCGCGGAAGTGCCGTCTTTGCTCGCTGAAACGGCGCGCCGCTTGAACCAATTGGCGGACTGGGCGGCGCCGGCCATTCACGCCCTCATCAGCGATGTCGCGCAGGAGAAGTCCGTGCCTCTCGGTAAACTGGCGCAGCCGATCCGCTTGGCCGTGAGCGGCGGCACTGTATCGCCGCCGATCGATGCCACACTGGCGATTCTCGGAAAATCGGAGACCCTGTCGAGACTAACGCGCGCGCTGACGGCCTGGGGAGCGTAGCTCTTTCATTTTCTTGACGAATTGGCCACCTTCAGGTAACGTCCCGCGCCTCCTGTGGGGCCATAGCTCAGCTGGGAGAGCGCTTGCATGGCATGCAAGAGGTCGGCGGTTCGATCCCGCCTGGCTCCACCAGATTTTGTTGTGTTCGATCGATGTCCGCGTTGTCCCCATCGTCTAGAGGCCTAGGACACCACCCTTTCACGGTGAGAACCGGGGTTCGAATCCCCGTGGGGACGCCACTTCTTGAACCTAGCTCCAGGTTCGGCGGGCCGGGATCAGCAGTTGCAGAATCCAGGCCTGAATACCTTTGGCCGAGCGGGTTTTCAAATACGCGCGGTGCACAAGTCGAGAGCGCAATCGAGCGCCTTGTTGATACGCGGATCGATAGGTCACCTCGCGCGGTCCCCAACGCGTTTTTGAAATATCTTTTGTCGGGGAGAGATTCACGGTCGCAAGCCCCTGGGCAATCGCGTATTTGATTGCCTCTGCCACGGTTGTTGTCATGACGCCGTATCGAGCCCACTCCGGATCGAAACCCGAGTAATACAAGTAAAGGCTGTCGCCTACGACGAAGCCAATCCGTGTTGCGACGATTTTTGCGCCGATGCGGAGTTGAAAAATGCGTACCGCGCCCCGTGCAGCCAGTTGCCGGCAAACCGAATAGAGAAAGTCGCGAGAGACCCGGCTGGAGAACCGGTTAGGGTGGATGACGGAAGTTTTGTAGTCGGCCCGCATGACATGGAGCCTAAGGAATTCGTCCAGCGCCTCGCCGATATCCTCCGGACGGTCGATTACGGCACATTCGAAGCAGTGGCCGTCTCTCTTCAACGAGTTGTAACAATGCCGGAGAGACTCTCGGATGTTGCGCTTCAAACCGGATTGAAATTCCGGCCATGTTCGGGGGAGGTCAAGCACGTAAGCCGATAATCCCTGTTGCCAATGCAACTGCCGGGTATCCAGGGAACTGCCGAACGCATCGCTGATGTCGGTCCAATCGACCCAGTCCCAGGCGCCCTCCCGGGCAAGGTGATCTTGCACGGCCCGCGCGGCGATTTCCTCGTACCCAGTTTCGATGAGAGGAGCGCGGATCTCTGTGATGGCAGGGTCTGCGCCGAGGAAATTTACCGAAAGTATTTTGAGCGGCCCGAGCATGCGCTTACAGCTGACAAAAGGGACGATGGCGACGCATTCGCGCTCATCATTGCGCACAACGTAGAAAAGCGCCTGTTCCTGAATGCGTGGATTGCAATTCAAAAAATGCTCGCACCAAGCGATATGCCACTCGTGCAACGCAAATGGCAACTTGTTCGACGCAACGCGGCACAGGCGATCGTAGTCAGCGCGCAGCGCCGCGATGCCCGCGACAGTCCGGATCGTTTCGACGATCACGGCCGCATTTGGCCGCAGCCTTGCAGAGTCTAGAATCTCGACACTTTAGCGCCAGCCTTCCATTTGCCGCGTCCTTGAACATTGGGAGTAGGGGATTTGCGCAGAAACACTAACAGCTCACCAATCGTCGACGCAATGACTTGGCTTGGTTATGGCAACTCGGCGAGAGCTTGGAGTATACATACATGGCATATCAGAATCTTGGCGGGAAATCCCCTTCGACAAGACATAAAATTGTTTGAGTGCTACGTACGGGCAAAAATGCGCGGAGTCACATTAAGCGGCGAGGCTGCGGTATTTTGAGACGCCGCCTAGGCCGTATTACCTGCGTCGATCGTGATGACGGTGCCGGTAATATTTCGGCCCGCCTCGCCCAAAAGAAACTCCACGCTGCGGGCGACGTCAACTGGCTCGGGCATGCGCTGCAGCGCGCTGCGCCGGGCGATCTTCTGGCGTTGAGACTCGCTCAGCTCATGCGTCATTTCCGTGCCGACGAAGCCGGGCGCGAGGGCATTTACAGTGATGCCAAGCTGGCCCACTTCACGAGCCAGCGAGCGGGTAAAGCCGATGAGCGAGGCTTTGGTTGCGCTGTAAACCGACAAGCCGCTATAGCCGGTCGAGGCAACGATCGAGGCGATATTCACGATCCGCCCCTCGCGCTGCGACATCATCGACTTGAGAACGTACTTCGTCAGCACGATCGGAGAGACGGTGTTCAATTGAATCAAGCGATGAATTTCCTGGTCGCGCATGCTGGATAAAATGCCGCTGGTGCCCAACCCGGCATTGTTGACCAAGCCGTACAGGGCTCCGAAATCGGCGCGCAGCGCGCGCACCAACGGTGCGAGCGCCTCGAGATTCGACAAGTCGCAGGCACGAAACTCGATCGAGCCACGCGCTGACCGCGCGGCATGGTCCGCAGACGCCGTGAGCTCCGGACTCAACTTGCGGGCGATGGCGATGACGCGATAGCCGGCTTCAGCCAGCGCAACACACATTGCCAGCCCCAACCCCCTGCTGCCGCCGGTGACGATGACGTTACGCACTGGGCCGCACCAGCTTGCCAGCGCTGTTCAATTCCAATGTGGGCACGAATCGCAGCAGCGCGGGCACCTTGTGAGCGGCCAGCGCGCGGCGGCAGGCGCTCAGTAGGTCGCTTTTGATCTGATCGGCGGTGCTTACGTCGGCCGCGGTGGCGCTCGCCGTCAGCACCACTTCGGCCACCACCAGCGAGCCGGTCAGCGGGTTGCGCCGCGCCTTGACGAGGGACATGCGCACTCGAGGGTCGGCGTTAAGCACCGACTCGACTTCCTCGGGATAAACCTTCAATCCGCCGACGTTGATGATGCCGCCCTTGCGGCCGCGAAAATAGAAGCGACCATCTGTCAGTTCGACCAAATCGCCGGTGTCGACGTAGCCATCGTCGCCGCCGATCGGGATTTGCGCGCCGCCAAGATAGCGCGTGGCGCTGCGCTGCGAGCGGATCCAGAGCGTTCCATCCTTGACCTTCAGGGCGATGGCGCCCGCAGAATTGCCGAGCAAGCTTTCCGGAAACCCGGCGAGACCGTCATTGACATCGAAGGCCACGCCTGCTTCGGTGGATGCAAACGCGTGCGCAATGCGCGCCTGCGGAAAGGCTGTGCGCAGATTGTCCAACACCGTTTGATCGGCAACCTCGCCTGACAGGCGCACATATTCCGGTGAAATGAGCGCCGTCTCGCCGCTCATCAGCGCGCGGCGCCAATGCGATGGCGTTCCTGAAATGTGCGTGACTCCCGCGGCGCCCGCGCGCGCAAGAAACTCGCGCGTGGGCTCGCCGGCGCTGGAAAGCACCAAGGGAGAACCGGAGAGCACGGCGCGCAGGTATATTTGCAGTCCCCCGTAGCGGCGAATGTCGTAAAACGTACTCCACACCATGGGTTTGGTCGAGGCGGGATGCCGCGGCAGCCCCCCGGCGAGGCTTTCAAAGCTGTGCGCGACCAGTTTGGGCATACCGGTGGTGCCGGAGGTCAATAGGACCCATTCGGTCGCCTCGGTGGCCCGGCGCGTGAGGGTCTGCGGCACCGGCACTGGCGCGACGCTGTCGAGGACGAAATCGGCTTCGGCGGTGGCGCTTACCGCGGCGAGTTGCGGGGGCGTCAAGTCCGGCGTGCAGAGCACCACCCGGCGGGCAACGCCGTCCAGCTCAGGCAGCGCGATCGCCGTGGCGAGCTGCTCGCGCATCGCCAGCAGCACCGAGCGGCCGCGAAACGACTCGAGCTTTCCGCCCAGGATCGAACCGCCCGCCAGATCTTGAAGGGCGACCGAGTCGGTGCGCCCGCGAAACACGCCGGCAATGGGGCCGCCCGATGCAATGGATTCCCACAGGGAGATCATGGTGGGATTCTAGCAGCGGCCGGCGACGGATCGACAACGCCTGCGCTGCCGATCAGTATGCCTTGTCGTCGCGAAACACCTTGATGACCGTCAGCAGAATGATCTTGATGTCGAGCAGCGGCGACCAGTGCCGCAGATAATCGAGGTCATAATTGACGCGTGCTTCCATTTCTTCCAGCTTCGAGGTCTCGCCGCGGCAGCCGTTAACCTGCGCGAGACCGGTGATTCCCGGCAGCACCTTGTGGCGCACCATATAGCCCTTGATGAGCTTTCGATATTCTTCGTTGTGAGCAACCGCATGCGGCCGCGGGCCCACCAGACTCATTCGACCCTGCAGCACATTGATGAGTTGCGGCAACTCATCCATTGACGAGCGGCGCAGCAGCGCGCCGAAGGGCGTGATGCGTGCGTCGGTCTTCGAAGCCTGACGTATTTGCGTGCCGTCTTCAGTGACCCGCATGGTGCGAAACTTGTAGACCGCGATTTCGCGGCCGTCCAAGCCATAGCGGCGCTGCTTGAAAATGATGGGGCCGGGAGAAGACAGCTTGACCACGAGCGCAATCATCACCAGCAAGGGCAGCAATAGCAGCAGCACGAGGCTGCTGAAGCCGATGTCGGTCAGTCGTTTGGCCACGCCGCGATAGCCATGAAACGGCGTTTCGCACATGGCCACGACCGGGATGCCGTGAATCTCGCCGGAGCGCGCCTGGATGAGGTCGAAGACGAAGATGTCGGGTACATAATAGATCGATGCGGTCGTGTCGCGCAGGTCGTCCAACAGATTCATGACGCGCTTGACGTGCCGTATTGGCAGCGCAATAAAAATGACATCCGTGCGGTTGTCCTTGACGTACTGCGACATGTCGCTCAACGAGCCGATGAGCCTGGCATCGGCTTCCATTCCGAGGCGGTCGCTGCTGCGATCGTCAAAGAATCCGGAAACCTCCACTCGCATGCCAGGATTGTTCTTCAAGCGCCGCGCAAGCTCCAGGCTGCTCTGGTTGTAGCCGGCGATGATGGCGCTACGATTGTCGAACGCGTTCATCAAAAAGCGCCGCATGAGCTCCTGCATGGCCAGCGTTACGCCGATCAGCGCGACGGGCGTGACCGCCGCCCAGGTGAGGAAGATCCGCCGCGGAAATCCATTGAGGGTTTTGGTGACATAGCCAACCGCCAGCAAGACCGCCAGCATCAGCATCCAGCGCATTATCACGTCGGCGACCGCGGAGAGGCGCGCAGAAGTCAACTGCGTGCTCACCTCGCGCGGCGGTTGCACCAGAACGAGGCATAACACTCCGACGATGACCGTCGCCGCGGAAGAGGGGTCGAATTGATGTCCAAACAGCACGACCGTTACATACAACGAGGCAACGGCGACAATCGCCGGCACCAGCGCTTGCACGCCGGTCAGTAGCGCGATCAAAAAACTCTGCTTTAGCAAGACCGGTTGGGGCATCTGATGTCCGTTGAAGCGCGCACGCCTTTGCCTATATTCTTCGGGCGCGATCGGCGCGCAACATTCACCTTAGCATTATCGGTCAAGTCCATCGGAAATGAGCGTGATCTGAATCTACAAAGGTTAAATAAGGCCCGTCCGGGGCCCACGGCCGGCTGGCTGGTCCATGGATGATATTCTGGGTACCTATGACTAATGTTCCATTACTCGATCTTAAGGCCCAGTACGCGCAGATTCGCGCTGAGGTAATGCCCATTATCGAGGAGGTGTGCGCCAGCCAGCGTTTCATCCTTGGGGACCATGTGCTGGGGCTGGAGGCGGAGGTGGCCCGGTACTGCGGCTCTTCCGCCGGGATCGGGGTCTCATCGGGAACGGATGCGCTGCTGCTCGCCTTAATGGCCTTAGGGCTTGGTGTGGGCGATGAAATTATTACAAGCCCTTTTACTTTTTTTGCGACCGCCGGAACCGTTGCGCGCTTGGGCGCGCGGCCGGTGTTCTGCGATATCGACCCGGTTTCGTTCAATTTGTCGCCGGCGGCTGTCGCCGAGTTCGTGGAGCGGCAATGCAAGCGGCAAAACGGGGAATTGATCAATCTCCGCACGGGCGGCCGCATCAAGGGGCTGATGCCGGTACATCTCTACGGCCAGTCGGCCGACATGGATCCGCTGATGGCGACAGCCCGGCAACACCGTCTGAAAGTGATCGAGGATGCCGCGCAGGCCATCGGCACCGAATACCGGGGCGTGCGCGTGGGTTCGATCGGCGATATCGGCTGCTTTTCATTTTTTCCCAGCAAAAATCTCGGCGCTTTCGGCGACGCTGGATTGTGCACGACCAATGACGCGGAGCTTGCGGAAAGCATGCGCGTGCTGCGCGTGCATGGCGGCAAGCCGAAGTATTTCCATTCCGTGATCGGGGGCAACTTCAGAATTGATGAACTGCAGGCCGCCGTATTGCGCGTGAAGCTCAAATACCTCGACGGCTGGACCGCGGCGCGCCAGCGGAATGCGGCATTCTACGACGCGGCCTTCGGCGCGGCGGGGACTGCGAACGAGGTGATCACGCCGAAAGCCTCAGTGCAAGGCCGCCACATCTTCAACCAATACGTCGTACGCGTGCAAGACCGCGACGCTCTGAAGGATTTCTTGACCGCCCGCAGCATCGGCACGGAGATTTATTATCCGGTGCCGCTGCACATGCAGCAGTGCTTCGCCTATCTGGAGCACGTCGCGGGCGATTTTCCCGAGTCCGAGCGGGCCGCCAAGGAAACGCTGGCGCTTCCCATTTATCCGGAACTCACCGAGGCGCAGCTTACGCACGTGGTCGCGTCGGTCGCCGAGTTCTACTCAGGCGCGCGGGCGCGCAAAGCCGCGGGCTAGCCTTTCTTGAAGTCGTCCGGCAGCAACTGATGACGCGACAGCAATTTATAGAAATCTGTGCGGTTGCGTTTGGCAAGACGCGCCGCCTGACTCACGTTGCCGGTCGTGATCTGCAAGATCTGCGATAGATAGTTGCGGGTAAATTCATCGCGCGCCTCGTCGAATGAGGGCAGGCGGGTCGGATTGCCGCCGAGCGACTGCTGCACCAGTTCCGCGGTGATGATGGGCCCATGCGAGAGCGCGACGTTTTGCCGCACCACGTTGTACAACTGCCGCACGTTGCCGGGCCATTCGGCGGTGGCGAGCAGTTCCACGGCTTCCGGCGCATAGATCTTGCGCTGGCCGCTTTCTTTGGCGATCTGTTCCAGAAAGTGGGCGACCAGCAACGGGATATCTTCGCGGCGCCGGCCGAGCGAAGGCACTTCAATGTGCACCACGTTTAGCCGGTAGTACAGGTCTTCGCGAAAGGTGCCCGCCACCATCAATTCGTGCAAATCGCGATGCGTGGCGGAAATGATCCGGACGTTGGTCTGTACGGCATCGGCGCCGCCAACCGGGCGAATCGTGTTGTCCTGCAGGACACGCAACAATTTGACCTGCAGCCGCATCGGCATGTCGCCGACCTCGTCCAAGAGCAGGGTCCCGCCATCGGCGGTTTCGAACAAACCTTTCTGAGCGCGGGTCGCGCCGGCAAATGCGCCGCGCTCGTGTCCGAACAGTTCCGACTCCAGCAGATTCTCTGCC
>DASYIN010000114.1:0-4463 GCA_035997505.1 Steroidobacteraceae bacterium | reverse complement strand
CCTGCCGGCGTCGCGCGTGCCATGGTGCAGGGGCTGGGGCAGGTCCGCGACTATCGCAAGCAGGCGAGCGATTCCTATGGCTTCAACTGGCTGCTGAAGATTCCGCTGGATTTCCAGCTGCCGTTCGAAGTGACGCACGCTTCGATGCGCGCGCTGCGGCTGGCACGCGATCAGCCCGTGCATGAGCGTGCGGCGAATTTGCGGCGAGCGTTCTCGGGAATCGTGGCGGGCAACATCAAAGAGTACGGCATCAATGCCATTGAACGGTTTGGCCCGTTCGAACTGGCCGGTGAGCCCTCCATCATGGAGCCGCTGGATCAGTTGCTGCGCTCGTTCGTGGCGCAGGGCCGGATGAAATTCACGGGGGCCGAATACAAGCCGTGCTATCGGCTCGTGGCATGACGCCGGACCTGCATATACGGTATGGGTTCGACCTGCCCGACGGTTCGAAAAAACAGCTGGATTTGAGCTTCGATGCCGCGAATTTCCGGTTGTCCAATCCGGCCCCTGCCGAGCCGCCGTTTTGGACCGAATTGAAGTTCAGTCAGTGCGCGAATTGTCCCTTGAGCACGGAGGAGCACACGCATTGTCCCTCCGCGCTGCACATGGCGCCCGCGGTGGAATCGCTCAAAGAGTTGGTTTCCTTCGATACGGTCGGCGTGACCGTCTCTCAACCCGAACGCACGGTGCATGCTGAAACCACTGCGCAGCAGGCCTTGAGCTCGGTGCTCGGTTTGATCATGGCGACCTCCGGCTGCCCTTGGACCGATCGGCTGAGGCCGATGGCGCGCTTCCATCTGGCCTTTGCGAGCGAGGCGGAAACCGTGTATCGCAGCGTCTGCATGTTTCTGCTCGCCCGCTACCTTACTGGCGCAGGCGATACGCACGGCTTCGCGACGCTCAAGGATCTCTATGAGAATTTACACGTGGTGAATCGCGATATGTCACGCCGCCTGGGCGCGGCCACCAGAACCGATCCGGCGCGCAACGCCATGGCGCTGCTGGACTCTTACACGACGTTATTGCCGGCGGCCCTCGAATCCTCGCTCGAGGAACTCAAGCCGCTGTTCGACGCCTGGCGGGGAGCCCAAAATTCTTCCATTTAACTTACCGCGACGCATCGTGAGATGCGCATCCCAACCCTCGTCGCCATGCCACGACAGTGCCGGCTGCGCGTGACACAGTTCCTGTCGAGGACCGGGCACCACACTTACTGTCGTCACCATCGACAGAGGCAAACGAGATGAGCGAACTCAAGAATCAGACTCGATACACCGGAGTGGACCGCAGGGCCCCGCGCGGTGACTCAGCTGCCGCCAAAACCGGCGGTCGCCATGCGGCGATCACCAACAGCCTGTACAACTGGCACAGCTACAAGAACTGGGCGGAAAAAGCCCGCGGCAATTTCGACGAGAAAAAATAAGCGGTTTTGGCCTGCGGCCGCTTCAGGCGGTGACCGGCAGCGGATTGATGCCTTCACTGGGCAGCACCGAGGATTCCCTGGCCTTATCTTCCTTCGCTTTCAGCCACGCCAACATCGGCTGCCAATCTTCAAGATCCTGTTCCACGACGTAGCGCTTCATTTCGTGAATGCCTGAGCCCTGTTCCGCGGCGCGGACGTAGTTTTGCGAATCGCGCAGGGTGGCGATCACGGGTATGCGCAGGGTCTCCAGGAAGCGCATCAGCGACTGATAAATCACCGTGTTGCGCCTGACGCGATTGGCCACCACGCCGATGCGATACTCGTCGCGCCGCACCTTGGCGATCAGCAGCAAATCCGCGATGCATTTCGAGCAGGCATGAATGTCGATATCGGACGGCAGCACCGGCACGATGATGGCATCCGCGCTTTTTGTCATATCCGGCATTTCCTGCGCCGGCACCGCAGCCGGCGTATCCACGATGACATGCGCGGCGTCCGGCGGAATGCGCATCTGCCAGGCGCGCGTCATGCGGGTATTGCGCTCGAACGCGGCGACGCCGTGGATGAATGGCTGATCGGGCCTGCGCTTTTTCAACCAGCGGCTGCTGGAGGCCTGAGGATCGTTGTCCTGCAACAGCGGACGGTCGCCCGAAATCGCAAAATAGCTGGCGAGATTGGTGGCTATCGTCGTTTTACCCGAACCCCCCTTGGGGTTCAGGACGAGAATGCGCTGCATTGTGCGTAGAGCCTACGCAGCCGTACGCGCCATAGCAAGCCGATTGCCGTGCCCAGGTTGTGATCCCACTCACGGTTAGCTGTAGGCCATGCACCTAGACTTTGCGAATGGAATGGGTGCTGCAAGTGGTGGATGAAGTCGACGATGCCGTCGGCGCTTTGCGACTGTTCGCGATGGGGTGGAGCGAGGAAATCGGCCTCGCGGTTGCCAGCAGCGCTGCAACCTGCGCGGTGTGCGCTGCGCTGCTGCGCGTCGCGTAGCCGGAACGCGCGGCGCCGCAATTTCAATTATGATGCCGTCCATGGCATCCATGAATTTTTCCAAATTGAGCCTCCTGATGTGCGTCGTGCTGGCCGCGGCTTGCGGCGGCAAATCCGAAGCGCCGCCTGCGGCAGCCGCGCCGCCGCCTGCCAATATCGTGACGGGACTGCAGAAAACCACGCTCAAACCGGGGACGGGCGCCGCCATCGGCGGCGGTCAAATTGCGGTGGTCCAGTACACGGGCTGGTTGTACGAAGCAGGCGCCGCGGATCATAAGGGCAAGCAATTCGACAGCTCGCGCGACCGCAGGGAACCCTTCAAGTTTCCCCTGGACACGGGTTCCGTGATCAAGGGTTGGGATCAAGGCGTGGTCGGTATGAAGGTCGGGGAGAGCCGCCGGCTCGTCATTCCCCCCGAGCTGGCCTACGGCGATGCGGGCGCGGGCGGGGTCATTCCGCCGGGCGCCACCTTGGTGTTCGACGTGGAGCTGGTCGGAATCGAATAGGCCCAAAGAAAGCAGGCAATTCGAAGCGGCCGAGCTGCCTCAGCCGCTCCTAAGCCTAAATCAAATCAGTTCACGAATTCCTTGAGCGTCTTGAGCGCGGCGATGCGCACTTTCTTGCTCGCCGGCTTGGCCTTGAACATCATCTTTTCGCCATTGAAAGGATTGACGCCCTCGCGTGCCTTCGTGGCGGGCTTCTTTACGACTTTCATCTTCAAAAGTCCTGGCAACGTGAACAAGCCGTGACCTCGCAGACTCTTCTTGATCGTGCCGCCAAGCGAGTCAAACACGGCTCCGACCTGCTTCTTAGAGAGCTCTGTTTCCTTCGAAATGGTAGCGAGAATTTCAGACTTGGTCGGTGCTGCATTCTTTTTCGCCATATTAAATCTCCTGCTAATGTTTGCGCGAGCGGGCATTGAAGTGCCCAACGTGGGCAAAATCGCCCTCTAATTCAACTCGGCGCCGAAAATAACATAGAAAAAAGCCGATGTTTAGCGCATTTGAAAAAAAAGATTTTTTAAATAGAAGCAATTCGCCCTGGTTTTTCAGCTCTTCGCGTTTGCGAAGCAGGGAAAAGCCTCGCAAGAGTTGCGTGGGTTCACAGTGATATCAGGCATGTACGATGCGATGTTCAACGCAGAAGCACAAGCAACGCACCGATTGCGATCGACACCCAGAGGAAAGAAAAATCTATTTGTCCGATGGGCGGAATAACTCGGCGCACGCGTTTTAAGATCGGTTCGCACAGCTGTGCCAGCAACCGCACTCCCGGGGCATAACCGCTCGAGCTCACGAAGCTGGTCAACCAGTAGAGCAGCATCGCGAACAGATAAACGCGCAACAGCAGTCCTAAGAGATCCAGGAGGGTGACGCGCAGGAACACGAGCCAGTCGCCCACACCACCGGAGCTTATGGCCATCAACGTGAGTGTGCGCGCGCCGGCCACCAACAGCACGGCGATGACGGTGGCCGTATCGATCTTTCCCACGGGCGGCAACAGCTTGCGCAGCGGCAATATCAGCCAATTCGTCACGCGCACGATGGCATCGGCCATCGGATCCCGGAAGTCGGCCCGCACCAATTGAAACAGCAGCCGCAAGACGAAGGCCAGCAGCAGCAGCCACAACAACATGTCGACGATATATCTGATCGCTTCCATTTTAAGCGCTGCGCGCTACCTCTCAACGGGGCCGAGGCGGCCCCGACCGGAATCATGTCAACTCAAGGAGCGCCGAATTCGGCGGCGAGTTCCGCTGAACGGCGGTCGGCTGCGGCCACCGCGTGCGCGACGATAGCACGAAGACCCGCCGCGTTAAGGACCTCCAGCGCCGCCGCGGTTGTCCCTCCCTTGGAGGTGACCTGCTCGCGCAAGGTCGCCAGAGAATCGGCGGATTGGCGCGCCATTTGCGCGGCGCCAAACGCCGTTTCCAAGGTCAGGCGGTGCGCGACTTCGGTGGGCAGTCCGCGCTCATGCGCCGCCGCCTCGAGCGCTTCCATGAACAAGAAAAAATATGCAGGGCCGCTGCCCGACACGGCAGTCA
>DASYIN010000113.1:0-20496 GCA_035997505.1 Steroidobacteraceae bacterium | reverse complement strand
GTGAGGATGCCGAGCTCCTTCGCGACCTGCGCCACCACCGGCGCCGCGCCCGTGCCGGTGCCGCCGCCCATGCCGGCAGTGATGAACAGCATGTCGCAGCCCTCGATGAGCTCGATGATGCGGTCACGGTCTTCCATCGCTGCCTGCCGGCCCACTTCCGGGTCGGCGCCGGCGCCCAAGCCCTTGGTGATGTTGCAGCCGATCTGCAAAGCGGTGCGCACCTTGGAGTGCTTCAGCGCCTGCGCATCGGTGTTGATGCATATGAAATCCACGCCCTCGAGTCCGGCCTGGACCATGTGCGAGACCGCGTTGCCGCCGCCGCCGCCCACGCCCAGCACCTTGATGACGGCGCTTTGGCTATAAGAATCCATCAGTTCGAACATTCCAGTTCTCCTACGTAAGGTTTAATCGACTCAAATCAGAAATTGATACCCAAAATCAAAAATTGCCCTGAAACCAGGCTTTCATCCGCTCCAGCAAGTTCTTCATGCCGCCCGCGAGCAGCGGCGCTTCCGTGCGTTGTGAATCCATGTTGCTTTTGGCGTAGAGCAAAAGAC
Organism: Steroidobacteraceae bacterium; assembly: GCA_035997505.1. GTDB lineage: Bacteria > Pseudomonadota > Gammaproteobacteria > Steroidobacterales > Steroidobacteraceae > Bog-1198. The sequence goes on along the minus strand of DASYIN010000113.1, from coordinate 19,939 downwards.
CCACGCCGGTGGCGTGAATCGGGTTGCTCACCACCTCCGATAATCCCGTGACGTACTGCGGCACCCCTAAGCGCACCGGCATGTGGAACACTTCTTCGGCGAGTTCGATCGCGCCTTCCATCTTTGCGCTGCCGCCGGTGAGCACGATGCCGGTCGCCACCTGCTCCTCCAGGCCCGCGCGGCGCAATTCATCGCGGATGAGCCCGAACAGTTCCTCGTAGCGGGGTTCGACGATCTCGGCGAGGGTCTGGCGCGCCAGGCGGCGCGGCGGACGATCCCCCACGCTCGGAACTTCGATGGTCTCGTCGGGGTTCGCGAGTTGCGACAGCGCGCAGGCGTACTTGATCTTGATGTCCTCGGCGTACTGCGTTGGCGTGCGCATGGACACCGCGATGTCATTGGTGATTTGATCGCCGGCGATCGGAATCACCGCCGTGTGGCGGATCGCGCCGCCGCCGAACACCGCGATGTCGGTGGTGCCGCCGCCGATGTCCACCATGCATACGCCGAGATCCTTCTCATCCTCGGTAAGCACGGCGTAGCTCGAGGCCAGCTGCTCGAGCACGATGTCGTCCACCGCCAGGCCGCAGCGCTGCACGCACTTGACGATGTTCTGCGCGGCGCTGTCGGCGCCGGTGACGATGTGCACCTTGGCCTCGAGGCGCACGCCGGACATGCCGATGGGATCGCGGATGCCTTCCTGCGTGTCGATGATGTATTCCTGCGGCAGCACATGCAGGATCTTCTGGTCGGCCGGGATCGCGACCGCCTTGGCGGCATCGATCACCCGCTCCACATCGCCCTGCACCACTTCTTTGTCCTTGATGGCGACGATGCCGTGCGAGTTCAGGCTGCGCACGTGGCTGCCGGCGATGCCGGCGTACACCGAGTGGATTTCGCAGCCCGCCATGAGCTCGGCTTCTTCCACGGCGCGCTGGATGGACTGCACCGTGGACTCGATATTTACTACCACGCCCTTCTTCAAGCCGCGCGAGGGATGGCTGCCGATGCCGATGATTTCCAGCGCGCCGTCGGTCTTGATTTCGCCCACGATGGCGACCACCTTGCTGGTGCCAATGTCCAGGCCAACCAATAAATTGCGATCAGAGCGCTTTGCCATGTCTTTAAAAATTTCCTTTAAGCGTCGGCATCTTCGAGATGTTTGCCCGGCCCGGAAGCCGGGGTGCCTTGGTTGCGCCAGCCGATGGCAAAGCCATTGGAATAGCGCATATCCACGTAATTGATTTCCGTCAGGCGATGCGCAATCACTTGCGATGCGGTGTGAATGAAGCGATCGATGCGCTCATCCACATCGCGCCGGCCTAGGCGCACGGTCACGCCGCTGTCCAGGTCCATCTCCCAGGCACCGCGCTCATCGAGGCGCAGCGCCGCGATGCGCAGGCCGGCTTCGAGCATGCGGCCCTGCACTGCGAGATAGCGCTGCGCCACCTGCGATTCACTGCCTTCGGGCCCGCTCAAGCGCGGCAACTCGACGGGCACGTGAGCCGCGGTTCTCACGAACAGTTCGCCGCGGGTGTTGAGCAGGCCCGACTCGCCCCAGCGCGCCGCCGCGGTTTGCTCGGTCACGCTGACGCGCAGGCTGTTCGGCCAGCGCCGCGCGATGCGCGCGTGGTCCACCCACGGCAGCGACTCGACTGCGCGCTGGACGTCGGCAAGGTTGGCCGACATGAAGCCTTGATTGGCGAACGGCGCCACCGCCTTTTCGATCTGGCCGGGACTCACCCGTTGAAAGCTGCCGTCGATGGAAATCACCTTCACCGGGCGATCGAGCGCCCAGGTCAGCGCGCTCAAGGCGGCCACCAACACCAGCACCAGGCTGCCGCGGCGCGCATACACGCGCCAGTTGCTGAAGAACGCGGGCCACTGCCACTGCTTCTTGTCCGCCTTCGGCTTCTTCTTGAAGCGATTGCGACTCATTGCGCCGATCATCTGAACCGCCGTGTGTTCATTTGCGCGTCCTCGCAAAACTGGTTTCCAGCACCCGCCACACCAGTTCTTCGAAGTCGATTCCGGCCTGGCGCGCCGCCATCGGCACCAGGCTGTGGCTGGTCATCCCCGGCGTGGTATTGATCTCGATGAAATAGAATTTGTTGCTGGCCCGATCGCGCATGAAGTCGACCCGGCCCCAGCCCAAGCAATCGGTGACCTTGAACGCGGCCAGCGCCGCGGCCTGCAGCTCGGCTTCGTCCCTGGGGTTGAGTCCGCTGGGGCAGAAGTACTGCGTATCGTCGCGGAAGTACTTGGCCTGGTAGTCATAGAATTCCGTGGCGGGCACGATGCGGATGGACGGCAGTGCCGCGCCCTGCAATATCGACACGGTGTACTCGTCGCCGCTGACGAACGCTTCCGCGAATACCACCGGATCGATGGCCTGCGCTTCCGCGTAGGCGCCCATCAGTTCCACCGCGGCCTTGACCTTGGTCATGCCCACGCTCGAGCCTTGGCTCGCCGGCTTGACCATCATGGGCAGACCGATGCGCTTCAGCGCGGCGTCAAGATCCGCCGGGCTCGACAGCACCGCATACTCCGGCGCGGCGTAGCCGGCGCCGACCACTACGCGCTTGGTCTTGAGCTTGTCCATGGTCAGCGCCGAGGCGAGCACGCCGCTGCCGGTGTAAGGCATGCCGATCCATTCGAGCGCCCCCTGCATGGTGCCGTCCTCGCCGCCGGGTCCGTGCAGCGCAATCCACACCCGCTCGAAACCCTCGCTGCGCAGCGCCTGGATGGGCCGATCCAAAGGATCGAAGGCATGCGCATCCACGCCGCGTCGCTTCAAGGCGGCCAATACCGCATTGCCGCTCAGCAGCGAAATCTCGCGCTCGCTCGAGTCCCCGCCCAGGAGCACCGCGGTCTTGCCGAAGTCCTTCGCCGAGGTCACGCGCCGCAGGGCGCTTTCTTTGAGCAGGCTCATGCCGGCTCTCCGACGATGCGCACTTCCGTGTGCAGCTCTACGCCGTCTTTCGCAGCGACGGTCTTCTGCACGTGCGAAATCAATGCCTCGATGTCGGCAGCGCGCGCATTCCCGTGGTTGATGATGAAATTGGCATGCTTCTCGGACACCGACGCGTCGCCGATGCGAAAGCCCTTCAAGCCCGCGGCCTCGATCAAGCGCGCGGCATGATCGCCCGGCGGATTGGTGAACACCGAGCCGCAACTCCATTCGCCGATGGGCTGCGTCTCGCGCCGTTTGTCGAGCAGCTCCTTGATGGCATCGGTATTGACGCCCGGCTTGCGCTCGAATTCCAGGCGCGCCCCGATGAACCACTCGTTCCCGGGTCCCTTTACCTGGCGATAGCCGATTTCATATTCCGCTGGCGCGCGCGTGTGCCGTACGCCCTTGCGGTCCAGGACTTCCACTTCGACCACATGCTTCCAGGTCTCACCGCCCCACGCGCCGGCATTCATGGCAAGCGCCCCGCCAAGCGTTCCTGGAATGCCGGCAAAAAATTCCGCAGGTCCCAAGCCCCACTTGACGCACTGTCGGGCGATGCGCGCGCAGGGCACCCCCGCTTCCGCACGGATGCGTGTCGCACTGTGGCGTTCGAGCGCTCCCAGCGCGCCATGCGTGGCCACCACGGCGCCGCGCACGCCGCCGTCGCGCACCAACAGGTTGCTGCCCAAGCCGATCCACAGCAGCGGCACTTCCAAAGGCAACTGTCGGATGAATGAGGCGAGATCCATGATGTCGCGCGGCGTGAACAGGAAATCGGCCGGCCCACCGGCATGCCAGGAGGTGTGCTTGGCCATCGGGACATCGCGCAGCACACGGGCGCTGAATTCCGGTGCCAGTTCCACGGCGTGTTGCGCGTTCATGCCGCGGCTCCTGAGAAGCGGCGCTTCAGGTCCTGGGCCACCTGCCCAAGATTGCCGGCACCCATGGTCAGCACCACATCGCCGTCGTGCAGCACGGCGCGCAGCGAATCGGCGAGGTCGTCGACGCTTTCGACGAACACCGGTTCGATGACGCCGCGGCTGCGCACCGCGCGGCAGATCGCGCGGCCATCGGCGCCGGCGATCGGCGCTTCGCCGGCTGCGTACACTTCCGTGACCAAGAGCACGTCGCATTCGCTTAAGCTCCGCCCGAAGTCGTCCAGCAAATCCCGCGTCCGCGTATAGCGATGCGGCTGAAACACCAGCACCAAGCGTCTTGTCGGCCAGCCCTGGCGCACCGCCTCGAGGGTCGCGGCGACTTCCGTCGGGTGGTGACCGTAGTCATCCACGATCAAGGCGCTGCCGCCCGGCCACTGGATCTCGCCGAGTTGCTGCAGGCGCCGATCGATGCCCTGGAAATTCGCCAGCGCGTGCTGGATCACCGCATCGGGAATATCGAGTTCGCTGGCCACGGCAACCGCCGCCAGCGAGTTCAATACGTTGTGACGGCCCGGCAAGTTCACGGTGACGGTCAGCGGCGCGTGATCGGCGCGCAGCACCTCGTAGCGGGATTGCAGTCCAAGGCGCTGCACGTTGACCGCGCGAATATCCGCACTCTCGCCGAAACCATACGTGACATAGGGGCGGCCCACGGATTCCAAAATGCTGGCCACATGCTCATCGTCGCCGCACAGCACAGCCAGACCGTAGAACGGCAGGTTGTGCAGGAAATCGACGAAGCTCTGCTTGAGCCGGGCAAAATCGCCGTCGTGGGTCGCGAGATGATCGTTGTCGATGTTGGTAACGATGGCGATCATCGGCTGCAGGTGCATGAACGAGGCATCGCTCTCATCGGCTTCCGCCACCAAATATCGGCCGGCGCCCAGCCGCGCGTTGCTGTCCGCGCTCTTCAAGCGGCCGCCAATGACAAAAGTGGGATCGAGCCCCGCTTCCGCCAACACGCTCGCCACCAGACTCGTGGTCGTGGTCTTGCCATGCGTCCCTGCGACGGCGATCGAGTAGCGAAAGCGCATCAACTCGCCCAGCATTTCCGCTCGCGCGACCACGGGAATGCGCTTTGCGAGCGCAGCGGCCACTTCCGGGTTGGAGCGGTTCACCGCGCTCGACACCACCACCACGTCGGACTCACCCAGGTACTTCTCGTCGTGGCCGATGAAAATCTTCACCCCCAAGCGGCCGAGGCGCTCGGTCACGGCATTGCCTTTCAGATCCGAGCCTTGCACCTCGTAGCCCAAATTGAGCAGCACCTCGGCAATGCCGCCCATGCCGCTGCCGCCGATGCCGACCAGGTGAATGCGCTGGATGCGCCGCATCCGATCTTGCATGCGCGTGTTGGAGGGTATGCGCGCGCCCGGCGTTGTGGGCGTGCCCGAAGCTATGGGTGTGCCCCTGCTCATGCGTGTGCCCCGGCGCCCATTCCCGCCGCGATGCACAGGTCCGCCAGTCGCGTCGCGGCATCGGTGCTGCGCCCGGCGCGCGCTGCCTCCGCCATCTTCAAGAGTCGCGCCCGATCGGCAATGAGCTCGGCGATGAGATCGCTCAAGCGCTCAGGATTGAGATCGCGCTCCTGGATGATGCGCGCGGCGCCGGCGCTCACCATCACGGCGGCATTCACGGTTTGGTGATCATCCGTCGCAATGGGCAGCGGCACGAAAATCGCGCCCAGTCCCGCGGCCTGCAGCTCCGCGACGGTCATTGCGCCCGCGCGGCACACCGCCAAATCCGCCCACGCGTAGGTCTTGGCCATATCGTCGATGAAGGGCAGCACCTGCGCCTCCACCTGCGCGGCAAGGTAGGCCGCCCGGGTCGATTCCAATCCGCGCTCGCCAGTCTGATGCAGCACCTGCGGACGAGTGTCGGGATTCAAGCGCGCGAGCGCCTGCGGCAACACCACGTTCAACCGCTGCGCGCCCTGGCTGCCGCCGAAGATCAACAGACGCGCGCGTCCGTCGCGTGCCGCGAAGCGCTGTGCGGGCGTCGCGAGCGCCGCAATGTCCTCGCGCACCGGATTGCCGATGGTGCTGGCGCGCACCCGCGGTCCAAAGCTGTCGGGAAATGCTTCGAGCACCTGCGTCGCCAGGCGCGCCAGCCAGCGATTGGTCATGCCGGCAATCGCATTCTGCTCGTGGATGAGCAGCGGGATGCGCATGAGCCAGGCCGCAATGCCGCCGGGGCCGCTGACATAGCCGCCGGCGCCCAGCACCGAGCGCGGCCTGACACGGCGCAGTACGCCGATGGCCTGCGCGACGGCATTGGCGATGCGCAGCGGCGCCAGCATCCACGCCAGTACGCCTTTGCCGCGAATACCGGCGACGCGCACCCACTCGATCGGAAATCCTTGAGCAGGCACCAGCCGCGATTCCATGCTGCCGGGAACACCCAGCCATACCACGGCGATGCCGCGCGAGCGCAGCACCTTCGCCACCGCGAGCGCCGGGAACACGTGGCCACCCGTGCCGCCGGCCATGATGAGCACAGGCCCGCCCGCATCCGCATTGCCTGCCGCCGCACGCGTCATCGGCTGCCCCCGGGTACGCGGGTTACGGCGGAGCGCGAGCTGCACTTGACCTCGTGATAGATGCGCAGCAGTACGCCCAGCCATGCAAGGCTCACCAGCAGGCTGCTGCGGCCGTAGCTCAAGAGCGGCAGCGTCAACCCTTTGGTGGGCAACACCCCCATGTTGACGCCGATATTCACGGTAGCTTGCAGTCCCAGCCAGATGCCGAAGGCCGCCGCCAGGTAGGCCTGGAAGCGCAGGCCCGCCTTCGAGGCCATGCGCGAAATGTGAAACGCGCGCCACACCAGCGCGACGAACAAGCCGATGACGCCGATGACGCCGACCAGGCCGAGCTCCTCCGCCAGCACGGCGAACACGAAATCCGTGTGCGCCTCCGGCAGGTAGAACAGTTTCTGCACGCTGCTTCCCAATCCGACGCCGAACCAGGAGCCACGCCCGATCGCGATCAAGGATTGCGTCAGCTGAAAGCCGCCGTTGAACGGGTCATCGAAGGGATGCAGAAAAATCAGCAGCCGCTTCAAGCGATAGGGCGAGGTCAGCGCCAGTAGCGCGAACGCCAGCACCGCGGTGGAAACCAACAGGGCCACATAGCGCAGCCGCGCGCCCGCGATGAACAGCACCGCGAAGCCCGTGGCGAACAAGACCGTGGCGGCGCCGAAATCCGGCTCGATCAGCAGCAGTACCGCCGTCACCGACAGCAGGCCGAAGGGCTTCATCAATCCCGGCAACGTCGTCTCGAGCTCCGCGCGCTTGCGCACGCAGTAGCTGCACAACCACGTCAGCACCAGCACCTTGGCCAGCTCCGACACCTGAAAATTCAGCACCCCGATGCGCAGCCAACGGCGCGCGCCATTGACCCGCGCGCCGAGGCCGGGGATGAGCACCAAGGTCAAGAGCAGCAGGCCCAAGAGCAAGAGGCCTAAGCCGTACTTGTCCCAAATCTCGGTGGGGATGCGGGTGACCAGCCAGGCGAACAACACGCCTGCCAGCGTGAAAATGAATTGCCGCTCGAGAAAGTAGAACGGATCGCTCATGTCGCGCGCGGCGATGGCCATCGAGGCCGAAGTGACCATGATCAGCCCGACAAGCAGCAACGCCGCCACCAACCCCAAGGTGATCGTGTCCCAGGCGAAGGGCATCCGCTCTCGCGCACGCACGCCGTACGACATGGTGGCGGTGCTCATGGCGTCCCGCCTGGCGGGGTCGCGCCTTTCAGCGTCATCACCGCCGCGGCAAATGCATCGCCGCGATGACCGTAGTCGCGAAACATGTCGAAACTTGCGCAGGCCGGCGACAACAACACGGTGTCGCCATGACGGGCGACATGCGCGGCCTCTGCCACGGCCTGCTCCATCGAGTTCGCACGCCGAACCTCGCAGACGCCCTTGAGTGCGGCCGCGATGGCGGGCGCGTCCTTGCCGATCAGCACCGCCTCGCGCACCTTGCCGCGAAACGCCTTGGCCAGCGGCGTAAAGTCCTGGCCCTTGCCTTCGCCCCCTGCAATCACCACCAAGGGGCCTGACATGCCGGCGACCGCGGCCTTCGTGGCCCCGACATTGGTGCCCTTGGAGTCGTCGATGTAGCGTACGCCGTCCACGTCCGCCACCCACGAAGAGCGATGCGACAGACCGGGAAAGGATTCCAGCGCCTGCAGCATGCTGGGCATCGGCAAGCCCGCGGCTTCTCCCAGGGCCAGGGCCGCGAGAGCGTTGGCGGCATTGTGCAAACCGGAAATCTTCATGCGCGCGGTGTCCAGCAATCTCTCGCCGCACCGCGCCAGAAAGATCTGTGCGCCGCTGCGCACCAGTGAGAAATCCGCATTCGCGTGCTCAATCGAAAAGGTGATGGTGCGGGTCGAATCGCTGCGATAGGCTTGATCGCGCATCGCGAGCACCCACGGATCATCGACGTTCAGCACCGCCGTGGAGGCCTTCGCAAAGATTCGGCCCTTGGCGCGCGCATACGCTTCCACTGAAGGATAGCGGTCCAGGTGATCGGCGCTGACGTTCAGCACGACCGCGGCCGAGAGCACCAAGGACGAGGTGGTCTCCAACTGAAAGCTCGACAGCTCCAGCACGTATAAGTCCGGCTTGGGTTGGTCGAGCAGATCGAGCGCGGGCTCACCCAGATTGCCGCCGGCCAGCACGCGCCGTCCGGCTGCCGCCGCGAAGCGCGCCACCAACGTCGTCACCGTGCTCTTGCCGTTGGTGCCGGTGATACCGATCACCGGGGCCCGCGCCTCGCGCGCGAAGAGCTCCACATCGCCCAGCACATCGATGCCCCGCGCACGCGCTGTCTTGGCGATGGGCTCGTCGAGCGAAACGCCGGGCGACATCAGCACCTGCCCCGCGCCCTCGAGCACCGACAGGTCGAATCCGCCGAGCCGCAGATCCACCGTCGCCGCCAGGTTGCCGAGCTCGGCGAGACCGGGCGGCTGGCTGCGCGTGTCGGTCACGCTGACGCGATCGCCGCGCTTGACCAGGAAGCGCACACACGACGCCCCGGTTTTGCCAAGGCCGACGACGAGGCTGTGCATCAGCGGATCTTCAAGGTTGCAAGACCCGCCAACACCAGCACGAAGCTGATGATCCAAAAGCGCACGATAACTTTGGGTTCCGCCCAGCCCTTGAGTTCAAAATGATGATGAATGGGGGCCATGCGGAATATCCGCTTGCCCGTGAGCTTGAATGAGGCGACCTGCAGCACGACCGAGACGGTCTCGAGTACGAACACGCCGCCCATCACGAACAGCACGAGTTCCTGGCGCACGATGACGGCGATGGTGCCGAGCGATGCACCGATGGCCAGCGCGCCCACATCGCCCATGAAAACCTGCGCCGGGTACGAGTTGAACCACAGGAATCCCAAGCCGGCGCCCACCAGTGTCGCGCTGAAAATGAGCACCTCGCCCACGCCGTTGATGAACGGGATTTGCAGGTAGCGCGCGAAATTGACGTTGCCCGTGGCATAGGCAAAGACCCCGAGCGCCGCGGCGACCATCACGGCGGGCATGATGGCCAGACCGTCGAGGCCGTCGGTCAGATTCACCGCGTTGCTGGTGCCGACGATGACGAAGTAGGCAAAGGCGACGAAACCCAGCGTCGACATTGGCAGCGCGACCGCCTTGAAGAAGGGCACGTACAGCGACGTCTCGGCCGGGGACTGATGCATGCTGTGCAGAACCAACGCGATGGTGAGCGCCGCGACCGATTGAGCAAGATATTTGTAGCGCGCGGCGAGGCCCTTGGAGTTCCCTACCACCAGCTTGAGATAATCGTCGTAGAAGCCGATCAGGCCGAATGCCAGCGTGGTGCCGAGCAACACCCATACGAAACGGCTGGACAGATCCGCCCACAACAGCGTGCCGATGCCCATCGCGACCAGGATCAACCCGCCGCCCATGGTGGGAGTACCGCGCTTTTGCAAATGGGACTGCGGTCCGTCGGTGCGCACCACCTGGCCGATCTGATAATGGCTGAGCAGCGAAATCATGCGCGGCCCGATGAACAGCGCCATCAGCAAGGCGGTGACGGCGGCGAGAATTCCGCGCAGCGTGAGGTACTGGAACACATGGAAGCCGTTGTAGAATCTGGCCAGGTATTCGGTGAGATAAAGCAGCACGGGCCTTAGCTCGCTCTCATCATGGGACCAGAGCCGGAGCCGCTGCCGGTGCCGGTGACGGCTTGCACCACGCGCTCCAAACGATTGATGCGCGAGCCTTTGATCAGCACCGTCACGCCGGGCGACAGTTCCGCCTGCAGACGGCGCGTCAACGAATCGGTGTCGGCGAACCACTCGCCGCCGGAGCCGAATGTCTCCACCGCCCGCGAGCTCAAAGGTCCCACGGAGAACAGGCGTTTGACGCCGCAGTCGCGCGCATATGAGCCGATGTGCGCATGGCTGTCGTGGCTGACATCGCCGAGTTCGGCCATATCTCCGAGCACCAACCAGGTGACGCCCGTGAGCGACCGCAATACCTCGAGGCCGGCGCGCACCGAGCTGGGATTGGCGTTATAAGAATCGTCGATGATCCAGCTGCCGCGTGTTCCTGCCTTGAGCTGCAGACGGCCTGAGACGGCGCGGAAATCCGCCAGCCCCAACGCGATGTCCTCGAGCGATGCGCCGGCGGCGCTGGCGGCCGCCGCCGCAGCGAGTGCGTTGCCGACGTTGTGCGCACCGCCCGCCTTCAGCATGACCGCGCGTTCCCCCAGGGGAGACACCAGGGTGAAGCGCGTTGCGAATTCGCCGCGCTCGATGCCTTGAAAAACATTCTTCGCCGCGAAGTCCGCGGGCTTATGCACGCCGAAGCTGACAATGCGACGGGTGCCGGACACGCCGCGCCAATAGTCGGCGTAGGCATCGTCCGCGTTTATGATGGCGGTTCCTTCCGGTTTCAGGCAGGACACCGTTTCGCCCTCACCCTTCGCAACGCCGTCCAAATTGCCGAATCCTTCCAAATGCTCCGCGCCGGCGTTGGTGATCAGACCGATGGTGGGCTGCGCCACGCTCATGAGCGCCGCGACGTCGCCGATCGCATTGGCGCCCATCTCGATCACCGCGCTGCGATGCGAGGCTTCCAGGCGCATCAGCGTCACCGGCACGCCGATATGATTGTTGAGATTGCCGTGGGTCGCCATCACCAAGCCCATGCGCGACAAGATGGCGGCGGTCATTTCCTTTGCCGTGGTTTTGCCATTGCTGCCGGCGACGGCGAGCACGGGCAAGGTGAAATCGGCGCGCCAGCTCCTGGCCAACTCTTGCAGCGCGCGCAGCGCGTCGGGCACCACCACCTGCGGCAACGGCGCCGGCGTCGCCCGTTCGGTCAGGGCGCCGATGGCGCCTTGCGCAGCAGCCGCCTGCACGAATGCCGCACCGTCGAAATTAGGGCCGCGCAAAGCAACGAACAACGCACCGGGCTTCAAGGTGCGGCTGTCTGTGGAAACGCAGCCAAAAGGCCGGTCCTCGCCGATGAGTTCGCCGCCCACGACTTTTGCGGCATCTCGCAGCGTGCGCTTCATGCCGCGGCTCCCAGGTAGCGCAGCGCCTCGGTGCGATCGCTGAAAGCGCGCCGCGTTTCGCCGTAAATCTGATAATCCTCGTGGCCCTTGCCCGCGATCAGCACCAGATCGATCGCGTTGGCTTCCTTCAAGGCCGTGGCGATGGCTTCGCCGCGATCGTGGATCACGCGCACCGCGCGCGCTTTGATGCCCCTGACGATGTCCTGGGTGATGGCCTGCGGATCTTCGGAACGCGGGTTGTCATCGGTGACGATGATCTGATCGGCGAGACTCTCGGCAATCGAGCCCATGACGGGGCGTTTGCCGGAATCGCGGTCGCCGCCGCAGCCGAATACGCACCACAAAGCGCCTTCGCAATGCTCGCGCGCCGCGCTCAAGGCCTTCGCCAACGCATCGGGCGTGTGCGCGTAATCGACCACCACGGTCGGCTTGTTGCGCGCGTCGGCCTTGACCACTTCCATGCGGCCCGGCGCCGGCTTGCATTCGGCCAGCGCCTCGGCCGCTTCGGCCAAGGAAACGCCGAGCGACAGCAGGCAGCCGATGACCACCAAGGAGTTCTCGGCGTTGAAGCGGCCCATGAGCTGCGTCTTCACCTCGACCTTGCCGAAGCTGCCGTCCACTTCAATCGAAATTCCGCGCGGCTCCATGCGTACCTGCGTCGCATGCAGCGCGCGATCCGCGAGCCACGCCGATTCGCCTGCGCCCACCCACACCGCGATCAAGGAGGCGCCGCCGGCATAGTCGCGCGCCAGCGCGCGGCCGAACTCATCGCCGATGTTGAAGACGATGTGCTTGAGATCGGTAGCCTGAAAGAGCTTGGCCTTGGCGGCGCCGTACTCCTTCATGCTGCCGTGATAGTCCAGGTGATCCCGCGTCAGATTGGTGAACGCCGCGGCATGAAAGCGCACGCCATCCACGCGGCTCTGGTCGAGCGCGTGCGAGGACACTTCCATCGCCACTTCGCGCACGCCGGCGCTGCGCAGTTGCGCGAGCGTGCGATGCACCGTGACCGCGTCGGGCGTGGTGTGCGTCGGTTCGGTGAGCGCGGCGGGCCGACCCCACCCGATGGTGCCCATGTACGCCGCCGCATTTCCCAATCGCTCCAGGCACTGCGCCAGCAGGTACGCGGTGGTGGTCTTGCCGTTGGTGCCGGTAATTCCGGTGATGCGAAGCTGCGAGGAAGGCCAGTTGAAGAACCGGTCCGCGATGCGCCCCACCAGGCTTTTCAAATTCGGTACCGCCGCCGCGAATACACCCGCCGGCAGCTTGGACACGGTCCTCTCGCCGTCAATCTCAGCGGTCGGTTCCCACAACACCACGCTCGCGCCACGCGCGGCGGCATCGGCTGCGAACTTCAGGCCGTGATCCTTCAAGCCCGGCAGCGCGAAAAACAAGCTGCCGGGGCGAGCCTGGCGGCTGTCAAGCGTCAGATCCGACACGCGCGCGTCCGAATTGGGAGTCTTCGCGATGCCATCGAGCAGCCACATGAGAGCCGCGCTCATGGGTTGTCGTTCGCCTGCACCAGCGCGGCCGCCGGCACGTTCTGCAAATCATCTGGCGCGATATCCATGAGCCGCAGGGCGCCCGACATGACGCTCGAGAATACCGGTGCCGCTACTGTTCCGCCCTGGGCCAGCGTGCCGACCTCGTGCAAATCCCGGCTTGGCTCGTCGATCACCACCACCGTGGCGAGTTTCGGATGCGAGGCCGGCACCAAGCCGGCAAATACCGCCATGATTCGGTCGGTGGAATAGCCGCCGGCGATCGATTTGAACGCGGTGCCTGTCTTCCCCGATACCTGATAGCCGATGAGCGAGGCGCGCGTCGCCGTACCGCCCTTCTCCACCACCTGCTCCATCAACTGAATCAGCTCGCGCGAGACCTTCGGATCCATCACACGCTCGCCGTGCACAGGGCCCGAAACCTTTTCGAACGAAATGGGCCGCTTGATGCCGCCGGCGCCGATGGTCGCGTACGCATGCGCCAACTGCAGCGGAGTGACCGAAAGACCATAGCCATGCGACAGCGTGGCGATCCCAATCGGCCGCCAGTGCGCGTAGTTGCTCAGCATGCCCGCGGACTCGCCCGGGTAGTTGCTGCCCGTGGTCTGGCCCAAACCCAAACCGGTCAACGTGCTCCAGATCTGTTCCGGCTGCAGCGACAGCGCCACCTTCGCCGTGCCGACATTGCTGGACTTCGCCAGGATCGTCGCCAGATCAACCGAGCCCAAATTGTGCTCATCCTCGAACACCTTGGAGCCCACTTTCAAAAATCCCGGCGCGGTATCGATCACGCTGTCGGGACGGTACTGTCCGGACGCCAGTGCCGCGGCCATGATGAAAGGCTTGATGCTCGAGCCGGGCTCGAAGATGTCGGTGGCCGCGCGATTGCGGTACAGCTCCGGCTTCAACTGCTCGCGGTCATTGGGGTTGTACGAAGGCTGGTTCACCATTGCCAGCACTTCGCCCGTCTCGACATCGATGACGATCACAGAGCCGGCGCGCGCACGATATTCCTGCATCGCCGCTTTGAGCTCGCGGTAGGCCAGATATTGGATGCGCAGATCGATGCTGGTCACCAGATCGCGTCCCGGGCGCGGCGCGCGGATGCTCTCGACGTTTTCGACGTAGCGACCGTACGAATCCTGGATGACCCGCTTCGCCCCATCCTCGCCGTTCAGCAATTGGTCATAGCCAAGCTCCAGGCCCTCCTGGCCCTTGTCATCGACGGTGGTGAATCCGACCACATGGCCCGACACTTCGCCGGCCGGATAGTAGCGGCGGTACTCGCGCATCAGATACACGCCCGGGATTCCCAGCGCCTTGATGCGTGCCGCCTGCTCGGGCGCCATGTGGCGCACCAGGTACAAGAATTCGCGGTCGAGATTGCTGGTGATGCGCCGCGCGAGCGTCTGCTGGTCTTCCTTGAGTGCACGAGCCAGTTTCGGCAACTGGTCGATGTTGTCGTTAAGTTCCCCCGGATTGACCCAGATGCTGTCCACCGGCGTGCTCATCGCCAGCGGCTCGCCGTTGCGGTCCGTGATCGCGCCGCGATGCGCCGCGATTTTCACCACACGCATCGAGCGGTCGTCGCCCTGCTTGGCGAAAAACAGGTGATCGACCAGCTGCAACTCGACCGCGCGCGCCGCGAGGCCGATGGCGCCCAGCACCACCAGGCCCAGAACCACCGCGGATCGCCAGCGATAGGATTTCGCGGGTCGTTCGTTTTCGCCGGAGCGCAATTTCACGGCCGGACAATCCTCACGTCGCGGGTCTGGGGCAGGTTCATCTGCAACTTGGAGTTGGCCACCCGCTCGACGAACGCGTGCGAAGACCAATAGCTTTGCTCGAGCTGCAGGCGTCCCCAATCCATCTCGAGCGAATCGCGTTCGGCGTTGAGCTTCTCCAGGCGCACGAACATGTCGCGCGCCTTGTGGCGCTCATAAATCACCTGTACCGCGGACCCCAGCACCGCCAGCCACAGAAGCGGCAGAATCAGCAGCAGCGAACGGCGATATTTCATGCGGCTACTCCCGTGTCGAGACGTTCGGCAATCCGCAGATGCGCACTGCGCGAGCGCGGATTCAGCGAGATTTCGTGGTCGTCGGCGTCGACGGCCTTGCCAACGAGCCGCAGCTTGGGCCGCGCATGCACCGGGATATCGGGCAGACCGGCATACATGGGATCGGCCAGCGAATGGCGCCGCATGAACTGCTTCACCATGCGGTCTTCGAGCGAATGGAAGCTGATCACGGCCAGCCTGCCGGACGGCGCCAGCCGCTCAAGGGCGCTGTCGAGCGCGATTTCGATTTCCTTGAGCTCGCCGTTGACGTAGATGCGCAGCGCCTGGAAGACGCGCGTCGCGGGATGCTTGTGCCGCTCTTTGCTGCGCGCCACCCGCGCGATCATCTCGGCGAGCTCGAGGGTGCGCTCGAATGGCTTGGTGCGGCGGTCCGCGACGATGGCGCGCGCGATGCGCGGCGCCAAGCGCTCCTCGCCGAACTCGCGGAAGATGCGGATGAGTTCATCAAGCGGCGCATGGTTGACCACATCGGCGGCGCTGGCGCCTTCGCCGGCTGTCATGCGCATGTCGAGAGGCCCGTCCTGCATGAAGCTGAATCCGCGCGACGCATCGTCGATCTGCGGCGATGAGACCCCGAGGTCGAAGAGAATGCCGTCGAGTTTGAGTCCCGGCTGAACCGCATCGGCGCACGCGGCGAGCGCGGAGAACCGTGCGAGAAAAATCGAGACGCGAGGATCGTTCGAGAAGCGGGCTCGGGCCGCGGCAACAGCCTCGGGGTCACGGTCGAGGCAGAGCAGTCGGCCATTCGCGATAAGCTTCTCCAAAATCGCCCCTGCATGTCCGCCCCGCCCAAAAGTGGCGTCCATGTAGATGCCACTTGCCCGTATGTTCAACGCCGCCAGCACCTGAGGTAACAGGACCGCGGTGTGAACCCCCGCAATTTCTTCCACCGCACCGACCGGTTAGAACGACAACGTGTCAAGTTCAGCCGGCAGGTCCGTGGTGCTTTCCGGACTTGCCAACCATTCGTCGCGTCGCTCGTTCCAGCGCGCCTCATCCCACAGTTCGAATCGCATTCCCTGCCCGATCAGCATCGCGTCGCGCGTCAATTGAGCGAATTCGCGCAAATTGGCGGGCAGCAAGATTCGCCCGTGCGAATCCAGTTCCAAGTCCGTGGCATGGCCGATCATCAAGCGCTGTAAGCGCCTCACCTGCGGGTTCAGGGTGGGCAATTTATTGAGCTTGCGTTCGATGTCTTCCCAATCCGGCAGGGGGTAGATCAACAGGCACTGATCCTTATCGACGGTAACCACCAAATTGCCCCCGCAGCGCTCCTGTAGCCGGTCCCGGTAGCGGGTGGGCATCACCAGCCGGCCTTTGACATCGAGCGTTAGTTTGTTGGCTCCCCGAAACATACTTTGATGGGCCAGAAAACCCATTTTCTCCCACAATTTCCCACCGGCCACCACTATAGGGAGCGAAGGAGAGCACTGTCAACGCCTTATGGTAAAAAAAACCCGTACCGACAGTGACTTAGGTCACATTTTGTACAGTCTTTGCGCGCTGCGATCGCAGGGGTGAGGGGAATCAGTCTCTTATGAGATTTTCCTGGAAAAACTAACAAGTGTTAATTGTCGCCATCATCGGCGAAGTTCGTCGATCCTGCTCATAAGTTGCGCTTTTCACGGATCGGCGCCGCTTGACTATGGAAAAAGTGACCCCGAAACGGGTTTTGCTTTTAGTTCTCTGGGCCGCGCTCTCGGGCCGGGCCCTTTGGGCCCGGGGAATAGTTGCCGCGCAGCGGCTAAGAAGGAGTCGGCCGATAAGCCGGGTTCTGTCTGGGACAGTCATTCCTCTGGCATACGCGTCACCGCGCAGCTCAAGCGACCTACCCGAAAGCCCATGTGGACCACATGTAGCGGTGTTTTAAGCCGCTCGCTTTCCTATTTGGTCTTGCTCCAGGTGGGGTTTGCCGTGCCGTTGGTGTTGCCACCCGCGCGGTGCGCTCTTACCGCACCATTTCACCCTTACCGGCGCCGCTTGCGCGGCACTTAGGCGGTATCTTTCTGTTGCACTTTCCGTAGGCTCGCGCCTCCCAGGCGTTACCTGGCACCGTGCCCTGTGGAGCCCGGACTTTCCTCCATGCGCTTGCGCACACAGCGACTGTCTGGCCGACTCCGACGTGCACCATACGCAGGTACGGCCGTTATTGCGAGGCGGATTGTTCTTTTAGGAGCAATGCACGCTTATAAGCCTCGTTATCGCGTACGCCGGCGATCTGCGCGGCGAGACGCGCCGCTTGTTTCAAAGGCAATTCGGCCAGCAATGCGATGAGCACCTTGTCCAGCTGCGCCCTCGCCTCTCCCTCCTCATCGGCTGAAGACTGCGGCGCACCGCCGATTAGCAGAACGATTTCTCCGCGCGAGAAATCGGCATCCGTTTTGGATTCGCTCAGCAGCTCGAGCAGCGATCCTCGGTATGTGGTTTCGTGCAGTTTGGTCGCTTCGCGCACCAAGCACGCGGCGCGCTCTTCGCCAAATGCCGTCACGCAATCCTCCAACATCTCGCGCACGCGGTGCGGCGATTCATAGATCACCAGCGTGCGCGCTTCCGCCTGCAGCAATTTGAGCCGCTCGCGGCGCTGCGCTGAGCGTGCCGGCAAAAATCCCTCGAAGCAAAATCGGTCGGTGGGCAGCGCACCTATCGACAGCGCGGCAATGGCCGCACAGGGCCCCGGAACGGCAATGACCTCAATCCCGGCTTCCGCCGCGGCCCGCACCAGCCCGAAACCGGGATCGCTGATCGCCGGTGTGCCGGCATCGCTCACCAGCGCCACCGACTTGCCCTGGCGCAGCAGTGCAACTATTTCAATCGCGCGATCGCTCTCGTTGTGTTCGTGCAGCGACAGCTGCGGCGTACCGATCCCGAAATGTTTGAGCAAAACGCCGGTGTGCCGGGTGTCTTCCGCGGCGATCAGCGCGCAATTCTGCAAAGTTTCGCGCGCGCGGGTGCTCAAATCGCCCAAATTGCCGATCGGCGTGGCAACCACGTACAGCTTCCCGGTTCCCGGAAGCCCTGTCTGCTCGTTCTTCACTATAATCCGCGACTGTATGAGGATTCAGGAGCGGAAGGGTATGGCAGCAATCTCTAGACGTCCACGACTGGCGCGATATGCGGTATTGACCCTGTCGTTGATCGCGGCTGCGTGCAGCCTCATCAAGCCCACGGAAAGCACCACCGACAAGCAGGAGCATGCGGCGCGCCTGAGTCACGACGGCAAACACGCCGAAGCCGCGCGCCTGTATGCAGATCTGGCGCTTCAACTGCCCGCCGAAAGCGACAACTACGAATTGTTGAGCGCCGAGCAATGGGCCGCCGCCGGCAATGTCGCAGCCGCCAAGCAGGCACTCGCCCAGGTCTCGCCGGAGGCGCGCACCAAACTCGCGACGCCGCGGGCGCTCGTTGCCGCCGAAATTGCGTTTGCCGAAAACGATCCGACCCGCGCGATCCGCGAACTCGATCAAATCCCCGTGCCTACCGCGGCTGAGCAGGCGCAGAACTACTATTGGATTCGCGGCAGAAGCGCATTCCTCACCGGTCATCCGATCGAAGGCACGCGCGCACTGGTCGAACGCGAGCGTTTCTTGAGCGATCCCGCGGCGCTGCGCGGCAATCGCGACGAACTGTTGAGCCGGGTCCGCACCGCCGCCGAACGCGGCGCACCGATGAAGCCGCCCCCCAAGACGGACCCCATCGTCGCGGGTTGGCTGGACTTGGGACCGGTCGCGGTGGAAGTCGAACGCAATCCGGCGCGCGCCGCTGCGGCGCTCGACGCATGGAAGCGGCAGTTTCCACAGCACCCCGCCAACTTGAGCGTGCTTTCCACGGCGCAAACGCAGATTGCCGTGGCCACGGAATATCCCAATCAGATTGCCCTGCTCCTGCCTTTGTCGGGGCGCAGCGAGGCCTTTGGGGTCGCGGTACGCGATGGATTCATCGCGGCATACGAGCAGCAGAACGCGGCGACGCGGCCGCATCTGATGATCTACGACGTGGCGGCTGAGCCCGTGGGCGCCGCCTACAACCGGGCCATCAGCGACGGCGCCGGCTTCGTGGTCGGTCCGTTGATCAAGGACGAAGTCGCCGCGGTCGCGCCGCTTGCCGGCCGCACGCCGGTGCTGGCGCTGAATTTCCTGGGCGACGGAACCGTGCCGCCGAAATATTTCTATCAATTTGCCCTGCTCCCTGAAGACGAGGCGCGCATGGTGGCGCGACGCGTGGTCGCCGACGGCCGCCTGAACGGCGTCGCCATCGTGCCCTCCGGCGAATGGGGCACGCGCGTCGCGGCGGCTTTCGCCGAGGAGCTGAAGAGTCTGGGAGGCACGGTGCTCGACAGCGGGCGCTATGATTCCGCGCAAGTGGATTTCTCCGACGTCATCAAAACGGTGATGCAGTTGAAGACCACGAGAGTCGAGAAAGGCGAGAAACCCGAGCCGCCCACACATCGCAGCGACGCCACGTTCATCTTCGTGGCCTCGAGCAGCGCCGGCACCGCGCGCCTCATCCTGCCGCAGCTGCGGTACAACTATTCCGGCGATGTGCCGGTGTACTCCACGTCGGACAGTTTCGAGCCGAATCCGACCGCGAATTCGGATATCGAGGGCATGATCTTCCCCGACATGCCGTGGATGATTTCCAACGATCCGGCCACGGTGCCGATTCGCGACGGCGTGCGAGCGGCTTGGCCGGCCCGCACGGCGCGTCGCGACCGCTTCTACGCCTTTGGCTTCGATGCGTATCGGCTGGTGCCGGGCTTGCGCTCCAACAGTCCTGCGGCCGCGAGCGAGATTGCCGGAGTGAGCGGCAAGCTGCACCTCGATCCGCAGAACAAGGTTCGCCGCGATCTGGATTGGGCGCAAATAAAAAGCGGAGTGCCGAATGTCTTGTAGGACGGCCGGCGTCCTTCTCG
>DASYIN010000112.1:0-2809 GCA_035997505.1 Steroidobacteraceae bacterium | reverse complement strand
CTGGTGTCGCGGATGGCAATCACATCGGCGGTGCGCGGGACATCTGCGAAGAAACCGATTTCGCCTACCAATTCGCCGGCGCGGAGTTCGGCGATAGGTTCGATATCGCCGGCTCTGCGGACAGCGAGCGCACCATGCAACACCATGAACAATGAGTCCGAAGCGCCCCCTTGCGCAACGAGCGTTTGCCCGCGCACGAGCTCCCGGCGGACCATTGCGCCAAAAGCCTTCAGCCGCTGTTCCGGACTGAGCGTTCTGAACAGCGCGAAGTCTTCCGACAGGTTTCCCCACGCAAATGTCGTGCTCGCTCCTTTCATTGGCGAAATCCGGTTCGATTGCACGGTGCAATGTTAGCGTTGGGCTGCCTTCACCGCGAGCAGTATCAGGATCGGTGCGCCAGCCCGCCGTAGCAATGGTTTTTATGGAGGCGCTGCAACATGATTTGCGAAAAACCGCCGGTTGGCGCACAAGCGCTACCTTCTGGCGCACCCGACGCGGCGCAAACGTCCGGCCGCTGCCCTTTCAGGCCCTGCTCATCGCCCAAATCAACCCTGGTTTGGCCGTTGCCGACCCCCGGCCAATCGGCTAAATGAACCGCAACGCACCCGTAGCTCAGCTGGATAGAGCGTTGCCCTCCGAAGGCAAAGGTCACACGTTCGAATCGTGTCGGGTGCGCCAGTTACGCTGCAGGAGGCCTCGCTGACGTGTGCGGCTTCGAGCCGGATTCTCGCAGCCACGCCCGCGTCGCTTTGGCTCCCAAGCAAAAATATCGAAAACAACCCCATGCAAAGTAGCATGGCGGTCGCCGGTAAGGGCGCTTTGGGCCAATACTTGACACGTCGGGCAAATCAACGGCACTCCTTCATCATCGCACAATCCATTGGACGCCGTGGGCTTGCAATGGCGCGCCGTTCGGTGTGATTTGGGCGAAAATCCCTACCCACGATTGAATTTGCATTGGCTCGTGATTTTGCAATGGCTCGTGAAGTTGCAACGGCTCGCCGCAGCGAGTGATCGCCTGCGTGTTGCCGAGCCGCCGCGCTTCCGACACGCGTGCCGGGGGCACCCGGCTCGACCAGCGGCGATCTCCCAGCCGCGCGACGCACAGCAAGCCTTCGCCTGGCGGCGCTGATCCGGGATGGAGAGGTCGTTGTCGGCCTACCGCCCCGTCGAGACTCAGAGGTAGAAAGCCGCCCGAACTGCCGCTGCCATGGTGATGTTCCCCTCAGCCGTCTCCAAATAGCTCGTCGAACAACTCGCCCGCTTCATACGGTGCCGCTGCAGTGCCATGCAAACAATGTGCACACAAACACTTACGACCCCCGACGGCCCGGAGCGACATTGTCGCTTTTATCATGCCGCCCTAATCGGTCGCGGTCTGCGCCCCGTCAATCCTATGACAAGCGCGCGGCGCCGCACGTCCATTTTCATTCGGACGATCACAACATTAATGTTCGCCGGCGGCTGGCAGCACGCGCGAAGGTGACGCTCGTGGCCGCTATCGAGGGGTAACCGGACCACCCAGCGAAATCGGGAAGACCGCCGCCCACGAGGCGTAGCGAAAAATCGCAGGGCATCCCGGATTATGCGGCCGGAGCGCGCAGCCGGCCGCCGCATCATAGCGCCGCGGCGAACCAGTAGTGCCCATCTTCATCGGCCGTGGCGCGCCATTTGACAATGGCGATATTGTCGCCGATCACCGCCGTTCTTGCTGCGCGAGTTGCTTCCGCTGAGCCTCATCATTCTTCAGGTTGCGCCCCAAAGTGCCGACTTGGCTCCATGCGCTCGTGGAGCACCCTTACGATCTCCACCAAGCCCAGCCGAACCACACGGTAAAATAGGACGTGCACAGGCCTTCTCACTCTTGCCTCACTGTGGCCGACACGCGCATGTTGAAGATGAAAGCTCCGAACTCCACGAGACAACCCGGCGCGATCACGTGTCGCAGCACCGTCCGGTTCAGCCGCCACTTTTCGCATCGCGGCCGTGAGGACTGCCGCATAGCGGCGCCTGCCTTCAAGTCCCCATCGTTCAGCGCTGACGGCCAGGATTTGCGCAAGATCAGCCCGCGCCAACAGTGAAAGGCGGAAGCGCGCCATTTGGATCAGCGGGCGCGCTTGTCCGACGGAGCCGTCAATCCTTCGAGATAGTCGTCAAGCTCGGCATCATCCACTTCGACAAAATCTCCCCGGTCAAGCGCATCGATGCCAGCCTTGATCTGCGCGCGCAGTGCCTTCAGTTTCAACGCATCCTCTCGACGCCGCTGCTGCAGCGCTCGGAGCGCGTCGCGCACCGCTTCGCTCGCATTCTGGTACTCTCCTGTTTTCACGACCTTTTCAACGAAGGCATCTTGCTCGTCAGTCAGGCTGATGTTTCGAGTGGGCATGTCTGCTTTTCTCCCGTATGTCGGGATAAGCTACCAGTTATGGCAAAGTTTGCCAACTTCCATCGACGCCATGCGCGCCTGTACAAGATCTCAGCCTTTCGGTGAATTTCGGGCTGCAGCGTGTTGCGGCTCCCGCATCATAGCGCCACGGCGAACAAGTATTGCCCATCTTCATCGACCGTGGCGCGCCAGATCTGGTGCCCAGCAAGAAGTGCGCGCGTTGTGGCCGAGTTCATGTCGCCAACGCCGCCGACGAGGTTGACTGGTGCGCGTGTCGTCATCTGAACGCCGGCCCCCGAATAAGCGCTGGCGCTGGTGATGGTGCCAGGGACCGCCAATAGCTATTATTTGAGGCGTGACCTGGCTAACGCCGAGGTTGCGTGGGACATGCGCGATGTGCATTTCAAAAGTCGACAACACGGC
>DASYIN010000111.1:0-4861 GCA_035997505.1 Steroidobacteraceae bacterium | reverse complement strand
CTATATCTGAGAATGCTCATTGGCTTTACTCTCTCACCAAGTTTCCTGCCCGTATCGCAGCGCAGCTCATCCCGTGGCGTCCAGCCTAGAGGTCCGTCGAATTGTACGATCCGCAATTCGTGCAGCGGATCGTGAGATTGTGAACTTGACCTTCTTCGGCGTGCAGCAGGACCGTGCCGCAGCGTTCGCAGGAATAATCAATCGTATGGTCGCTCGCATTCAGAACAGGCGGGGCGCTGACAACGGCGCCGATCGCCGGAGCGGCAATGGTCTTCAGGCTGATTCTACGATGAGGCGGCTTTTGGTGAGAGGACATTCCTCGCGCTCCTGTGCAACAGGCGGGAGCGCTACCGGACTCTCAGCCACCGACGCCTAGTAAAAGGGCGTTGTCGATGATGCCGGTGATATAAGCATGACCAAGCGATGCGCCAGTCATCTACAGTACGAAACGGGACGAATTCC
Organism: Steroidobacteraceae bacterium; assembly: GCA_035997505.1. GTDB lineage: Bacteria > Pseudomonadota > Gammaproteobacteria > Steroidobacterales > Steroidobacteraceae > Bog-1198. The sequence continues at coordinate 4,399 of DASYIN010000111.1, read as the reverse complement.
GGGGCACAGGGCTTGAATTTCGTGCCATTTCGCGGGCCGGCGACGGTTGCCCGCAATAAAAGTAGGCTTCAGACGTGGAATCCATTTCCGCCCTCCGGCTTTGAACGCGGTTCGGCACCGCGCCGGCGCAGGGTTCTGTGGCAGTCGAGTTGATCGTTGAGGACGCGGCGCACGTGCGCCTGTCCGCGGAATTTGTCGTCCGCGACGCCGGGCACGAGACGCGATCCGCCGCAACTATCGAGCAAGCAAATGCGCTCATCGAGTCGGACGAGCACATTGAAGGCCGCCGAAGCCTGGATTGACTCACACGTGGACAGCGTGCTGCCAGTTGCCAGCACCCCGACCCCACGGGTGGGGCCGAAGTGCTGAGCCAGCCGTTCGCTATGATGCGTCCGCTAACGCATCTTGGTCGTGACTCTGCTCGCTTGCAGCGTTCCGGCGGACATCATCAAGCTGTCGCCGTAGGCAATCGTCTGCTTTGCTGATGAGAGCGCGAATCAGCGCTTCGAGCTCCGCCGTCTCTGGAATTTCGGGCATACGCGATACCTCCCCCATGCACAGTGATTCGCAGTTTGATCGGTAAAGGCTCCAACCCTCCACTGCTGAACTGGCTGAGCCCCGGTCCCCGAACGGCTCGGGAGCGCCACCAAGATTTGTCCCCTCCCTAGAGGCCCGCCTGCTCGACGAGCCCATTCACGCTACCATGACTGAACGAACACGCGCGGTATCGACCTGCCAGGCCGAATTTCGTGCTTCATTGTTGCATTTTGGCCACAGGCAAACGGATTCCCGCCTCGATTCACAGCTTCAGATCTCTCTGGAGGATTTCGACGAATGCGGGCGGTTGCTTGGTGACCGTCGTTCGCCGGTCCAGAGGCCGAGCGGCCCGTGCAGGACTATTTCAACGCGGAGCCATCAAGATCGTCCGGGAGGGCGGGACGGATCACGGACGGCGCCCCACAAGCGCGACCTCGTTATGGAGATATTTCGCGCCAACAACGGCAAGGTTGTCCAGACCAACACCACTGGGCGGCGACCGACGTCTTCGTCCCTACGACGTGAGATGATCCACCAGAATAGATAAACCAAATCTGCACAAGGCCACGCCGCCGACAATCTCGGCCCAGCGACCGAAACGCATGCCGATCAGTCGTCGGCCAGCATGCCGCCGGTCGACATGACGAACGTTGGCGACACCGATCGCCAGCGAAATGACAAGAATGTTTACATCCAGAAAAGCGAGAGGAACGCCAACGGCCATGGCGTCAATGTTCGTACCAAGCGCCGTGGCAAGCAATACGGAATTACGGTGACACCTTACGTATGCTCGCCTGACGTCCAATTTATTTTATTTGGTGCTCGGTTTCGCTATTTCGCGCTATGAGGGCAACCGCTTGCCGGCGGTTTGCTGCGAAGTACAATGAAGGCGGGCACTCGGTTCGAGCCCAAAGACCACAGGAGGGCGACGTGCAAACGCGGAAGACACTTGTTGCGATGATTTTTGCCATGGGCACCGGACTCGCTGGAATGCCGGCAAGTTCGGCGCTGCCGATCAGTTCGTCCGCGCTTGGCGATGCCGCAGTCACCGGCGATTTGCTGCACTACGTGGCGCACGGTGGCGGCATGGGGGGCGGTGGCATGGGTGGTGGCATGGGCGGTGGCATGGGTGGCGGCATGGGTGGCGGCATGGGCGGCATGGGCATGGGCGGCATGGGTGCGCACCTTGGGCAGGGTGGTACCGCGGAGCACGGCATGGGTGGCAGCATGGGTGGGCAGCCAGATCACAAGCACGGCACGGGCGGCAGCATGGGTGGCGGCATGGGCGGTGGTGGCATGGGTGGTGGCATGGGTGGTGGTGGCATGGGCGGTGGCATGGGCGGTGGTGGCTTGGGGGGCCACGGCCACGGTCATTGGTACGGTCACAGTCGTCATTACTGGCATGGCCGTTGGTACGGCTACGGCGTTGGCTCGTGCTGGGAGTGGTCGGACGATTACAACGGCTATGTCTGGATTTGCGGCGACTAAGGCAGGCGGCTGTCGCCGATTTCGCGGCGTGATCTAGCGGAAGGCCCCGCGCTAAAACGCGGGGTTTACCGCCTCACAGCTCGCCGCTTCATCTGATGATCGAGGAGATCGACGGGTTCTCGCCGTAGACCAGGGCGTCAAACAAAACCTTATGGCGCTTCGCCCGACCCGCAACCCATCGGACGGCGGTCTGCCGCCCGATGTGTCCCGGACAGGCGACTATCACAATCGACAACAAAGGGACCGCGAAATTGAAGACCACGGGCGCGCGCTGCGAGATCGCAGTCGACGGCAAGCCCCGCTCCTGCCGAGACAATAAGGAGACGGCGACCACGTTCCGCCGAACATCTCAAGGTGCGCAATCCGAAGCCTTGGCGGCGAGGCGCGACGTGGTGCCGCCCGTGACGATCACGGCCACGCGACGTTGAACGAGATCGGTAGCCAACGCCGGCAAGCGCTCGAACTTTCCTTTTGCAAAGCGCAATTCGATTGCGACGTCGCGTCCCTCGGCATGGCCGCCTTCGGCCAAGCCTTGCCGGAATGCGGCCATGTTGGATCCATCCGGCGACCCGGCGTGAAGGACCCCGATCACCGGCATTGGCCATGCCTGTCACCCCGCGTTCATCCCCCAAACCGCCGAACACGCATTTTTGTCGTGACTTGCCGCGATTTATGACAGAACTGCTACGATAAAATGTCAGTTCGGTTACACGCGGAGCAACCCCATGACTTTGGAATGGCCGGCGCGGTCAAGTTCCCTGGCCTGGTCCAATCCCCTGGCCTGGTGGTGGGGTCTGTTGACCCTCGTGAGCGGCGCCAATATCGCGGTCTGGTTCCTGCTGTACCGCCAGCTTCACGAACAGCCGACCGGCAGCCTCGGCAGCACGTCCGGCATCGAGCTCATGCTCCTCCTCTGCGCGGCCTATGTTTTCGGCTGCGCATTCAGGTCGTTCCTGCCTCGCGCGGATGTTCAGCGGATCTGCTTGTTCGACACCTGGCTGTCCAGCGTGATCGTCGGACGGTCGGTGGCAACCGTGGCCGAGATCTGCTTCGCGGCGCAGTGGGCGATTATCCTGCATCAACTGGGGGCGATGACGGGAGCGGACACCACCTTGAACGCCGCGTGGGTGATCGTGCCGTTGATCCTCATCGCGGAATGCTTCTCGTGGTATGGGGTGCTGACCACCAACTATTTGGGCAATGCTATCGAAAATTCGATATGGGCCGTTGCCTTCTTCGTGGTCGGGATGGGCCTTTGCCGATTGCTGCCGGAGTTCAACGGTCCGGTTCGCGTGGTTCTCGGCATCGCGATAACAGGGATCGCAGCCTACCTGGCGTTTCTCATGACCATCGACGTCCCGATGTACCTGAGCCGATGGCGGGCCGAGGTTGCTGATGGCAACAGGTTTCTAAGGCCTCTCGAGGGGCTCCGTGACGCGAGCACGCGCTGGGTCGTGACGCACGACCTTGCGGAGTGGAAGGACGAGATTGCCTGGATGTCGCTTTATTTCAGCGCCGCGGTCTGGGCCAGCCTCGCGCTGTGCGTTTTCTACTCGCTCGAGGATCAGCTGCCGCGCTATCGCACCGAAGCGACGGTCGTAAGCTGGTCGCCGGACCCGTTGGCAGTGGTTGGCAAGCAGCACGCGACGATGGCGCGCCACGGCGCTTAGGCGCACGCGCCGGCTGATTGCTACCGGCATGAAGTCGCGGCAGTCAGACCGCGAGCTCATGCCGGTTTTCTCGACTATTTTTCGGCTGTTCGGTCCATGTCTGCTGTTCCGAATACGGCAATGCATCCGGTCAGGCAGTTGGGAAACACATTGTTTGCCCCAAGCGGAACGAACACATGGTTGTTACTGGCATTGGCGGCAACCGAATGGGCGGTGCTCGCTGCATGGAGGAGGGGGCCTGTGGTTACCGCGGGCACGCTGAAGGTGGGCACCAGTTGCTTGAGGACCTGATCGTGCGCGTCGATGACGCCGAGGATCATGGCACCCTGAGCCGTAGGAGGCGTGGCGCCGATGACCTCGGTCGGACGCAACGGGCTGGCCGAGGAGGCGGTGTAGTAATTTCCGTCGCCTGAATTGAACCATACCTCGTCGCCAGCGCCGACGCCGGGCACGGTCGCGTCAATTTTACCGGTCCAGGCGTCGATGATCACCTGAATCGGCGCTGCGGTCACGTTCTTGGTCGGATCCCAGACATTGCCCGCGGTGTCAAAGACCGTGCTGCAGCCCACCAGCAGATCGACGTTGGGGCCCAAGGTGAGGCCGGCCGGCTGGCAGAACTCGATTGGATATTGTGCTTCCACCGTGCCGGTCGTCGATATCCGAATGACTGCCCCGTCCTTGGCGTTTGGGCCAGTCTGCGGGAT
>DASYIN010000110.1:0-9816 GCA_035997505.1 Steroidobacteraceae bacterium | reverse complement strand
TCGCGCGTAAGTTTTTGCCACAGGTCGTGCAGCACTTTGGCATCGCCCAACGCGCGATGCCGCGCACTGCAATCAAGGCCGTGCCGCTCGATCACGGCGTCCAGATTGTGGCGCGCGTGCTGAGGAAACAAGCAGCGCGACAGTTTGACCGTGCATAGCGCCGCAGCGGAATACGTCATTCCAATCCGACGAAACTCGCTGCGCAGAAAACCCTGGTCGAATCGCGCATTGTGCGCAATGAACACCGCGCCCTCGAGCTTCTCGTAGACCATCGAGGCAAGGTCGGCGAAGCGCGGCGCATCTGCAACCATTTCACTGCTGATGCCGGTGAAGGCCTCGATGTAGGGAGAGATGCGGCATTCCGGATTGACCAGCGAACTCCACTCTTCGAGCAACTCGCCGTTGCGCATGCGCACGATGCCGACTTCGGTGATTCGATCGTAGGCGGGATTGCCGCCTGTCGTTTCCAAATCGACGAATGCGAGGGTGTCAGCCGCGTCCATCAAGCGACAGCAAGGGGTAGTAAAGGTCGGGCCGCCGGTCGCGGAAGACACCCCATGCCTGCCGATAGCGGCGCACCTCGTCAAGGTCGAAGGCCGCCGTCAGCACCGTCTCGCTCTCCCGATCGGCTTCCGCGAGCTTTTCGCCGGTGGGCGAGGCGATGAACGACGAGCCGTAAAACGTCATGGTGTATTTTTCGCCCTTTTCCGTGCCGATTCGATTCGACGCCACCACCGGCATGACATTCGCCGCCGCATGGCCCTGCATGGTGCGCTGCCAATGGCCGCTCGAGTCGATGCTGGCGTCCTGCGGTTCGGAGCCGATGGCAGTGGGGTAGAGCAGAATCTCGGCGCCCATCAACGCCATGGAGCGTGCCGCCTCGGGGAACCACTGATCCCAACAAATCGCGACGCCGAGTTTGGCGTAACGCGTATCGAACACCTTGAAGCCGGTGTCGCCCGGCGAGAAATAGAACTTTTCGTGATAGCCGGGCCCTTCAGGAATGTGCGACTTGCGATAGGTACCGATGACCGAACCGTCCGCATCGACCACCGCCACCGAATTGTAAAACGCATTGTTGGCGCGCTCGAAAACGCTGATGGGCAGCACGACGCCCAGTTCGCGCGCGACGGCGCGGAAGTGTTCGACGGCGGGATGGCCGTCGAGCGGCAACGCGAGCTCCAGGTGCCGGGCAATGTGGTCCTTGCAAAAGTACGGCGTCTCGAACAACTCTTGCAGCAGCACCACCTGCGCGCCCTTCGCCGCGGCCTCGCGCACCAATTTCTCCGCGCGAGCGATATTCGCGTCGCGGTCCCAACTGCAGGCCATCTGGGTGGCCGCTACCGTTACCGTGCTCATAGTTTCATTATGCTACCCCAAGAGCTTGGGATATGCGGTCGCAAGCTTGGTTTAAAAGGTCGGCGGCGAGCTCGCGCTGACGATTTCGCATTCCTCGCGGCCGATGTTGCGAAAACGGTGCGGTATGGAGCTCTTGAAGTAGTAGGCGTCGCCTACATTCAAGACCCGCGCTTCACCGCCGACGGTCACCTCGATCTTGCCCTTGACGATGACACCGCCCTCCTCGCCTGCATGCGTAAGCATTTCTTCGCCGGTGTCGGCGCCCGGTGCGTAGCGCTCATGCAGGATGGACATGCTGCGCTTGGCCAAGCGGCCGCCGACGAGGTGCAGTGCGACGTCTTCGGTGCCGATGTTCGCGAGCTCCTCGCGCGGGAAAAAAACCTGCGGTTTGCCGCCGAGATCCAAGGTAAAGAAATCGGCGAGCGCCATCGGGATGCCGTCCAGCACTTTCTTGAGTGAGCTCACCGACGGACTGACGCGGTTCTGCTCGATGAGCGAAATCAATCCGTTGGTCACTCCCGCGCGCTTCGCGAGCTCGCGTTGCGACAGTCCGTACATCTGGCGCACGGCTTTCAAATGGGTACCCACGTCCAGGCTCATAGTGTCTATTATAATAGACAGTTCAGGCCACGGCATGGCTTAAATTGAGGTTAGTGTTGATTTTCCTTATCATCGGGTTGCCGCCCGCCTTTCTCTTAAGGACTGACCCATGAACGCCCGCCTCACGCCTGCCACGACGAATCCCGAACTCGACGCATTTTGGATGCCGTTCACGGCCAATCGCCAATTCAAGGCCAATCCGCGGCTCTTGGCGCGCGCCAAGGGCATGTATTACACGACCGACGACGGCCGCGAAATCCTCGATGGGGTTGCGGGTCTGTGGTGTGTGAATGCGGGGCATGGACGGCACGAAATCACCGAGGCGGTCACCAAGCAGCTCGACACCATGGAATTTGCACCCGCGTTCCAAATGGGCCACCCCATCGCCTTCGAACTGGCGAATCGACTGGCCAAGATTGCGCCTCCCGGCCTTGATCGAATCTTCTTTACCAATTCTGGTTCGGAATCCGTGGACACCGCGCTGAAGATTGCCGTCGCCTATCATCGCGCACGCGGCGCAGGCCAGCGCACGCGCTTGATTGGCCGCGAGAAGGGTTATCACGGCGTGGGTTTCGGCGGCATGTCCGTGGGCGGCATGGTCAACAATCGGAAGTTCTTCGGTTCCTCCATGCTGCCGGGCGTCGATCATCTGCCTCACACACTCGATCTGGAACACAACGCGTTTTCGCGCGGGCTGCCCCAATGGGGCATGCATCTTGCCAATGAGTTGGAGCGCCTCATCGCGCTGCATGATGCGTCGACCATCGCGGCCGTCATCGTTGAGCCCATATCCGGCTCCGCCGGCGTGGTGCTGCCGCCGGCCGGCTACCTGAAGCGTCTGCGGGAAATCTGCGACAAGCACGAGATATTGCTGATATTCGACGAAGTGATCACGGGCTTCGGCCGGATCGGAAAACCGTTCGCTGCGCAGGCCTTCGACGTGACGCCCGACTTGATCACGACCGCAAAGGGATTGACGAACGGCGCGATTCCTATGGGCGCGGTGTTTTCACAACGCAAGATTTACGATGCGTTCATGCAGGGTCCCGAGAATTCGATTGAGCTGTTTCATGGCTACACCTACTCCGCGCATCCGGTTTCCTGCGCCGCGGCGCTGGCCACCCAGGACATTTATGCCAAAGAGGGGCTGCTGACGCGCGCCGCCACATTGAGTTCGCAATGGGAAAACGCCGTGCATTCCCTGCGCGGGCTGCCGCATGTGATCGATATTCGCAACTATGGCCTGATCGGCGCCGTGGAACTGGAAGCCCGGCAGGGCAAGCCGGGCGCGCGCGGCTTCGAGGTGTTCCTCAAGTGCTTCGAGCGCGGTGTCATGGTGCGCCAGACGGGCGATACCATCGCCATGGCGCCGCCCCTGGTGATCGAACCGAAGCAGATCGACCGCCTGATCGAAACGCTGGGCACGGTGATCCGCGAGACCGACTGATCGGCTAGCTTTTCGGCTCGAAGACCGCGTACCACTTTTTGGTAGGCTCGTTCACCTCCCAAATGCCCTCGAATCCTGCGGGTACCACGAAGGCGTCGCCGGCTTTCATCTCATGCTTCTCGCCGGTCACTGATTCGATTCGAATGCGGCCTTCGATGATGACGCAGAATTCGTGCTCGGTGTAGCGAACCCGCCATTTGCCGGCCGTGCTGGTCCAAATCCCGCAAAAAAATTCCTGGCGCGCGTCGCTGTACTGATTCGACACCCGGGTACGCGGAATACCGGCGAGAATATTCTCGTGCGACGGACTCGCTGACTCTCCGGTCTGATAACGATCCAGGACTACGATCTTTGGCGGGGCGCTCATGCGCTATCGTAGGCCGAGGGCGAGCGCCGAAACAAGTGCGGCCCGGAGCCTCCTCGCACTCCGGGCCGCGTCGGCCGCGCTTTTGGATCTCACCCATCACTCATTCTTGCCAACCTGCTCGTCCTTGCCGATCTGGGCCACCGCCGCGCCGGACTCCATTTGTAGCGTCAGGCGCACCCGGCGCTCCAGCGCATAGCCATCGCTGTCTTCGGCTGTGCTCTGGCTCTTGCCGTAGGCATTGACCTCGAGTGCTTCATCGCTGAGGCCGGAGGCGAGCAGCAAGTCGCGCACCGCATTGGCACGATCCTGCGACAGCTTCATATTGGTGTCGATCGTGCCCCGCGGGTCGGCGTAGCCGTCGACGCGAATCTTCAATTCCGGCGACTTGGACACGGCCTGCGCGAGGACCTGGATCTGATGCGCGATGTCGGCGTTGATTTCCGCACTGCCGGTGCGGAACAGCACATCGCCCTGCAACCCATCGAGCACCGCGGAAGCGTCTTCTTTGGCGGTCTGGACTGCCCGCACCTTTTGCGACACATCCTCGAGCTGGGCGCTCAGGGTTTGATTGCTCTGCTCCAACTGGCCCTTTTCGGTCAGCAGCGTCGATTTCTCGGCCTGCAGCGCCGATTTGTCGCCTTCCAGCATGGCTACCTGCGCTTCGGCCTTCTTGGCCTCGCTCGCTCGGTGGACACGATTGCCGATCCATGTACCCAGCCCCGCGCCCACCACCGCCCCAATGGGTCCCGCGGCAAACGCTCCAATCACGCCGCCTGCAACGAAACCCGCCGGCTCTTGCGGCGGCCGAGGTTTCGGCTCGTCGGCGAAGGCCGCGGCGCTGACCCCCATCAACCCAATCGTCCACACCCATTTGGAATATCTGGAATATCGCGTGCTCATGACTGCCTCCTCGCTCCTCGCCATAGAGACGGCGACCGCCGTCCCATGGAGCCATTACGGACCCACATTCAGGCAATCAATGGATGTAGTCGTGGCAAATCATGGCGAAGCCGCGACCAATTGCAGGCGCGACCTAAGTGCGATCAGGCCTTCAGCGAGAAGGGAGTGAAGTTCGTGTTGATGTCGTAATAGTCCTCTTGCTCGGCCTTCTTGAGGAAGGCAACCACGCGGTAGGTCAACGGCGTCGCCACGATTTCCCAGCCGCTTTTCAGGGCGTATTGAGTGAACATGATCACGATCAAATGCGTCAGTGGCATGCGGCCGAAGAAAGCGACAAGATAAAAAATCACCGAGTCCACCAGCTCGCCGCACAATGTGGAACCGACAATGCGCGTCCACAGCCAGCGCCCCCGAGTCCAGATCTTCATCTTCGCCAGCACATAGCTGTTCACGAAGGTCCCGCAAAGAAAGGCGATTATCGAAGCCACGACGATGCGCGGAGTGTTGCCGAAAATCGTTTCCACCGCCGGCTGGTCGGCCATCGATCGGGCTGAGGGCGGCAGATGCACGACGACCGCGGCCATGAGCGACGCAAAAGCCAGCGCGCCGAATCCCGCCCAGACCACGCGGCGGTCGCGGCCGTAGCCATAAACCTCGGTCAAGATATCGCCGAAGATGTAGGAAATCGGGAAGAACAACACGCCGGCGAGAAACGTCACGCTGGCGCCGAAGGGCAGTTGAATGGTGGTCTCTTTTGCCGGGCCAATCAGATTGGAGCACAGCAAGACGCAGACGTATGCGGCCATCACGAAGTCGTAGTACTTGAACTGGCGGTTATGCGATGGAGTGGTCATAGCGCGCCAGTTTAGCCCGCGGGCACCCCGTTTTGCCGACGATATGTAATACCGGTTGCACTGCGGCGCTCATCTGTCGTGATTTGGCGAAGAGGTCACATCAAGGAGGAGGCCGGTACGGTAGATATAGGGTATTCACCTCAAGCAGCGGATTTATGGAGCAGGGCAAACCCTTGATGCAGTCGGATAGTCCGCTGGTCGATTTTGATGCCGTTTGTCAAAAGGTGCGCGCGGCAGTCGAACCCAACCGTACTCACGCCGTTTCCTTGCATGACGAGGCGGGCGAAGTGCTGTGGCTGAGCGAAAGCTCCATGGGGCCGGATGAGCACAATGCAGTGCGCGAGGCCGCCGAATCGTTCAGCAATCCCGCAGCTGCTCCGATCCTGTCCTACGATCTCGGTGATTCCCGCTCAGCCATCATGGTGCGCGCAGTCAATGCGCGGCGCGCAATCGTCGGCTTGATCATGATAGTCATGGACACACGCGTGGTCGCGCAGGGCGCCCCGAAGCTGATGACGCCGAAATTGCAGCGAGCCCTGGTGCAGTTCGCCGGCATGCGCCCGGATCGCGGTCCTGCGATTCCCGACCCGCCGCCCCCGGCCGCGCATGCGCCGCGCGCGCCTGCGGCGCCCACGCACGCGCCGGCTGCGCCCGCACCGCTCTCGGTCGGTCCAAAAACCATTGCCGCTCAATTGGAGCAAATCGTCTCGCGCGGCAGCGTTCGCGCGCCCACCGGTAACCCTGCCAAGGCCTCGCGCCCCGCCACCTATGTCAGCCATGTGAGCGCGGCCCGCCCCGCCACACCGACCGGCCCCACCGCCGCAGTACACGCAGCACCCGCAGCACACGCCCCAGCCCCAGCGCCAGCCCACGCAGCACGCGCAACACCAGCAACACACGCAACACACGCCGCTCCCGAGGAACTTCTGGAACCGGTGGAGCGACAGCAGGCCCACAGGGGAGTGTCGCCGGAAATAGATCGCCTCAACGCCGCGATGCGCAAGAGTCCCATCGTACTGCACGTGCAGCGCCTCGTGCCCTTGAGCAAGGGCACCCAAATGAAGCGCTACGAAGTCTTGCTGCGCACGGGTTCCGAAGATGCGCCGTCAAATGCCGCGCCGCACGCCATGTTGAAGGCAGCCGTCGAGAATGGCCTAGGCTCTATGATCGACCGCCGCGTCATTACGGAACTCATCAGCTGGTTGGTGCGGCATCCGCAGGCATGGCATGCCAATGAGGTCATGTTCTCGGTGAATCTGACCACCACGGCTCTGCACGACGAGCACTTCATCAAGTTCATCGAACTTTGCCTCGCCAAATCTTCGTTGCCCAAGGGAACGATTGCATTTGAAGTCGACGCGGCTACGGCGGTGACGCTTGCGGACAAGATCAGCGGTGTCGCCACCGCACTGCACCGCCTAGGCTGCCCCTTGGTGCTTGATGACTTCGCATTGCGCACTGAATGTTTTGAGCTGTTGCGCTTGCCCGGCGTGCGCTACGTAAAGCTGGCCCCCCACCTTACCTCGCGGATGCGCACCGACAAGGTCTCTCAGGCAGCCATCACCGCCGTCGTGCAAATGTCTCGCGTTCTGGGCATGCACACCGTGGCCAAGCACACTGACACGGCCGCGGAACAGGAGTGGCTGACCGCGCTCGGCGTGGACTTCGTGCAATCGAACGCCATCTCGCCAGCCGTGTCCATCGACAGCCTGCACAAGCCTGCAGGCACCAAGATCTAGATTCCGTGCAAGCGCTGCGGGCCGACAGCACTTGCAAATCATTGGAAACAAAGCAAACTACACCAGTCTGCAACGAGACACCGGAACCGGGCTAAGTGTTTTTGTTAGTCCCATGAGGTTCGGTTCCGGTTCCCGTTATGATTTACCGCCATGACATTCACTGCACTAATCGCTGTCTGCGCGCTCTTTGGTGTCCTGTTCTTCATTGCCGCGATCCGTCGCCTGCGCCGGCGGCGCGTGCTGGGCGGAATGGCGCACGGCGGCGCCGCGCTCATATTTTTCCTGGCGGCTGCGTGCGCAGTGCTGATCGGCACAAACCTGCGCAGCTACCAGCGTCTGAGTTACGAACAACCCGCCGGCGAGCTGCAATTCACCAAGCAGGGCGACCGCTCGTTCGAAGCGCGCTTGAGCTACGCGGACGGCGAAAGCGCCAGCTTTCCGCTGCGCGGAGATGAATGGCAGGTCGATGCGCGGGTTTTGAAATGGCATGCATTCGCCAATCTGGTCGGATTCGACGCTGCTTATCGACTGGAACGCATCAGCGGCCGCTACACGCACATCGAGGATGAGCGCAGCCAGCCTCGCACCGTTTACGATTTGCACGCAGCTGGTCGCATCGATCCCTGGGAATTGGTGCACCGCTATCGCTCGTGGATTCCCTGGATGGATGCACTGTATGGGAGCGCGACCTTCCTTCCCATGGCGGACGGGGCGCTTTACGAGATCAAGGTCTCCCAGAGCGGCCTGATTGCAAGACCTCTCAATCAGGCTGCCCGCGACTCGGTTGGCACTTGGCACTGATCAATCGAGTAGCCACGCGTTATATTTTCGGGTTGCGCCTGGTCTCATCCTCAAAGGGAGATAGAAATGCAGATGCTAATTGATTGGCTGATCGGATGGCCGGAGCGCGTCGCCAAACATCTCGCGTGGCTTGCGCCGCTGTTTGCGCGGATTACCGTCGGCTGGGTGTTCATGTTGAGCGGCTGGGGCAAGCTCAATAACCTCCCACAAGTCACGGAAAATTTCATCGGCTGGGGAATTCCTTTCCCGCATTTCTTCACTCCCCTCACATCGGGCATCGAATTCGTCGGAGGCCTGTTCCTCTTGCTGGGCTTGTTGACCCGAATCTCTGCCGGCGCATTGGGCGTCACGATGATCGTGGCGATCAAGGCGGCCAAGTGGGGAGATGTCGATTCGCTCGAGACCCTGCTTGGATTCGACGAATTCGAATATTTGGCCCTGTTCCTGTGGCTGGCGATCGCCGGTCCAGGAGTCATCTCACTGGATCATCTGCTGATGCGATTCGCGCGCAAGCCGGGACAAACTTAAGGTAGGAGTACCGACGAGTGCCGTCCGCTATAATAGCGGCCAGCTCCGCGCCGGCTTAGCACAGTGGTAGTGCAACGGTTTTGTAAACCGTAGGTCGGGGGTTCGAATCCCTCAGCCGGCAAACCGAAAAACATCAATAATATCAATACATTACATGATCTATGCAGCTAAAAACAGCCCCGTTTTGCGCGCCGGTGCTCTGGCTGGCATCGACACCAATGGTATGATCTGATCACACTATTGGTGCATTTCGTACGGGGTCATTATGGCGACGGTCCGCAAGACTATTACGTTGACGGATCAGCAAGATGACTGGATCAAGGCGCAGGTCGAAGGTGGTGACTACACCAACGATAGCGAATACATCCGTGATCTTATTCGGCGAGAACAAGAGCGCGGCGCAGAGATCGAGAAGATTCGCTCGGCCTTGATTGAGGGTGAAAAGAGCGGAAAGCCAAAGCGCTTCGATGCAAACGCCTTCAAGCGTAGGCTCCGCCGCGTAAATGGCTGAGTACCGACTTTCCCCCGCCGCCGAGCGCGACCTGGAAGGTATCTGGAAATACACGCGCCGAGAGTGGGGACTAGAGCAGGCTGAGCGATACACCGACTTGCTGACCGCGGCATTCAAAGTCTTGGCCGAAGCGCCGAAGTCCGCTCCGGCTTGCGATCATATTAGACCGGGCTATCGCCGCCGCAATGTCGAGCGGCATATGATTTATTTCCGTATCACCGACTACGGCATCGCGATTATTCGCATCCTTCATGAGCGGATGGACGCGCCGCATCATTTGTAGTGCCTGTGGCTGCCGGCGATCGGCTAGGCATTTCACTGCACTGTGATTGTTGGCCGATACTTTGGAATCGCAAGCGAAGCCAACGTCGCTAACGAAAAATGCGTGGCCGACGCGTCGCTGGAGCACTGTAGCGGTCAATGGTAGCCAGCGGTTCCAGCGGTCGCTGCTTCGGCAACGAATGGGCGAAAACGGCCAAAAGCGGGACCTCATCACATAAAGATGAGCTCCCTAAAGCGGGCGTTCGCGGGACTAGGTATCCTACGGGCGACTTTCCCAATTCTCGTCTTGTCACGGGACTCAATGCGAAGGATCGAGACGTGAGCATGGAGGCGTTTACGTGGGTCGTAGTGGCAGGACAGCCTGGAACGTTGCGTCAGTCGGTCAAACGCGGCGAGACAAATGTGTGGTTGCAAGATAGGCCACCGAC
>DASYIN010000109.1:0-5333 GCA_035997505.1 Steroidobacteraceae bacterium | reverse complement strand
TGCGGCGATTGCTGCTCCTGCTTGTCGAAATGCAGGAGTTGGGACTCGTATTTGAGCCCCTTGTGCTCCAGCGCCAAGAGGACTCGCCACGAGAAGGGACTGCCGCTGCCCCAATATAGAGTGAGTGCCATATTGCGGATTGTAGCGGATGAAGTTCAACCGTCATCGCGCTAAGCTCGATTGGTGAGATTTACCACCCTAATTGGCGCCGCCCTCCTCCGCGACCAGCTGGACAAGCCTGACGTCGTCATCATCGACTGCCGCTTCGATCTCGCCGATCCCGAAGGCGGCCGTCTCAGCTTTCTTCAAGGGCATATTCCGGGCGCGCGCTACGCCGATCTCAACCGGGATTTGTCGGCGCCGATCAGCACGACCTCCGGACGCCATCCGTTGCCCGCGCCCGCCGATTTCGCGGCGACTTTGCAGCGCTTAGGGATAGGCGGAGCCACTCAAGTGATCGCCTATGACGCTAGTGGCGGGGCGTTTGCCGCCCGAGCCTGGTGGCTGCTGCGTTGGATGGGGCATGACGCGGTGGCGGTGCTCGATGGCGGCATCAAGGCCTGGATCGGCATTGGCGGGCGGTTGGAATCCGGCGAGGCAGAGGCCTTGCCGTCGCAGCCTCCAGGCAATGACGGGCATGTACCGCAAGTCAACGCCGCCGCCGTGATCGATGCGACGGGGGTCGCGGCACGGTTGCAGGATCCCGGTTTTCTCTTGATTGATGCGCGCGCCCCGGAGCGTTTCGCCGGGTCGGTCGAACCCATCGACAGCGTCGCGGGACATGTCGAGGGGGCGGTGAATCAGCCTTTTTCAGCCAATCTCGGCGCCGACGGCCGCTTTCTGCCGCCGGCGGAATTGCGGCGGCTGTGGCAGCAGCGCCTCGGCGGTCGAAAGCCCGAACAGGTGGCGGCGATGTGCGGATCGGGGGTGACGGCCTGCCACAACCTGCTCAGCCTGGAACTCGCGGGCTTGAGCGGCGCCAAACTCTATGCCGGCTCTTGGAGCGAATGGATCCGCGATCCGACTCGCCCCATCGCCCGAGGTGCGTAGGCCGTCATTTACATGCAGCCACAATTTGTTATCGTGCGCGCCTCATGAACACGCCCGCCAAAGTGCTAAACGCCCCGACCGTCTGGAAGGTTGCCGAGTCGCTGGACCTGTACCAGGTCGAGGCCTGGGGCAAGGGATATTTCTCGATCAATGCCGACGGCCATGTGGTGATCCGGCCAAACCTGGATGCGAGCCGCGAAATCGACCTGTACGACGTGGTCCAGGGGCTCAAGGCGCGTGATCTGCATACGCCGGTGGTCATCCGCTTCTCCGATATTCTGGCGCATCGGCTGCGCCATCTTGCGGACGCGTTCGCCACGGCCATCTCGGAAAACGATTACAAAAATCGCTATGCCGCCGTGTTCCCCATCAAGGTCAACCAGCAGCGGCTCGTCGTGGAAGAGGTGTACCGCTACGGCAAGGAATTCGGATTCGGTCTCGAAGTCGGCTCCAAGCCCGAACTGCTCGCGGTCATGTCCATCACCGAGAACGCGCCCGATCGCCTCGTGGTCTGCAACGGCTTCAAGGACGACAGCTACATCGAAGCGGTGATCATCGCCACCAAGCTCGGCCGCACCATCATTCCCGTGGTCGAGAACTACGAAGAAATCCACCTGATTTTGAAGCATGCCGAGAAGTACGGCGTGCGGCCCAAGATCGGCGTGCGCGTCAAGCTCGCGAGCGAAGGCGCCGGACGCTGGCGCGAATCCGCGGGTGAAAAGTCCAAATTCGGCCTGTTTATCAGCGAGATTCTGGATCTGCATGCGCTGCTCAAGGAGCGCAACATGCTCGACTGCCTGCAGCTGGTTCACTGCCACCCCGGCAGCCAGCTGCAGGACATCCGACGCGTCAAGGACGCCATCAACGAGCTGGCCCACGTGTATGCCGAACTCAAGATCATGGGCGCGGGGCTTCAGTACATCGACATCGGCGGCGGCCTGGGCGTCGACTACGACGGCAGCGGGACGAATTACGAGTCCTCGATGAATTACACCCTGAACGAATACGCCGGCGATGTGGTGTATCGCATCAAGAGCGTCTGCGATGCGCGCGACGTGCCGCATCCGATGATCATCAGCGAGTCAGGCCGTGCCATCGCCGCGCACCACAGCCTGCTGGTCTTCGATACGTTGGGTTCATCCAAGCTGGATCAATTCAAGGTGTCGGGCCGGCCCGATGAGGACTATCGAGGCACGGAGGAACTGCCGCAACCAGTGCTCGATCTATTCGACAGCTATCGATCCGTGAACGAGCGGCGGTTGGTGGAGTGCTATCACGACGCCCTGCAGGCGCGCGAACAGGCCCTGCAGATGTTTAATCTCGGATATTTGAGCTTGGAATTTCGCGGCTTGGCGGAGCGGCTGTACTGGGCGACCTGCGCCAAGATCCGCGACTACTGCCGCAAGCTGGACCGGGTTCCGGAAGAGCTCGACAACATCGAGGACATGCTCAGCGACATTTATTTCTGTAATTTCTCCATTTTCCAGTCGCTGCCGGACAGTTGGGCGATCGGCCAGGTGTTCCCCATCATGCCCATCCAGCGCTTGGGCGAGCGGCCGACACGCAATGCCGTGCTGGCCGACATCACCTGCGATTCAGACGGCAAAATCGACAAATTCGTGCACCCGCGGATTACCAAACGCACCCTGGAAGTGCATGAACTCAACCCCGGCGAACCGTACTACCTGGCGGCATTCTTGGTCGGGGCCTATCAGGAAACGCTGGGCGATTTGCACAACCTGTTCGGCGACACCCATGTGGTGCACATCCGGCTGCAGGAGGGCGGCGGCTGGTGGATTGAGGAAATCGTCAAGGGCGACACCGCGAACAAGGTGCTGGAGTACATGGAGTACGACACCGATGAGCTGTATCCGGGAATCGCCCGGGATTGCGAACGGGCCGTGCAGGAGGGCCGGATGTCCTTGAGCGAAGCGCAGGCGGTCAAGCGTTTCTATGAAAACGAACTCAACGGCTATGCGTATCTCGAGGTCGAGTAACGCGCCTTTCCGCTGGTATATCTAGTGGTTTGCCAACAATTATCTCAAAGGGTAGCATCGCCCATTAGGTCGTTTCCCTAATTCAAATTAGTGCGCGGCCGATGGTACAGAGCTCGACGCTGCAGCTCGCGCGGGTGTCTGGATGTTGAAACTTCTGTCAGTGAGATTAGTTGAATGACGACGATCTACGTTGGCAACCTGCCATTCACCGCAACCGAAGACGAAGTGCGCGCAATTTTCGAGCGCCACGGCAAAGTCGAATCCGTCAAACTCATCAATGACCGCGAGACGGGCCGACCGCGAGGATTCGCTTTCGTCGACATGGCGGCGGGCGAGGCGCAAAACGCCATACAGCAGACCAATGGCTTCCAAATGGGAGGCCGGCCGCTGCGCGTGAATGAGGCGCAGGAACGTGCTCCGCGAAAGCCTGGTGGTGGAGGCGGCGGGGGTGGCGGTGGAGGCGGCGGATCACGCCGTTGGTAAGGGCCAACGGGTAGCGTCGCTACCCGCTGGGCGCTCACCACATTTCTTTGAGTTGCGCGACAACGTCGACCGTTGCCGCTTCGTCGGCCTTTAGGTTTTCGACGCCGATGCTGGTTCGGACGGAAATCTTTTCCAGACTTTCCAAAACCCGGTCGGTCATGAACCGGCTCTTGGCGCCGTACACATGCGCATCGCCGTTCTTGGCCTGTTGAGTCACCGCGAATTTCAGCGGCGCGCACAGATGCAATTCATTGCGCGCGCGGGTCATCGCCACATACAGCAGGCGGCGCTCTTCCTCAATCATCTCTGGTTTGCCAGTGGAGAACTCCGAGGGAAAATTTCCGTCCGAGACGTTCAGCACGTAAACGATATCCCACTCCTGGCCCTTGGCGGAGTGAATGGTGGATAGAATTACATAATCCTCGTCCTTGGAAGCACCCTGCGACTGGTCACTCGAGGCCACGGGCGGATCCAAGGTCAGTTCCGTCAGGAAACGCTCGCGGCTCGGCTGCTGCACTCCCAGAGTCTCCAGCTGCTCCAAGTCGCCCATGCGCGTCCAGCCCGAATCGTAAATGCGCTCGAGCTGCGGCTTGTACCAATCCTTCACCAAGCCGATCTGGCCGGGCCACGGCGTGGCCGGGTCGGCGAGCTTTTCGTACAAGGCGCAAAAGCGCTTCCATTCCATCTTGACCGGTTGCGGCGCGTCGAAATCCGCCAGAGACTTGGCCTCGAAACCACGCGCCTCGAAATGTTCCAGCGCCGCTTTTGCATTCGCAGGACCGAAGCCCGGCTGCAGCTTCAAAACGCGGAAGCCCGCCACGGAATTGCGCGGATTATCCGCCCAGCGCAGCACACACATCATGTCCTTGACATGCGACGCTTCCAAAAATTTGAGTCCGCCGTATTTCACGAACGGAATATTCTTCTTGGATAGTTCGACTTCCAGCACGTCGCTGTGATGCGAGCTGCGGAACAGTATCGCGTGACGCTTCAACGAGCCGCCGATTTCGCGCGTGTGCAGAATCTTGCCGCAGATGTACTCGGCCTGAGCTTGCACATCGTCCAATGCCACATAGAAAGGTTTCTGTGCCGATTGGCGCATGCCGAGCAACGTCTTGCGGTGCTGGCGCGCGCCGTCGGCCATCAGTGCATTAGCGGAATCCAATATTTGCTGCGTCGATCGGTAATTCTGCGACAGCACGACGATTTCAGCCTTCGGCTTGTAGCGATCGGCGAAGCCCAAGATATTGTCCACCGCGGCGGCGCGAAACGAGTAAATCGCCTGCGCATCGTCGCCCACCACCGTAATGCCCTTGCCGTCGGGCTTGAGCGCAACGACGATATCGCCCTGCAAGCTGCTGGTGTCTTGGTATTCATCGACCAGCACGTGATCGAAGTTCTTGGACAAGCTTTGCGCCAGCGCCGGCGTTTGCATCATCACATGCCAATACAGCAGCAAATCGTCGAAATCCAGGGCGCGAATCTTCTGTTTGCGCGCCACGTATTCCCGATATAGACGCGTCAGGTCAGCTTCCCACTCCTTGCACCAGGGAAATTGCTCCTCGAGCGTCTGTTTGAGCGACAGCCGGGTATTGACGCGATACGAATAAATGGCGAGGCAGGTGTCCTTGCGTGGAAACCGCGCCTCAGTCGTAGTCAGGCTGAGTTCATTGCGAACGAAGTTGAGGCGGTCCGCCGCATCGGCGCGGTCAAGAACGGTAAATGACGGATCGAGGCCGATATTGTCGGCGTACTCGCGCAGCAGCCGATTGGCGATCGAATGGAAGGTCCCGGACCATGCGA
>DASYIN010000108.1:0-3760 GCA_035997505.1 Steroidobacteraceae bacterium | reverse complement strand
CACCGTTCCTCGTAAAGCCGGGGTAGGTGATCGGCAAGTTGCTTACGCGTCAGCTCGTGGGCGGTCGGAATCTGCGGATTACTGCGTAAACCGGATAGCCATGCGGCCGTGATCTCCTCACGTCTGGCGTAGAGGTAGTCTGCGCCATGCGCAAGTGTTATCCGGTACTGCTCCGCATCGTCCAATGGCTACCTCTCGTTGATATTGCCGAGTGATGACGTATCGGTGAACGCTGTTCCTGTTTCGGAACCATGCAGGTTTCATGCCGTTCAGCTAGTCGCGTTGCAGTGGCTTGAATATTGCGTCGCAGCTTTAGGGAAATCCCCCGTGCCCCTTACCCACCTCATATCAGGTCGGTAAAATCTAGAATGACTGCGCCAAACTTACGCAAATACCCTCGGCTGGACGGGTTAAGCCTTTTGCTGATCGATGATGACTCAGCCATTCGCGAGTTACTGCAGGCGGCACTGGAGTTGACGGGTGCGCGGGTTACGCAGGTATCGTCAGGCGCCGAGGGCTTGGCGAGTTGGAAAGCGGAGCAGCCGAGCGTCGTGCTTTCCGACATCGCAATGCCGGAAATGGATGGCTACGAATTCATTCGCGCGCTGCGCAAAATCGAGCAAGACCAAGGTAAAGCGCGCACACCCGCGGTAGCATTGTCAGCGTTTACGCAGAGGCTCCATCGCGCAGCGGCGATCGACGCAGGATTCGATCGATATGTGGCGAAGCCTGCCGACCCGGTGGAGCTGGCGAGGCTGATCGATGACTTGTTGGGACCGCGCCCACAAGCAAGCGCGAGCGCCGGCGGACAAACTAGCGGCCGGACGACTTAGTTATGCTGCGTGGTCCGTGGCTGCCGGCTCGATCGTAAGTTTCTTGCCGGCGTCGGAGGTTAGGCGCTCTGATACGAGCGCGTCGCGCTCATTCGTACCGTCAACCCGATGCCTGTGGCCAAATCCACCAGCCGGTCGAGACTGAATATGTCCTGCCTCCCCATCAGCCGGCTCATCTGTGCGGGCGAAATGCCGAGCCGTTCCGCGGCATCGGCTTGAGTCAGTTGCATAAGCTCGATCCGCTCAAGGATTTTCTCGCGCAGTTCCTTGCGCAGTACGCTGCTCGGCGGTTGCTTGGCCACGGCGGTCGTCTCCCGGAATGATTGTCAATTTTGACATTATTGCGGCAATGGCGCAAGCCGGCCGGTTTTGTTGCCGCGAAGAACATCGCCCTTCGCGATCGGCGCAGAGAGAGCGAGGCTTCCTTTGGGCGGGTGCTGAGGAGTGTCGAAATCGAATCGGCTCAATGCCTTGCCAGTTCTAACATGTGAAATGCCCGGCAAATCAAGACCGAGGCCGCAAGTCAAAATAAAAGTGGGAAATTCACCTTGGGTAACGCGGTAGTCGACAGGCTCCTCGGGTTTATTGAAAAACGTAGCGAGCGCAGTAGTTTTGCGACGACCGTTAGAGGGCGACTGCGCCGTGCGAGGCCCACAGGTGTTGCGCGGCGTAGGCGCGCCATGGCCGCCAGCGTTCGGCCAAAGCGAGCAGTTGCCGCGGGCTCGGCCGCCGGCCGTCGGTGTCGATCATCGCCCGCATCAGACCAATATCGGCAGCGGGAAAGGCATCCGGTTCACGCAGTTCGCGCATGGCGATGTATTGAGCGGTCCACTCGCCGACGCCGGAGAGCGCGCGCAATTGTGCGATCGCCTCGTCGAGGCTGCGTCTGGCGCCGAATATTTGCGGATCTGCCGCAACGGCCGCGGCCAGGGATGAAAGGGCAGCGGCGCGTGCTCGCGGCATGCCCAGCACCGAGAGATCGACGCCGGCCAAACGTTGCGGACGGGGAAAGACGTGGGTGAGCCCGCTCCGCCCGCTGCTGGCGCCGGCGAGCGGCTCGCCATGCCGGGCCACCAGCTTGCCGGCCAAGCCGATTGCGGCGGTCACGGTGATCTGTTGGCCGAGCACCGCGCGGATGGCGAGCTCGAAACCGTCCCACGCGCCCGGCACGCGTAGCCCGGGCCGTGCCGCAACCAACGGGGCGAGCGTCGGATCCACGGCCAATTGCGCACCGATCGCCTGCGGATCGGCGGCGAGATCGAACACCCGTCTGAGCCGAGCGATGATGGCGGGAAGCGCGGCAAGCTTGGGGAACTGGACGGCAACCCGCAGTGCGTTGCCCTCGCCGGGCTGCACCGAAACGATGCCATGGACGCCGTCGATCTCGATGGTGCGTGCGTAGCTCTCGCCGGAGACCACTTCGACGCCGGGAATGGCACGCAGCTTCAAGTACGATAGCATCGCGGGCCAATCGTACGGCGGCCGATAGCGCAGCAGGATGGAGATCTCACCGTTCGGTCCGGAAGATACCTCGGCGGCGCTGCTGCGCCGTAGCGCACCCGGCGGGCGGCCGAACAGTTGCCGGAACGTTTCGTTGAAGCGACGGATGCTGCCGAACCCTGCGGCCAGGGCGACTTCCGTCATCGGCAGCCGAGTCTCGTGGATCAGCTGCTTGGCCAACAGGACGCGCCGCGTCTGGGC
Source organism: Steroidobacteraceae bacterium (assembly GCA_035997505.1). Taxonomy (GTDB): domain Bacteria; phylum Pseudomonadota; class Gammaproteobacteria; order Steroidobacterales; family Steroidobacteraceae; genus Bog-1198. The sequence continues at coordinate 1,226 of DASYIN010000108.1, read as the reverse complement.
GACGGCGATCGGCGAGGCGCCGAGGTGACGGTGAAATAAGCGGCGCAGTTGCCGCTCTCCCAGGCCGAGACGTTCGGCCAGCGCCGCGACGTCGACTTCATCGAGCGCGCCCATCTCGATCAGCGACAAGGCTCGCGTCACCGTGTTGGAAGTTCCACGCCAGGCCGCCAGATCCGGCGCGGTCTCCGGACGGCAGCGCAGACAGGGTCGGAAACCCGCGGCCTGCGCCGCGGCTGCCGACGGATGGAATGTGACATTCTCGCGTTTGGGAGTGCGCGCCGGACAAATCGGGCGACAGTAGATACCGGTCGTCTTTACGCCGACGAACAAGCGCCCGTCGAAGCGGGCGTCGCGAGTAGAAAGAGCACGGTAGCAGGCGTCGTCATCGAGATCCATGGCCCATATTAGCCGTGAGCGCACCCCGGTGTCTCGCGGTTTTCGGACGCGATCATCTGCTACCGATTTATCGGCGCTGCGCGACGCATGAACGGGTCCGAAAACCGCGAGCAAAGGCGCGCCTAACGGGACAACATGTCACTGATTCGTACAAAGGAGACCCATGCCATGCCAACCCTTATCTTCCAGCGCGAACGTATGCCCACTGCCGTCGGCACGTTGATTCTTCTCACCGACGCGCAAGACCGGCTGCGCGCCCTGGATTGGGAGGATTACGACCGTCGCATGCGCGAGCTATTGCGGCTGCATTACGGCGTCGATGTCGTTCAGTGGGTCGACCGGGATCGACCCTCGTCCGTCCGGCAGCGGCTCGACGCCTATTTCGCCGGCGATCTGTCGGCGATCGATGCCATTCCGGTGGAGACGCGCGGAACGCCGTTTCAGCGCGAGGTGTGGAGCGCCCTGCGGCGGATTCCGGTGGGCCAGACCGTGAGCTACGGCGCGCTCGCAAGGCAGATTGACCGACCCAAGGCAGTCCGCGCCGTCGGCATGGCCAATGGCGCCAACCCCGTGGGCATCGTGGTACCGTGCCATCGAGTGATCGGCGCTGACGCTTCGCTTACCGGATACGGCGGAGGCTTGGCGCGCAAGCAGTGGCTGCTTGAGCACGAGGGCGTGCAGAACGTACGTCAAGTTGCCGCGTAGTCGCTGCCTGAACCGAAGGAGAGGTCAGGTAGCGCTGCGCGCAACCTGACCTACGGAGATTCCCTGCGCGAACTGCGTCAGGTCCACCGGCGCTTGCGGCTCCCAGCCCTGCTTGCGATGTTCGG
>DASYIN010000107.1:0-16685 GCA_035997505.1 Steroidobacteraceae bacterium | reverse complement strand
CAATGCGCGCCAGCGCAAGGTTTGGAACACCGTCAAGCGCGGCCAGGAACTCGCGTTGGAAACCGCAAAACTCGATGCGCCGGTCGGCGGCATCGACGATGCGGTTCGCAAGTACTACGAAACCGAGGGCTGGGGTCCCGGTTATCATTTGCCCGGCCTCTCTCACCGAACCGGACATGGCATTGGCTTGGATGGACATGAGCCTCCCTACCTCGTGCACGGAGATGCCACGCCGCTGCAGGCCGGCATGTGTTTCTCGGACGAGCCGGGGATTTACATACCCGGTGAATTCGGCATTCGCTTGGAGGATTGCTGGCACATGACTGCCTCGGGGCCCAAACTATTCACGCCGTTGGCCAAGTCGCTGGAAGAGCCGATCTAGTCGAGCAGGCCGATGCTTGCGCTGCTGTCATTGTGCGCGTGGAGTTATTTATTCTTCGCGCACGGTTCCTTCTGGCGCTCGCGGCCACAGCTATCGAGAGCTGTGCCGCAGGAGCTTCCTGAAGTCGATATCATCGTTCCGGCGCGCGATGAGGCAGAGACGATTCAGGCGGCGATCGCCTCGTTGCTCAGGCAGGACTATGCCGGCAAATTCCGCGTACTTTTGATTGATGACAACTCCACCGACGGTACCGCGGCGCTGGCCGGCGAAGCGCCCAACCTTGAGGTGATCCGCTTGGATTCGAAGCCGCCCGGCTGGTCTGGGAAGCTTTGGGCATTGCACGAGGGTGTGGCGGCGAGCCGTTCGCCCATCGTGCTGTTCACCGATGCCGATATCGTGCACCAGCCGGCGCACCTTGCTTCGTTGCTTGCGACCCTGCTGCACGCGCAGCTCGACATGGTCAGTGAAATGGTGCGGCTCAACTGCGAGAGCGTTGCGGAGCGGCTGCTGGTTCCTGCGTTCGTCTATTTCTTCCAAATGTTGTATCCATTTGCGAAGGTGAACAACCCGCGTTCATCGGTCGCCGCCGCGGCCGGCGGAACCGTCCTGATACGCCGCGCAGCGCTCGATCGCATCGGCGGCGTAGCCGCGATCAAGGACGCCCTGATCGATGATGTGGCATTGGCCAGCCAAGTAAAACTCGGCGGCCCTATTTTCCTGGCTCACTCCGAGCTTGCCGCGTCGATTCGCCGCTATCCGAATTTTGTGGATATCTGGCGCATGATCTCCCGAACCGCGTTTACCCAACTACGCTATTCACCCGTGCTGCTGCTCGGGACGATCGCCGCCCTGACCATCATATGGCTCGTGCCTCCCTGGGAGATGGTTTTTGGCAGTGGCTGGCGGTTTGGTTGCGCTGCGGCTGCCTGTCTACTGGCGGCGTTAAGCTACATACCCACTCTGGCCCGCTACCGACGCAACAGGCTCTGGGCACTGGCATTGCCTCTGATCGCCGTTTTTTACATGGCCGCGACAATCGCCTCGGCGTTGAACTACTGGCGGGGCAAAGGCGCGAGTTGGAAGAGTCGCGCCTATCCCCGCTAGCTCTCTGGTTCAGCTTCCGGAAGCGTTCGCCACGGCCGGCAGCGCCTTGAGAGCTTGCGCCTTGATGCCAAAGTCATCGATGTTGACCTGGTGAGGCACGCAGTCGGTGCGATAGTTCAAGTCGCGCAGGCTGAAATTCTTCGAGATGATGTCCTTCATTTCATGGATAAGCTCGCAGTCGCCGTGCGCCATGAAGTAAGGATGTGTTGGGCTCACCGCCACGGGCGTCCAATGAGCTTGGACGGCGTTTGGGCTATTCGCATCGCTGGGTGCCAGGGAATAAAAATCCAGTGCCACGATGGCATTGCGGCCTGGCACGCTGCTTCCGTGCGGACAGCCGCGTGCGTCGACCTTCGCATCCTTGCGGGCGCCGAGATGCAGCAACAGCGAGCGGATGTTGCTTTCCAGGCCGTCGCAGCTGTACAGAGTCGTGATGCCCCAGTAGGTCAACTGAGTCTGATGATGTTCCCAGGTGGCCGCGGTCGGCTCGCTGGCGGGCGCATCGCCGGCAAAACTCGCGGTGCTTCCCGTCCAGGCGACAAGCGCAGCGATCGCGGCGCCGGTCAGAAACCGTTTATTGCGTTGCATGGCAAATATCCTCGTATGTACCAGTCGGGCCTTCGCAACCCACGGCATACCAAGTTGGATGCCATAGCGCAATAGACCCGGTGAACCCTGCTTCGGTTCAACGGCTCACCCCGGCAGCCGTTGACCAACCGCGCAGCGGTTGAATCCATCCGCTACTTTCTCGCGCTGGTTGCCCTGTTGGCATCCATCACCGTGACCGCGGTCATGTTGACCAGTCGGCGCACGGTCGCGGCCGGAGTGAGGATATGCGCGGCCGCGGCGCAGCCCAGCAGAATGGGACCCACGGCGACGTTATGCCCGGCGGCGGACTTGAGCAGGTTGTACGCAATACTGGCACTGTCCAGATTCGGGCATACCAATAAATTTGCCGTGCCGTGCAGCGTGCTCGTCTCCAAGACGGCGCGCCGCGCCGATTCATTCAGAGCACAATCGCCATGCATTTCCCCGTCCACCTCGAGTTCCGGCATTCGTTCTCGCAGCAGCGCCAGGACGGCGCGCATCTTCGCGGCCGACGGAGCATTGCTCGATCCAAAATTCGAGTGCGACAGCAGCGCGACTTTGGGCACGAGGCCAAATGCCGACAATTGGTCCGCTGCGAGCCGCGTCAGTTCCATGAGCTGTTCCGCCGTCGGATCAAGATTAACGTGCGTATCGACCATGAACACCTGGCGGCCCGGGAGGATCACGCCGGTCATCGTGCCGTAGACGCTGGCCCCCGGGCGATGTCCTAGCACTTGGTCTATGTAATGCAGGTGCCGGCCCGTGGTGCTGATCGTGCCGCAGAGCAAACCATCCGCCTCGCCCTTTTTCAGGAGCATGGCCGCAATGAGCGTGGTGCGGCGGCGCATTTCCAGGCGCGCGTATTGCGCGGTCACGCCTGCCCGCTCCGTCATGCTTTGGTATGTCTGCCAATACTCCCGAAATCGCTCATCCTGCTCCGGATTGACGACCGTGACGTTCTCACCCACGCGCAGTCGCAGTCCATGGCGCTTCAGCGCCCGCTCGATGACCGCGGGCCGGCCGACCAGAATGGGAGTGGCCAGCTTCTCATCCACCACGATCTGCACGGCGCGCAGCACGCGCTCATCCTCACCCTCCGCATACACGATGCGGCTGCGTTCCGGCGCGATCTGACGAGCCGCGTCGAACAGCGGCTGCATGAGCGTGCCGCTGTGATACACAAACTGCAAAAGCCGCTGGCGGTAGGCCGCCAAATCATGGATCGGGCGAGTCGCCACCCCCGATTGCATCGCTGCCGCCGCGACCGCGGGAGCAATTTTGACTATCAAACGCGGGTCAAAAGGCTTTGGAATCAGGTAATCGGGCCCAAAGGCGAGATCTTCGATGCCGCCATAGGCAGCCGCCACGATATCGCTTTGTTCCTGCCGCGCGAGTTGCGCAATCGCATGTACCGCGGCAATTTCCATCGGGCGGGTGATGGTCGTGGCGCCCACATCCAGCGCGCCGCGGAAAATGAACGGGAAACACAGCACGTTGTTGACCTGATTCGGATAGTCGCTGCGGCCCGTGGCAATCACGGCGTCGTCGCGCACCGCCCTGACCTCCTCCGGCAATATTTCCGGCGTCGGATTCGCAAGCGCCAGAATCAACGGTCTCGGCGCCATCCGGCGTACCATGTCGGGCGTCAATACTCCGCCGGCGCTCAATCCCAGGAAGACGTCCGCGCCATCGATAATCTCGGCGAGCGTGCGGGCGGCGGTGGGTTGCGCAAAACGCGCCTTTTCCGGATCCATGAGTTCCTGCCGGCCCTGATAGACGACGCCCGCAAGGTCGCTCAGCCAGACGTTCTCGCGCTTAAGACCGAGATCCAGCATGAGGTCGACGCAGGCCAAAGCCGCGGCACCGGCGCCGCTCACGACCATTTTTACCTGCGCAATATCCTTGCCGACAACCTGCAGACCGTTGATGCACGCGGCGCCGACAATGATGGCGGTTCCATGCTGATCGTCGTGGAATACGGGGATTTTCATGCGGCGGCGCAATTCCCGCTCGACGACGAAGCACTCGGGAGCCTTGATATCCTCCAGGTTGATCGCCCCAAAAGTGGGCTCGAGCGACGCGATGATCTCAATCAGCATCTGCGGATCGCGCTGCTCGATCTCAATGTCGAATACATCGATGCCCGCAAATTTCTTGAACAGCACCGCCTTGCCTTCCATTACCGGCTTCGCGGCCAAAGGGCCTATTGCGCCCAAACCGAGCACCGCGGTGCCGTTGCTGACCACGCCGACCAGATTGCCGCGTCCCGTAAAGCGAAACGCGTTCAGCGGATTCTCGACGATGGCTTCGCAGGCAGCGGCGACGCCCGGCGAATAAGCGAGCGCCAGGTCGCTTTGAGTCAGCAATTGTTTGGTGGCGGTGATCGAGAGCTTCCCGGGCGTCGGGAATTCGTGATAGTCGAGCGCCTGCTTCTTCAGCGCTTCCCTGATTTCATCTGTCTTCATATGAGGGCCTGATTATAGCCGCTCGTCGCCGGATCGGGACCCTAAAGCGTAGGTAAACACATGGGTGAACTCGGCGCCCAGCAGAAAAATTTGCGCCGAGTAGTAGATCCATAACAGAAGTACCATGATGGAGCCGGCCGCTCCATAGGCGGAATTCAACGAACTGCGACCCAAGTACAGTCCGATCACCAATTTCCCAACGGAGAACAGGCACGCGGTGACCAGCCCGCCGATCCAAACGTCGCCCCAGGCGATGTTCTCGCGCGGTACATACTTGTAGATCATCGCAAAAAGTACCGTGGTCAGCCCTAAGCTGAAGATCAGATCCAGTGCCGGCAATATCACCTGCCACTGCGCCATGAAGCTTCCCAGCCACGCACCCAGCGCCGCAAGGCCGGCACTCATAATCAGCGATACCATCAAGAGAAAGCCGACCCCGAGAATGAGCCCCACGGACAAAATGCGCGAACGCAGAATCCGCCACCACGCGACTGAGTCCTTATCCGGAGACTTCCAGATGAGGTCGAGCGTATTTTGCAATTCGCCGAAGACGCTGGTAGCGCCGATCAACAGCGTGACGATGCCTACGGCTGCGGCAACACCTTTGAGGCCGCTCTGATGCGCATTGGACAGAAGGCTCTGCACGGCGGCGGCACCGGCATCACCGAGCAGGGCGCGCATCTGCTCCAGGACGTGCGTCTCGGCAACGTGGGCGCCGAACAGCGCGCCCGCCACCGCCATCGCGATAACCAGAATCGGCGCGAGGGAGAACAGCGTGTAGAAGGACAGCGCCGCACCCAGACTCGATGCGTTGTGCTTGATCCATTCGGACACGGTATCGCGGGCGATCTCCCACATGATGCGCGTGGAGCGTACAGGGCGCCGTCGGTGCGCGTGCTTCGGCATGCGCCAATAGGCCGCTTATTGAGCGGGACGCTGGCCTGTCCTGGCGCCAACCGGCATCAGAACCTGCGCCGAAATGTCCGGCGCCGTGAATGCCGCATTTCCTTCATCGAAGCAGAGTAAGCGCAGGTAGGTATTGGCTGCAGGCGGTGAGCCAAATCCGATCCCGCTGCGCGCCAATGAGCGCATTCGAGGCAGCGGCTGACTGCGGATGCGCGGCGGACAAAGGTAATCGAGAATCGCCGCGGCGGTCAGAGTTGCCGTTGCGTCCGCCGGTACGGGGGAGACTGTCCAGCGCACCGGGCCGAGCGCATCGATCAAGGCAGCCGCGCCGACCACCTGTGAGGTGACATACCAGGGCGGAAGTCCCGCCGCATCCTGCGCGCCCCTGGCCGATTCGGCCTTGGCAATCAACTCAAACAACTTCGCGGCGTGCGCGCGCACTGCCTGTTTGATTTCCGCCGCTCGAAGCCATTCTTCCACCGCTTCCCACGTGAGGGCCTCTCGCGAAAAGGCAAACGGGATATGCCCGAAGTATCTCTCGAACGGCACGATCTCGAAGCGTCGACCGGACACTTCGACATCCGCGTGTGTGAGTAGCGCACAGGCCACTGGATGCGACGCGTCCACCGCATCAATGGCGGCTACCACGAGCTCCTCATGACGGGGGAAGGCGTCGAGAATGGCGGCGATGAACATATCGCCGGTCAGCGCCCCGGAAACACTTAGATGCAGATCCATCGCCACCCCGGCTAGTTGGTTTTCGCACACACTACGTCAACATTGTTGGCGCAATAGTGCCCGCCGTCCTAAGTGGATGTAGGAATAGTCCTATCGATTGTCATGCGGCCGATGTCGCCGCCGGTCGAGGAAAATTCCAGCCAAGAGTCCGAGCGCCGCAGCAGATCCTATCGCTCGGTATCGCGAACGTTGGACCAGTGCTTGGGTTCTCTCACCCACCGCGGCGGCATCGTGGCGAATTTCCGCGCCAAGATCGCCGGCCAGCAACTTGACCAGGCTCAATCCCATCAGGAGATTCGCCGTGTTCTTGAGAAGGGTCGCCATGTTCATCGGCGGCCCTTACGCTCCGGTTGATGGCTGAGCCCGGCAGATCGGCCGCAATTCGATCACCTTGGCCGGCCCGTAGGACACAGGGAAAGGTGCCGGAGAGTTTTGATTGGCGGCGAGATGCGTATCGCTCAGATTGAAGTAATACTCGAGGTGATGATGCGTGCGGACCAATAAGAACAGGCATCCGCGGTCGGAGAGGTGTTTGAGCATGAGCAACATATAGCGCTCCGCTCTCATGCCGGTCTGTCGTCCGCATTTGCAACTTTTTGTAGGAAACCTTGACGGCGTGTCGTGGCGCCCCTGGCTTCTTGCCGCAAAAACCCAAGCACCAACGTTTCAGCCTTGCGTGCGGAGGCCACTGTGAGCTTTCCGTCGATCCTCTCGTGGATGCTGCCCGACCGCCAGCTGTCGAAGACCGCGGGGTTGATATAAGACTTGCGGCAAACTGCCGGCGTATTGCGCAGCTCCGCGGCCACTTGCTTCACGACTTCCGCGATTTCCTTCTTGAATGCATGTTCGCTGGGAGACACGGGCAGTGGCGTTCTCGCCAGCAGCGTAATGGCGTGCAAGGTGGCACCCCAGGTGCGAAAGTCCTTGGCGGTAAAATCGGTGCCCATGGCCTCGCGCAGGTAGTCATTGACCTGGCCGGAATCGATGGGGCAGCGCTGCCCCTCGTCGTTGATGTATTGAAACAAATGCTGGCCGGGGATCTCTTTGCAACGGCGTACGATTTTCGCGATGCGCTTGTCATCGATGAGGATTTCGTGCTGCACTCCGCCCTTGCCGCGAAAATTCAAGACGGCGCGCCCATCCCGGATAAAAGTGACATGCCGGTTGCGCAGTGTGGTGAGGCCAAAACTCTTGTTGTCGCGCGCGTACTCACTATTGCCGACGCGAACTCGGGTCGCATCCAACAAACTCACCACGACAGCCAATACTTTCTCGCGCGGCAATCCGGGCAAGCCCATGTCGCGCTTCAGCACGCGCCGCAACTTCGACAGCTGCTCGCCAAAGGCCACCATCCTTTCGAACTTGGCACTGTCGCGCAGCTCGCGCCACTCTGAGTGATAGCGGTACTGTTTGCGTCCGCGCGCATCCCGCCCTGTGGCCTGGAGGTGTCCGCGCGGTTTCATCGTGATCCAAACGTCGCGATACGCGGGCGGGATCGCAAGGCTCGCGATGCGCCTGAGATCCTTTTCCGCAGCGAGACGGCGATTCTCCGGCGTCACGTAACGGAAGCCGCGGCCCACGCGCAAGCGACGGATACCAGGCTCCGTATCGGAAACATAAATGAGCCCGGCCTCGATGGCCATTTGCGCAGCTTCAGCTGCGCTGCCACTCGGCTTCTCCGTGTCTTGCGCTATTTTGAGCGTCATGCGAATGGCTTTTAGCAGGTCAACCAGTGCGAAACCATGGACGAACGCCGACGATGTGTAGGACTCCCCGCTTGTCTGCGTAATCTGCGACGCAGTTCATGCCGCGAGTGTGATGCGGGTCGAGCAACGCATTTTGCCGGCCTCGGCGCGCGTCGGGCGGCGAAAAAAATTGTTAATTTACATAACGTTATATTTGCGGGGCGTTTTCCACTGGAATTTTCGCGCAGGCATCAAGTCTCGCGCCGCGCCGTTTTCCTACGCTGAGTCGCGCCGCACACGACTCGTACCGCCTTTGCAATTACGAAAAGATCCGCGCAGCAGACACTGCTGCCACTCTTTATCCATTTAGGAGACCAAGATGAAACTTTCATTCTTCGTGCTGATGCTGGGGTTGCCGGCATTGGCCTTCGCCGCGTCGAATCCCGACGCATCCTTCTACAAAAATGCCGCGGAAGGCGGTATTGCCGAAGTCGAGGCCGGCCAGCTCGCGCAGGACAAGGGCACTAGCCAACCGGTCAAGGATTTCGGCGCCATGATGGTCAAGGACCACTCGGCCGCAAATGAGAAACTGAAGGCGCTTGCCTCGTCGAAGGACATCACGCTGCCGAGCAGTCCCAGCGTGGGCCAGATGGCATCCAAGACCAAGCTCAATGTTCTGTCGGGCGATGCCTTCGACAAGTCGTACGTCAAAGGACAGATCAGCGCGCATCGTCAAACCATCGCGCTGTTCCGCAAGGAGATCAGTTCAGGTCAGGACGCGGATGCCAAGGCATTTGCAACGGCGACTCTGCCGACAGTCAGATCGCATCTCAAGGCGATTACGGCGATTGCAGCCGACATGGGAATCAAGACCAAGTAGGCGCAATCCCACGCCATGCCTGGGGCAGCGGCCCTACTTTTTCTTCGAGGGGGCTCGTATCGTTCATGCGTCACAATTAGGCGTTGGGCCTTAAGGAATCACCATGCTTCATTATGCCGTCGTGTTCTTGGTCATTGCCCTGATTGCAGCACTGTTCGGCTTCGGCGGAATCGCCGCGGGCGCTGCGGGCATCGCGAAAGTTCTCTTTGTAGTCTTCCTCATCGGGGCGATCGTAACGTTCCTGTTGAACGGAAGGTCTCGGGTTTAAGGCGATCCGCGGACGGCGGCGAAAGCGCCGTCGTCCGCTACCGTGACGCCGCTCGCGCGAAGCTCATTACTTCCTCGGCCATCAGGTCGAGCACCTGTCCCACTCTCGGGATCAGGCAATGGCCATCCTCGTCAAAAACATTTTCAGCCGAATTAATCGCAGCACCGAGCGGCGTAGGCCAGCCGCGCAACGCGTGCACGATGTCCCGCAAGGCGCTCAAGGTATTGATTGCACCGGGCCATCCGCCGGCGGTGGCGATGCATCCCACAGCCCGCCCGCTGAAGTACGGCCGCGCGTCGGTGCGCAGATCCTCGGCATAGTCGAGCGCGTTCTTGACCAGACCGGAGATGCTGCCATGGTATCCCGGCGAACCGATAATGATCCCATCAGCCAGGGCGAGTTCCGCCACTAGAAAGCGCGCGCTTTCTCCGCGCTCAGGATTCTCCGGCTGGTATAGCGGCAACTGCAGCAGCGGCCCGCTGATCAGATTGATGCGGGCGCCGATGCGTTGTGCGGCATTGAGCACGTGGCGCATGGCCCATTCCGTCGAGGAATTTGGACGCAGCGTACCCCCGACGGCCACGATATACGGTGAACTCACCGCATTTATCCTACACGGTATTCCGCCCCGATTCAGCGTGCCCGATTCGCCGCCCGCGCACCGAACGGCGGCTTGGCAAACCAGATGAGCGGTACCAGGGCGATAAAGATGACAGCCACCATGTTGAACACGTCGTTGACTGCCAGCGTCGATGATTGGCTGGTAATTACCTGATTCACGAACTCCGGGGCACCGGCGGCGTTGACGCCGTGGGCCTGCAGTTGCGCCTTGTATTGCGCCCAGGGATGCGCCGCGGTGCGGATGTGCTCGGCAAGCACGGAATGATGGTAATCGGTGCGTCGATTCCAAATCCATACCGTGACGGCGGTTGAAAAACTCCCCGACATGGTGCGGAGGAAGTTGCTGACGCCGGAAGCGGACGCCAGTTCATTCGGGGCAACGCCGGACATGAGAATCTGATTGAGCGGCAGGAAGAAAAATGCCATCCCCAAGCCCTGTACGAACCGCGGCGTGGCGAATTGCAAGAACGTCGCGTTTTCATTCAGCGTCGCGGTCCAAAAAACCGCAAAGCCGAATATGCAGAATGCAAAGCTGGCGGCGAGTCTCAGGTTCAAGCGCATCATGTTACGGCCGACGATGGGCGCAATCACCAGACCCAAGAGTCCAACCGGTGCCACCGCCAATCCCGCCCAGGTGGCGGTGTAGCCCACAGTGGTTTGCAGCCACAGCGGAAATATGACGTTGATCCCTGAGAAAGCAAAAAACGCCACGGCCAGGGTGCCGGTGCCAACGCGAAAATTGCGCTTGCCGAACAAATGCAGGTCGACGACCGGATGTTTGTCGGTGAGTTCCCACGGGATGAAGAATGAGATGGCGATGATCGCCGCAACGCCTGACGCCAAGATCACCGGCGAGTTGAACCAATCCTTTTCGTTGCCGTTGTCCAGCATGAACTGGAGGCTGCCGACGCCTATGACCAACAACGCGAGACCGATGACGTCGATCGGCAGCTTGACCGTATTCGACTCGCGATGACGCAAAATCGACCAGCTCGCGATCGCCGAAAACGCCCCGACCGGCAAGTTGATATAGAAGAGCCACGGCCAGGAGAAATTGTCGGTGATCCAGCCGCCGATGATGGGACCGAATATCGGGGCAATCATGATGACCATGGACCAGAGACCCAGCGCGAGGCCGCGCTTCTCGATGGGATAATTGCGCAGCAATATTGCCTGCGCGACCGACATCATGGGCCCTGAGACGAATCCCTGGATGAGGCGCGCCACCACGAGCATGGGGAGACTGTTGGCGACTCCGCAAACCGCCGAGAAGACCATGAAGAGCACGATCGACGTGACAAAGGTCCTGACTTCGCCGAAGCGCCGCGCGATCCATCCGGAAAGCGGCTGCATGATGGCGGCGGCAAGCATGTACGAACTGACGGCCCAGGTGCCTTCCGACGGCGTGACGCCGAGGCTCCCGGAAATCGAGGGCACGGAGACATTGACAATGGTCATGTCAAGGATCTCCATGAACGAGGCCGTCGCTATCGCGACGGTGAGAAAGAACAGCTTGCCGCCGTGCAACGGTGGGTATTCGCCGGGCATCGCCGGCTGCGGCGCTTCAGCCATTCAAATCCGCCCGGCTAATGATCGTTGCCGAGATTTCTTTGGACCACCGCGTCGGCTTCGGCGTTGGCCTTGTCGAGATCCTGTGTGTAGACCTGCGTATCTCCCACCGGCTTGTCCCCGGCCTGCTGCGCCAATACCGGCCCGTCGCGAGTTGTCGTGTCGACCGTCACGGTCGCCGACAGTCCGACGCGTAGCGGCGATGTCTTGAGGTCGTTGTCGTCGATCAGAATTCTCACCGGTACCCGCTGCACCACCTTGATCCAGTTTCCGGAGGCGTTTTGCGGCGGCAACAAGGAAAACGCCGCGCCGGTACCGGCTGACATGCCCTGCACATGCCCGTGAAATATGAAGGAGCCGCCGTATAAATCGCTGCGCACCTCGGTCTTCTGCCCGATGCGCAAGTTTCGCAGCTGCACTTCCTTGAAGTTGGCATCCACCCAGAGGGAGTGCAGCGGTATGACCGTCATGAGCGCTTCGCCTGCCTGAATGTGTTGCCCGAGCTGCACGCTGCGCTCGGCCACGTAGCCGGTCACCGGCGCGACCACGGCGTTGCGTTGCGCGGCGATCCACGCGTCGCGATACGCGTCCTTGGCCTGCAGCACCGCAGGATTACCTTCCACCGGAGTGCCGTCGACCAGCGCATGCGCCGATTGCGATTGGCGCTCGGCCTGCCGCAGCGCGGCTTGCGCCATTTTGACGCTTTCCTCTGCATGGCGTACTTCTTCGCCGGCGATGGCGTGATCCGCGATCAATGGCTGTCGCTTCGACAGGTCGATTTCAGCCCGCGACAATTCCAGCCTGCGGGATTCTATTTCCGAGTCGTATTGTCCCGCGGTTGCTTTTTGTTGACGCACTTGGCGCACGGTTTGCGCCAATGCGCTGGCGGCGCGGCTCAAAGCGGTCTGCGCATCGGTGGGATCGAGCTTTACCAGCACTTGACCGGCGTTGACCAGCTGCGTGTCATCCGCCAATACCGCAATGACGGTGCCGGATACCTGCGCGGAAATCACCACGCGATTTCCATTCACGTAGGCATCATCCGTTTTCTCGCGCTTCGAAAGCACCAGTACCCAGTAGACGGCCCACAGAACGCCGATGCCGATGAATATTGCCGCGATGAGCAGCAAAATCCTGCGCCGCTTGCCGTTAGGAGGAGCTGCCGCTGCCGGTTCTATGTTTGCGTTCATGGTGCTGCTGTGGTTGAAGAGGAATTGGCGAGTTTCTGGGGGCTTTCATAGCCGCCGCCCAGGGCCCGCTGCAGGGCAATGTCGGTGGACAGTGCCGCGGAATCGAGCTGCATCAACGCATCCCGCTGATCCAGCCAGGACTCGGTAGCCATCAATTCACTGCGGGCATCCGTGATCCCCTGGCGCACCCGGGCGGCGGCGGTGTGCGTCATCCGCAGCGCTGCCTCGACCTGTTTCGCACGCTGCAGGCGCTCTGCCTCTAGCTGGGCGCGTGTGGTGGCCTGCGTGGCAACATCGCGTGCCGCGCTTACCACCGTGTCCTGGTAGCTGGAGACGGCCGAGTCGATCGCCGCTTGCGCGCCGCCGTAGCGTGCCTTGAGCCGACCCCCATCAAATATGGGCAGATGAATGGCCGCGCTGACCTGGGGCACACGGCTGCCGTATTCGAGCAGCTTGCCCACATCCAGACTCGACACCCCGAGCAGCGCGTTCACTGTCACGTCGGGAAAGAAATCCGCGCGCGCCGAAGCGAGGCTTTTTTCTGCCGCCTCCACGCGCCAACGGCTGGCAGTGATGTCGGCGCGCCGGGCAATCAAGTCGATTTTGACATCGTCGGGCAGTGCACCCGGGATCGAGGGCAACGGCTTGACCGTCAGCGGCGGCAGCTCGCCGATGGAGCGGCCGACCAACGCTGCGATCGCCACCACGCGCAGTTTCGCGGATCCTTCCAGGGCGGCAATCTGCTCGCGTGCCGCCGCCAAGGCGAGATCCGAATTGTTCAGCTCATCCTCCGAGTCGAGGTCGGCGCGCACGCGGGCACCGCTCACCCTTGCGACCGACTCCACCGCGGCTTCCTTATCCTTCGCGAGCAGCAGCCGATTTTGATCGGATTGCCAGCCGAAGTAGGCGTCGGCAATGGAGCTGGCGAGCATCAAGGCCGCAGCACTGCGATCCGCTTGCGCCGCATGCGCTTGATCCATGGCCGACTCCACCGCATCGCGCTGCTTACCCCACCAGTCGAAGGTGTAGCTGGCCTGCAGGCCCAAATCGAACTGGTTGTACCAAGTAAATCCGAGCAGCTGCGGCGGGAATAAGCCGTTGTCGCTGAGTCGCTGCCGGTTGCCATCGGCATTGGCTTCCACATGCGCGCCCGATTCCGCCGCGGCGAGGCGAACGGATTGCCGGGCGGAGTCATAGCGCGCGTGAGCAGTCGCCAAGCTTGGCGAATTCGCGCCTCCCAGTTCGATCAGCTGATCCAGGGTGGAATCCTGGTAGCGCTTCCACCATTCCGGTGCCGGCCAATTTCCGCCGCCTGCTGCGTCCAAGCCATCGAGCGGCGCGGCATCGGATAAACGCAGGGCCGAGTGCTTCGGCGGCAATCCTGCACAACCCACGAGCACCGCAAACGCCAGCGTCAAAAGAGCCCGGCCTGCCTTCACAGCGCGGGCTCCGTGAGGTCCGGCACGTTCATATGATCCAATTCAGTGCCGAGCCGCTTCAATTGCGCCACCAGCTGTCGCTGCTCTGCCTCCGGAAAATCCCGCAGCAGCTTGCGCAAAGGCACATGCAACTTCGGCAACAGTGTGCGGACGAATTCCTCTCCCTCATCGGTGATGCGCAACACCATGCGCCGTCGATCGTGAACGCTCGACACGCGCGTGATGAGGCCCCGGTCAAACAGCTCATCGCTGATGCGCGACATGTTGGCCGGGCTCTGCGAGGCCCGCACGCACAGATCGCTGGGATGAGCGGTCCCATCCGGTTGCGAAAACAGGGTGCTCAGCACCCGAAACTCCGCTTCGTTCAGGCCAAAGGGTTTGATCTGCTGCTCGAACTTCGCGGCCATCTCGCGGCCGATATGCAGCACCAGGCGGCACAACAAAATGCCGGAAACGGGCAGGTCGGGCATTCGCTGCTTGAGGTTTTGGAGATTCGCCTCCATCAGCTCGAATTGCGAGGGGGAATTATTCATTTGCATACTAACTATTTACTACATTATAGTTTATCAAGTGAATATATACTGCGCAAATAATAATGCTGCGATGCGGCAGTTTTTGCTCAGCGGACTGGTCGATCGCGTCTCGACAGTATGTAATCGACGTTTTTTCACCGCGGTGACGGCCCACAAAATGATTCGTGCGACTTACCTCGGATGTACGGCTGCCATAGCGTGTCTGGCCGCATGCGCCGTGGGCCCGAATTTCAAGGCACCAGAAGCCCCGCATACGTCGGGTTTTGCGCCGCCCGGGGCGATACCGTCGGAGCTCGGGACGGGGCAATCTCCCGGGCTGCCCGCTCAACATTTTGCAGACGGTCAGGACATACCGGGCCAGTGGTGGACGCTGTTTCAGTCCGAGCCCCTTAATGCCTTGATCGAACGCGCCATGGCGAACAGCCCGACGCTCGAAGCAGCGGCGGCGGCACTGCGCCAGGCCAATGAAACACTGGCGGCGGAACGCGGCAGCTACTATCCGAGCGTTTCAGGACAAGCCGGCGTGCAGCGCCAAAAGGTCCCCGGCGCCTCACTTGGTGCGCCGGTCCCGTCCATTATCTACACGCTCAACAACGCGACGCTCAATGTCTCCTATACGTTGGATGCCTTCGGAGGCATCCGGCGCCAGGTTGAATCGCTCGGCGCGCAAGCCGAGTATGAACGGTTTGCATTGGAGGCCGCGTACCTGAGCCTCACCGCGAACCTGGTCACCGCCGCGATCACCGAGGCGTCGTTGCGAGCGCAAATGGCGGCAACCCAGGACATCGCGGATTCACAGCGCAAGCAGCTCGACATCACTCAGCGCCGACTCACCGTCGGCGGCGCATCGCGCGCCGACGTACTGCAGCAGCAGGCCGTTCTGCAGAGCACGCTCGCCGCCCTTCCCGTCCTGCGCACCCAGCTCGCGCAACAGAGAAATCTGCTGGCTGCGTACTCCGGCGCCTTGCCGGCGGACTATGACGGCGCCGAATTCACGCTTGACTCGTTGACGCTGCCGGGCGAGCTCCCCTTGAGTCTGCCCTCGAAGTTGGTCGAGCAGCGCCCCGATGTGCGCGAGTTCTCCGCGCTGCTGCATCAAGCGACGGCGCAAATCGGCGTCGCGACCGCCAATATGCTGCCGCAGATCACGCTGTCCGGCAGCTATGGCGGCGAAGCGACCAGCTTTTCAAATGTATTCTCCCCGGCTTCGGTGGTCTGGAGCCTGGCCGCGTCAGCCACGCAGCCGATTTTCAAGGGCGGCCAACTGCTGCACCAGCGCCGCGCCGCCGTTGCCGCCGCAGAGGAAGCCGCCGCCAATTACCGGGGCACCGTCATCACGGCGTTTCAAAACGTGTCCGATACCCTGCATGCGCTGAAAGGCGACGCGGATGCGCTCGAGGCGCAATCTCTCGCGGAGCAAACCGCCGCAGAGAGTCTCAAATTGGTTCAAGTGCAGTATAAAAGCGGCGCGTCCAGCTACCTGCAGGTATTGAGCGCCGAACAAACCTATCAGACGGCTGCGGTGGCGCTGGTCAAGGCCAAGGCGCAGCGCTACGCGGATACGGCAGCTTTATTTCAAGCGCTGGGCGGCGGCTGGTGGAATCGAGCCGACGTTGCCGCCACTACACTCGATTCGCGCAAGGAACCTCTGTGAGCACCATGGAAACCGCTAAACCTAGAGCGATGATCAAGCCAATCGTGATCATGCTGATCGCCGTCATTGTGGTGCTGGGCTTGATATTTGGCTGGCAACGTATCGGTGCCTCGTTTGGCAAGAAATTCATGGATGCGGCCGCCCACGCGCCGCAGACCGTATCAACCATCGAAGCCGCTGCCTCGGACTGGCAGCCCTTCATTCAATCGACCGGGACGCTGCGTGCTTTGCGCGGTGCCGACCTGTCCGCGCAGGCTTCGGGCGTGGTGGATGAAATTACCTTTGATTCGGGTAATGACGTTGCTGCCGGCAAGGTGCTGCTGCGGCTCAAACCCAACGACGACTATGCCAAGCTGCAGCAATTGCAGGCAACGGCCGAACTCGCCGAGCAGACCTACAAGCGCGACCAGGAACAGTTCGCCGCGCAGGCAATCAGCCAGGCCAACATCGACACCGACGTGTCGACGTTGAAATCGGCGCGTGCACAAGTGGCCGCGCAGCAGGCGCTGATCGAGGAGAAGATTGTCAAGGCGCCCTTCGCTGGGCGATTGGGCATCCGTCAGGTCGACATCGGTCAATACCTCAACGCCGGCACCGCAGTCGTCACACTCCAGGCGCTCGACCCGATCCTGGTCGACTTCTATGTGCCGCAGCAGGCCCTCG
>DASYIN010000106.1:0-2428 GCA_035997505.1 Steroidobacteraceae bacterium | reverse complement strand
CACCGCCGCGCCGCCGAGCAGCGTGATGAACTCGCGCTGTTTCATTCGATCACCTCGTCGGCGCGGGCGAGTAAGGTCGGCGGAATTTCCAGGCCGAGCGCCTTCGCGGTCTTGAGGTTGATAACGAGATCGACTTGCGTGGACTGCTGCACCGGCAGGTCAGCAGGTTTCGCGCCCTTTAATATACGATTGACATAGTCTGCCGCGCGTCGGAATTGGTCCGAAAAGTTCGGGCCCGTAGGAGATCAATCCGCCAGCGGCAACAAAAGTTTTTTGAATGTAGACCGCTGGCAGCTTGTACCGTGCGGCCGCTGCGACGATCAAATTGAAATTGGCTGCTCCTGTCGGACTTGCCGTCAGGATCATTCCTCCATTCGACTTCTGCGCAAAGGTCGCGATGGCGCGTTCGATCTGGGCCGGCCCGCGCAAGTCGATTGAACTTACCTCGATGCCGACCAATGGCGCCACAGCTTGAATGACAGCGAACTGGCCGATCCCGGCAGCAGTGCCGGCATTGCGGAGAATTGCCGCGTGCGTAACGTTTGGCGCAATCTCCTTGAGCAGTTCCAACCACTTTCCGCATAAGTTGTATTCAAACATCATAAAGCCGGTGGCGTTGGCGCCCGGCTGCGACACGGTCTCGACGAAGCCAAACCCCACAGGGTCGGGAACGATGACAAACACGATGGAATGGTGTGGGTGACTTTCAGCACCGCCTCTGCGGGGGCGCCGCCCGCGACCACAAGCACGTCCGGAACAAGCGCAACGAGTTCCGCTGCATACTTTCGTATTGCAGCTTCATCGCCTTCGGCATAGCGCACCTCGATCTGCACGTTACGCCCCGGCGTCCAACCCAATTGCTGGAGCCCTTCCAGAAATGCCGCATAGCGCGTCTTGGCGCCCGGCGTGTCTGCCGATATCCCTTCTAAAATACAGATGAGCCGCACGCGCTGCCCCTGCTGCGCGTGTGCCGCGAGCGGCCATGCGACTGCCGCGCCACCGAGCAGCGCGATGAACTCGCGCCTCTTCATTCGATCACCTCGTCGGCGATGGCGAGCAGCTTCTCCGGCACAGTCAGGCCGAGCGCCCTGGCAGTCTTGAGGTTGATGACTAGGTCATACTTAGTCGGCGCTTGCACCGGAAGGTCGCCCGGACTGGTGCCCCTGAGAATATGGTCGACATAGGCGGCGGCGCGCCGAAAGACCTCGGCCACGTCGGTGCCGTAGGACATCAGACCTCCGCTCGTGGCAAAGTAACGAAACGGGTAGACCGCCGGCACGCGGTGGTGCGCCGCCAGCGCGATGAGCGCATCGCGATGGTTTGTCATGCCAAGGTCCGACAGCACTATCAGACCCCCATTCGCTTCGCGCGCGAGCGCATCGAACACGCGATCGAGGTCGTCGGCAGAGCGCACAGTGGCCGCGATCGGCGTCACCGAGAAGGAGGGCGCCGCGGCCTCGACCGGCCGCAGGAACAGGTCGGCGAACGGCGCGCTGTGCGGGTTGAAGACGAGCGCGACCCGCGTGACGTGCGGCGCGGTCTGCTTGAGCGCCTGCAGCCATTTGGTTCCGATCGAGAACTCGAAGCTGGTGAAGCCGGTGAGATTGCCGCCCGGATGCGCCAGGTTCGGCACGAGGCCTTGGCCGACCGGGTCGGTCACCTGCGTGAACACGATTGGCACGACCTGGCTCTGCTCCCGCAGCGCGGCCGTCACCGGCGTGCTGTTGGCCAAGATCAGGTCGGGCGCCATGGCGAGCAGCTCCGCCGCGTGGTTGCGCAATACATCTTCTCCGCCGCCGGCCCAGCGGTACTCGATCCAGAGGTTGCGTCCCTTGACCCATCCCAGCTCCCGCAAGCCGTTTTCGAACGCGGCCACGCGCGATTGAGCCTCTAGGTCGCTGGCGACAAGACCCATCAGCACGCCGATCCGCCGCACACGCTCGGTCTGCTGCGCGCGCGTCACCAGCGGCCACATCACCGCCGCGCCACCGAGCAGCGTGATGAACTCTCGCCGCCTCATGCTAGACATGGGGGCTCCCTCCCAGGTGCCGCCGCCTATCATAGCAGGTAGGAACCGCCGGGCGCAGGCGGTTTGCCGCGTCATGAGCCTGCCGGTGCAAGGGTCAGCCGGTCCTTGGGGCAGACCTGAATCGTTCTGAATCGAGGCAAGGCAAATGGCGCTTCCTGAATTGCGGGCCAGACTAGGGAGCCCGCTGATGCGTTTTCGTGCTGCCGCCGCCAGGACCAAGCGTCACTAGGGGTGCGCGAGAAGGCGCCGAACGGTTGCGACAAGACGCTCGAACTCGATCGGCTTGGTGTCGAACTCGTCGCACCCAGCTGCCATAGCCTTTTCGCGCTCGCCGGCCAGCGCGTGCGCGGACAAAGCGATGACCGGGATGTCGTGGGTTTGTGGATCGCCCTTCAGTCG
>DASYIN010000105.1:0-4992 GCA_035997505.1 Steroidobacteraceae bacterium | reverse complement strand
TCTGCCGGCAGAGAAAGGCCGGCGTTTGCAGAACATCGACCACCGCGGCAACTTCATCCAGCGGCGTATCCTCATGCACATCCGTGAGCACCGGCACGCCGATTTGGTCGCGCACCTTCGCGAGCACCTTCAATCCCCCTTCCAATCCGGGCCCGCGGAAACTCGAGCGCGAGGAACGATTCGCCTTGTCGAACGATGCCTTGAAGACGAAGGGGATCTTGAACGCGGCGGTCATTTCCTTGAGGCGCCCCGCGACCTCCATCACGAGCCCCTCGCTCTCGATGACGCAAGGACCGGCAATCAAGAAGAACGGGCGATCAGGCCCGACCTCGAAGGACGCAAGCTTCATGCGCTCAAGCGCTCATGCGGTCGCGCGGCCCGGCTGCAGCGAAGCTCGGTATTCGCGCGCCGCCCGGACGAATCCCGTAAACAGCGGATGGCCGTCGCGCGGCGTCGAGGTGAATTCCGGATGGAACTGGCTTGCCACGAACCAGGGATGACCGGACAGCTCGATGAACTCGACCAAGCCATCCGCGGAAAAGCCGGAGAAACTCATCCCCGCCGCCGTCAACTCGTCGAGATAGTGATTGTTGAATTCATAGCGGTGGCGATGACGTTCAAAAATCGATTCCTTACCGTAGAGCGCCCTCGCTAGCGTACCGGGCTTGAGCTTGGCCTCCTGGGCGCCAAGCCGCATGCTGCCGCCCAGATCCGATTTCTCATCGCGCACCTGTTGGCCGCGCTCCAAATCCTGCCATTCGGTGATCAAGGCGATTACGGGATGATTGGTCGCCCGATCGAATTCGGTGCTGTTGGCTCCCTTGAGCGCCAGCACATTGCGCGCATATTCGATGATGGCGAGCTGCATCCCCAAACAGATGCCCAGATAAGGAATGCCGTTTTCGCGCGCAAAGCGAATCGCTTGGATCTTGCCCTCGATGCCGCGGTCGCCGAATCCGCCGGGCACCAGGATGGCGTCCATTTTCTGCAGCGCCGCAGCACCCGAGCGCTCGATATCCTGCGACTCGAAATAATGAATGTTCACGCGTGTCCGGGTCTTGATGCCGCCGTGCATCAGCGATTCATTCAGTGAAATATAGGAGTCCCGTATCTGAACGTATTTGCCGACCATGCCGATGTCCACGACGGCTTCCGGATTTTGCTTGGCGGCGACCACGGCGCGCCACTCGGAAAGATCCGTCGGCGGCACGTTCAAACGCAGCTTGTCGACCACAATGTCATCCAGATCCTGTTCATGGAGCAGCATCGGAATCTTGTAAATATCATCCGAATCGACCGCGGAAATCACCGCGCGCTCCTCGACATTGGTGAACAGCGCAATCTTGCGGCGCTGCTCATCGGGAAGGCTCTGCGAGCATCGGCAGAGCAGTATGTCCGGCTGTATGCCGATACCGCGCAACTCCTTGACCGAGTGCTGCGTCGGCTTGGTTTTGATTTCCCCGGCGCCGCCCAGAATCGGCACCAGCGTCAAATGCATGTACAGCACCTTGTCGCGTCCGAGTTCGACTCCCATTTGGCGGATCGCTTCGAGAAACGGCAACGACTCGATGTCGCCGACCGTGCCGCCGATCTCCACCATGCATACATCAGAGTCCCCGGCGCCCATTCGAATCCGGTGCTTGATCTCGTCGGTGATGTGGGGGATGACCTGAACCGTCGCGCCCAGATAGTCGCCGCGGCGCTCCTTTGCGATGACGCGCTCGTAGATTCTCCCGGTCGTGAAATTGCTGTTGCGCCCGGTTGTGGTGCGCACGAAGCGCTCATAGTGGCCGAGGTCCAAGTCGGTCTCGGTGCCGTCCGCCGTCACGAACACTTCGCCATGCTGAAAGGGGCTCATGGTGCCCGGATCCACATTGATGTAGGGGTCCAGCTTAACCATGCTGATTTTGAGGCCGCGAGCCTCGAGTATGGCGCCGAGGGAAGCCGACGCAATGCCTTTACCCAGCGAGGAAACCACGCCGCCGGTGACAAAAACGAATCGATTCATGATGGGTCACCGCCGATTAAACGTTTGTGGTCCACTTAAACTTAAGCGGATGTACAAACGAAGCCAAGGGAACAATTGGAATACGACGGGAGTTCAGGTTACCAGAACACATCCATCTCGACAATCCTAACAAGCGCTACTTAACCATAGGCGCGATACTCGCGTGAAACATCCGCGTGAAACGCGGCGAATGCGCTGCTAAATCAACAGGGGCGCGTTGTTCCACGCGATGCTCAATCCCGGCGCGTCTGCGGCCGCGCACCAGTCCGCATCCGTCCACAAATCGCCGACGGCAATCAATGCATCGCCGGCAAACACCAGCGGCAGCGCGTCCCGCATCCAGGGCAGCACTCCCCATGCCTGACACAGGTGCTGCACGGTTTGCGTTTTGGCCAGCCGAGCGGGCTTCAGCGCTTCCCCTCCCGCGCGCCGACGCACCGTGACGACTGCGGGCAGCCTCCCGGCGGCAAGACCGCCCGCTTGGAGGATCCATGACAACGTTCCGAGTTGCGGACTCAATTCGAGCGAGGATCCGGGCGCGGCAGCCCAATCTCGCGCATCACTTAAAGAAGGGGCATCGGCGTCGGTCACAAACATCCTCTGCCGATAACGCCGCAGCGCTTTGTCACCCCAGACAATGGCCGGATTTTGGTCCTCATGCGCATCGAGTACCTGCCGCAATGCTTCTTCGAGCCGCGCCGTCGAAGGCACCTCGACGCCCGCTTCGCGCAGCCACAAGCGCACCGCATTCACGCGCTTCAAGGGAGACAGCGCACGCAGGCCCTGCACCGACAGCGCCTCGCCGTCGCGCAGACGCGCCACATCGGCGGCCGCCGCGATGTCCAGAAGCTGCTGCGCTTCGGCCATGTGCAAGGCGGTGCGCGACAGCGTGATTTCCACTCCGGGCCAGCGTTTCTGGAGCAGCGGCCACACCGCTTTGCGCAGATACACGCGGTCAAATCGTTCATCTTCGTTCATGGGATCGTTCGAATGGAATTGCGGCAGCGCTGCGCTGAACCGCAGCAGTTCTTCGTACGCGATCTCGAGCATCGGCCGCACGTGCCAGCCTAACCCTAAGACCTTGCAGGCCGGCATCGCCGCCATGCCCTTGACGCCGGCGCCGCGGAGCGCCTGCAGGAGCAGGGTCTCGGCTTGGTCCTTGCGGTGATGCGCGGTCAACAGACATTCACCGGAGTGCAGCTGCGCGGCAAGCGCCGCATAACGCGCCGTGCGCGCCGCGGCCTCGAGTGACTCGCCTGCGCCGTCCACCTCGACCGCAATAATGCTCAAGGGAATGCTTAAACGATCGCAGAGCGTCTGGCAGGCTTTACGAAATTCCGCGGCCGTGCGCTGCAGACCGTGATCAATGTGGACTGCGCGCAGCGGCAAGCCGCGAAAGCCGTGCTGCATTTCTGCAGCTGCCGCGAGCAGGGCCGTCGAATCAGGGCCGCCGCTCAATGCCACCACCAAGCCGGTGGCCCCCAATGGCACCGAGTCTTCGAGCACCGCGTGCAGGGAGGCCGCGGAAAAGCCCACAGGAGTGGTCAACCGTCGCGGAACGCGCCGAATCCGCGCAGGCGGGCCTGCCGTGCATCGAGCAGCTGCGTAATCGGCTGATTGCGCAGTTCGGCCAGATTTTTGATGATGCTCTGCTTCATGGTTTCCGCCATCAGCTGCGGATCGCGGTGAGCGCCGCCGTGAGGCTCCTTCAAAACCTCATCGACCAGGCCCAGCTTGAACAGCCGCTCGGCCGTGCCGCCCATCGCTTCGGCGGCCACCTCTTTCTTTTCGGTGCTCTTGAACAAAATCGAGGCGCAGGCTTCCGGCGAAATCACCGAATAGACGCTGAACTGCAGCATGACCAGATGATCGCAGACGCCGATGGCAAGCGCCCCGCCGGATCCGCCCTCGCCGATGACGATGCTCAAAATCGGCGCGGCCAGATGCGACATCTCGAACAAGTTGCGCGCAATCGCTTCCGATTGGCCGCGCTCCTCCGAGCCGATACCCGGGTAGGCCCCCGGGGTATCGATCAGCGTCACGACCGGGATGCGGAATCGCTCCGCCATTTTCATGAGACGAAGCGCCTTGCGATAGCCTTCCGGCTTCGGCATGCCGTAGTTGCGCCGCACTCGCTCCTTGGTGTCGCGGCCCTTCTGATGTCCGATCAGCATTACGGGCACACCCTCGATCCGAGCCAGGCCGCCGACAATCGCCAGGTCATCGCTGTACATGCGATCGCCATGCAGTTCCTGCCAGTCGCTGAAAATCATTGAGACATAGTCCAGCGTATACGGGCGCTGCGGATGGCGTGCGAGCTCGGTGATTTGCCACGGCGTCAGATTGGCGAAAATGCTGGTTGTGAGCGCCCTGCTCTTCGACTGCAGGCGCTTGATCTCTTCCGTGATATTCACGCTGGCATCGCTGCCGATGAATTTCAGCTCCTCGATCTTGGCCTCGAGTTCCGCGATCGGCTGTTCAAATTCCAGAAAATTCATCGCCATGCATTTCTCGATATTTGCCCAGGTGTAACGGAATGCTTTTTTGGTAAACTGCCGTCGACTCGATCCTCGATCGCTCGGTTCCGAGCCTTGGAATCGATCTGGGCCTGAGGACCTTTGCGGCGTTCAGTGATGAGGCTCTGCCGCCGATTGAGGCCGAGCGCTTTTACCGCGACCTGGAACCTGCGTTGGCAATTGCGCAGCGCGCCAGTCATCGAAACCGATCCCGAGCGCTTCATGCCAAAATCGCGAATCGGCGAAAAGATTTCTTGCACAAACTGAGCACCGGCCTTGTCAACGCTAACGGTGCGATCTTCGTCGGCAACGTGAATGCCTCGGCTCTGGCAAAGACCCGAATGGCGAAGTCGGTACTCGATGCCGGTTGGAGCGTATTTCGAACCATGCTGCTGTACAAATGCGCTGACGCAGGCGTGTGGTTTGCCGAAGTCGATGAAGCGTTTTCCACCCAGAGCTGCAGCGTGT
>DASYIN010000104.1:0-3291 GCA_035997505.1 Steroidobacteraceae bacterium | reverse complement strand
GTCGGTGATGCTCAAGTCTCCGCCCTTCCACACCGCGTCGAACATGGCATCGTGGGTCTGCTGGTCCACGCCCAGCAGCTGCGCGGTGACATACGCGAGCTGGAACATCGGCCAGTCCTCCGCGGTATTGAATGCCGCCGGCAGGTAGTCCACAACCACATTGGGCGGCATGGCCGACTTTAGTTTGTGCATGGTGGGCTGGAAAATGTTGCATGCGGGGCACGCGTACGAGAAGACTTCCGTGACCTCAACCTTGCCGGCTGGCACGGCGGGAGGTCGAGGCGGCTGAACCAGGAAATAATTCACGCCCTCGGTCCAGACCTGCGCCGCGTGGGCGGATACCGAGGCGGCCAGTGTCAGCGCAACCCCGCATGCCGCGGATTTGATCAATTTCATCGAGGCTCCTTTATGCGTCTCACGGCGCGAATTCTAGCCGCCCGCCAGGACATTTACATTACTTTACAAAGCTCTATGAACTTTCGAGCTTTCCTCACCTCTACATGCATGCTGCCCGGTGATCAGTGTGTAGTTCAGGGTCGAATCTGGTTATAGTCTGCGGCTCGCCCGGATGATCGTTTGGCAGTGCATGCCACGGCATGGGCCCGCGTATTGGGTGAATTAGTGACAACTGAACAAGAAGATCCCCAATTTCTGGTGCAGCCGAGGGATTCTAGACCATTCATCGCCAAACACTGGCGGGCATTGACCATTGCGCTGGTTATCTTGGCGCTATTGGTCGGATTCGTGCTCTATCTTCGCACCAAGCAGCCGGTCGCCGCACCGCCGCGCGGCCGTAACGGACAAGCTGGTGCGGTCGCAGTATCGGTGGCCACCGCCGTCGCGAGCGACATACAAGTGAAGATCCCGGCCCTCGGGACCGTGACGCCTCTGGCTACGGTGACCGTCAGAACCCAGATCACCGGGACACTGCAAAAGATTTTCTTTACCGAAGGGCAATTCGTTCACCAGGGTGACGCGCTGGCGCAGATCGATCCCCGCCCCTATGAGGCCGCCCTGCAGCAAATGGAGGGTAATCTCAAGCGCGACCAGGCGTTGCTGGCCAATGCCCGGGTGGATTTGAAGCGCTACGAAGGTTTGGTCAAAGAAGATTCCGTCGCGGAACAACAGCTCGACACGCAACGCGCGCTGGTTGATCAGTTGGTGGGCACAATCCAGGCCGATGAAGGACAGGTCAAGACTGCCCAGGTGAACCTGGTATACACGCACATCATCGCCCCGGTGACGGGCCGGGTCGGGTTGCGCCAGGTCGACCAAGGGAACTACGTCACGCCGGGCGATGCCAACGGCATTGTGCTCATCAATCAACTGCAGCCCATCACCGTGATCTTCTCCATACCCGAGGACAATGTTTCCGCCGTGATGAAGCGCGTGCAATCCGGCGCCGCCCTGCCCGTCGACGCCTTTGATCGCGCCAACGCCAACAGGATCGCCGAGGGCAAGCTGCTGACCGTCGACAATTCGATCGACATCACGACCGGCACGATCAAGCTGCGCGCGCAGTTCGACAATTCGGACTCCTCGCTGTTTCCGAATCAATTCGTCAATATCCAACTGCTGCAAGACGTACTGACCAATCAAATCACCATGCCGAACGCAGCGGTGCGCCGAGGCGCGCCCAACGGTGTCGCGACGACATTTGTTTACATCGTCAATCGGGACAGCAGCGTGAGCGTGCGTCCGGTGACCCTCGGGGTGGTCGATGGCGAGAAGGTTGCGGTGACCGCGGGACTCAAGGCCGGCGAGGTCGTCGTCACCGAAGGCGGAGACCGGTTGCGCGATGGCGCGCAAGTACTGTTGCCGAACGCGGCGCCGGCTCCTGCCGCCGGCGCGAAACCAGCCGGCAAGGCGGCCACACCCGGCGCCCCCGGCACGCCCGGCGCACGACGCGGCAAGGGGCGCGGAAAACCACCGCCATCGCAGTAGTGACGTGAACCCCTCACGCATTTTCATACTGCGCCCCGTCGCCACCACGCTGTTAATGGTGGCGATTTTGATCGTGGGCGCGATGGCCTATTTGCAGTTGCCGCTGTCGGCGTTGCCGGAGGTTGCCTACCCCACCATTCAGGTGCAGACGTTCTATCCCGGCGCAAGCCCCGAGGTGATCACGTCCGCCATCACGGCGCCGCTCGAAAAGCAATTTGGACAGATGCCCGGCTTGAGCCAGATGTCATCGACGAGCTCCGCCGGCGCCTCCGTGATTACGCTGCAATTCAACTTGTCCCTTGCCATCGATGTCGCGGAACAAGAGGTGCAAGCCGCGATCAGCGCCGGACAGAACCTGCTGCCTCAGGATCTTCCTGCGCCGCCGATCTATGCCAAGGTCAATCCTGCCGACGCCCCCGTCCTTATTCTCGGCATCACTTCGAAGACCATGGCGCTCACGGATGTGGAGGACCTGGTCGACACGCGCATCGCGCAGAAAATCTCTCAAATCAAAGGCGTGGGCGTAGTCAGCATCAGCGGCGGTCAACGTCCCGCCGTGAGAGTGATCGCCAATCCCCGGGCGATGGCCGCGTATGGACTCAATCTCGACGACCTGCGCACCACGATCAACAACGCCAATCAAAATGGCCCAAAGGGCACGCTCGACGGACCCGCCAACGCCTATACGATCAACACCAACGATCAGATCAGAAACGCCGATGACTACGGCAACATCGTGGTGGCCTACAAGAATGGCGCACCAGTGCGCCTGAAGGATGTGACGACCCTCGTGTCGGGCGCGGAAAACGCCAAATTGGGCGGTTGGATGAATTCCCTTCCTGCGCTGATTCTGAACGTCCAACGTCAACCCGGAGCAAACGTCGTCGATGTGGTCAATAGGATCCAAGAGCTGCTGCCGTCGCTCAAGGCAGAGTTGCCCGCGGGCGTGGACGTGGCGTTGCTCACGGACCGCACTATCACCATTCGCGCCTCGGTCAAGGATGTTGAATTCGAATTGATACTGGCGGTCGTGCTCGTCGTGCTCGTGATCTGGCTGTTCTTGCGCAATATTCCAGCCACCATCATTCCGAGCTTGTCGGTGCCGCTGTCGCTCATCGGCACATTTGCAGTCATGTATCTGGCCAATTTCAGCCTGAACAACTTATCGCTGATGGCGCTGACCATTGCGACCGGATTCGTGGTCGACGATGCCATCGTCATGATCGAAAACATTTCCCGCTACATTGAAGCCGGCGAATCTCCGCTCGAGGCGGCGCTCAAGGGCGCCGGACAGATCGGCTTCACGATTATTTCCCTGACCATCTCGCTGATCGCCGTGCTGATTCC
>DASYIN010000103.1:0-2688 GCA_035997505.1 Steroidobacteraceae bacterium | reverse complement strand
GAGCCGGCTCTCCCCGGTCGAGGGATTGCGCGTGAACGCGACCCCCGTCGCCGAGGTCTCGCCCATATTGCCGAACACCATGGCCTGCACATTGACCGCGGTGCCCCAGGATTCCGGAATGTCGTGCAGCCGGCGGTAGGTTACCGCGCGCGCGTTCATCCAGGATGAAAACACCGCCCCGATCGCGCCCCACAATTGGTCATGGGGATCTTGCGGAAATTCCGCACCCGTTTCGCGCGCCACCGCGTCCTTGTAACGGCCGACCAGTTCGACCCAGTCGTCGCCGTTAAGATCGGTGTCGAGCGAATAGCCCTGGCTGTCCTTGAAGGTATCGAGGATGTCCTCGAAATGAGAATGCTCAAAGCCGAGCACCACGTCGGAATACATCGTGATGAAGCGGCGGTAACTGTCGTAAGCGAAGCGACGATCGCCGGACAATTCGGCGAGCGCCTCCACCGTCTTGTCGTTGAGGCCGAGATTGAGCACGGTGTCCATCATGCCCGGCATCGAGGCGCGGCCGCCGGAACGCACCGACACCAGCAGCGGATTTTTGGAATCGCCAAAAGACTTGCCGGTCAGCTTGCCGACATGGTCGAGCGCTTTTTCGACCTGCGCCTTCAATGCCCCGGGATAGGTTTTGCCGTGCGCGTAGAAATACGTGCAAACCGAGGTCGGAATGGTAAAGCCGGGAGGCACCGGCAGTCCGAGATTGGCCATTTCGGCGAGATTGGCGCCCTTGCCGCCAAGCAGATCGCGAAGGCCCGCTTTGCCCTCCGCTTTGCCGTCACCGAACGTGAACACCCACTTGCCGGATTTCGCCGTGTCCGCCGCAGGTTTGGCGGCGGCAATCTTGCCCGCCGGCTTGGCCGAACTCTTCTTCAGTGCTTTGCGGGCACTGGCCGACGGCGCAGGCTTGGCCCGATCCGGCATGGATGACTTTGATTTCCCAGCAATTTTCTTGGGTTTGGCAACGGCTTTGGCCATGACAGCAAATAATCCGCAAGAGATGAAGAGTTGCGCGCCTTACACCACTTTGGGCGGCTCGGCGCAAGCCGCGAAACCCGCCCTCACACCTACAAATGGAGCCACTTCAGTAGCCCGAGGCCGATCAGGCCGTTGACGATGAGAAAGATGGCGACGACCAGATTAAGCAGCCGCGGCATAATCAAAATCAGCAGGCCTGCGATGACGGACAAGATCGGCGAGATGTGGGAGATGGTGAGGGTCATTTGGGAACGTCTCCGCTGTGCGATTTGGTGAAATCGAATCGAAGAATGGCACTCTATCACCCCGTGAGCCAGGTTCCACGCTAGGAGACGCTTGCCCCTTCAACGGGTTCCGAGACATCGCAAAAATGCCGAGATTTGCAGCGGCGCGGTGCGCATTTTTTTGGGAACGATGCCGCGCGCGGTGCATTGGATGGCATTGAATGCCGGATCAAACCGGCATGCATCATCGCGAAGGAGCTGACCATGCGGAACCACATACTCGCCATCACCGCAATCATGACCGCCATGAGCGCACCGATCGCGGCGCAGGCACAGAACGACACCGTCGGCATCGTGCGCGGCGGCACCGCTGTGATCCAGGACGACCTCCCGGGCATTGCAATCGAGCGGCGCCCTGCATTCCGCGAATATATCGTGCGCGAGCGAGTGCCGAATTACACCATCCCGGATCGCATCGTGGTCGGCGGCATTCTGCCGGAAGCCGGGATCACCTATTACGACGTGCCGCAGACGTTCGGGGTCACGCCCTATCGCTACACCGTGGTGAACGGCCGGACCGTGCTGGTCGAACCGCGCACACGCCGCATCGTTCAGGTGGTTGAGTAAAACGCCTGAACGTATTGTCCGGGCTGCCGCAGCGGCCACCGGACACAAGGTCCCGCCCGGCCTCCCCCCGCCCGGGCGGGACTCTTTTTTGCCAGCATAGCGTCAATACTCAAACTCCGCCCTCATCCTGAGGAGCGCGCGTTGCGCGCGTCTCGAAGGATGGCCACGGGCGCGCTCACATCCTTCGAGACGCGGCCGCTCCTCTGGATGAGGACGTCTCTTGTCAAGTAACTTTCCGCGCCACCAGTCGATGAATGATCTTCCCCGAAGACGCACTGACGACTTCCTCGTCGAGCAGCAGCGTTGCCATGGATAATTCCGCGCGCACCAATGATGCGTCGAACGCCGCATGGAGGCGGCGATGTTTGTCGCGTTGATCGGCGCCTTCGGTGACACGCCAGCTCAGATAGAAAATGCCGCCCGGCTTGACGATGTCGAGCATGCGCCGCACCGACGGCGCAATTTGCGCGCGGTCAAGATGCATGATCACGGTTTCGCACAGCACATTGTCGTAAGTATTTGCCGCGATGCCACACAGTTCGGGCAGCTCCGCCCGCACGAAGTCGAGATCAGGATAGCGCGCGCGGGCTTCGGCCAGCAATCCGTCGGACGCGTCATATCCCACGGCCAGAAAGCCATTCGCATTCAGCCACGCCACCTCACGCCCGCTGCCGCAGCCGATATCGGCGGTGGTACCGCCCTTGACGAAGAAGCGCTGGACGATGTCGTGCAGATCGTGCGGCGCCGGCTGTTCGTGCCAGTCTTTGGCGAAAAACGCCGCGTCAGTATCGTAAGCAGCGAGCGTGGCGCGATCCAAGGGATCAGCCTTCGATCCTGGAAAAATCCGCGACCG
>DASYIN010000102.1:0-17475 GCA_035997505.1 Steroidobacteraceae bacterium | reverse complement strand
CGATCGGCTCGAGTTCTCGTCAGGAAGGGTAAGAAGAATCAAGGCACTGCCGCCTTCGTGCCTTGATTCTTCTTACCCTCCCTGTCGAGCGCTACACCAACCGGTCAATATCACCGGCCTGAGGTCCTAGCGCTGCGCTGGTATGAAGTCCTCGAGCACCGCGGCCCGCATGAGATCCGGCGGCAACAGCCCCTGGCCGAGGATGAAGTCGTGAAATTTCTTTGCGACGAATTTCTGTCCCAGCGCCGCCTCGGTTTCCTTGCGCAGCGCCAGCAGGCGCGTGTAGCCGTAGAAGTAGCTGTTCGCCTGCCCGGGGCTGCGGAAAGTGAAGCGCTCGACCTCTTCCTTGGCAAAGGCATGACTCAGCATGACGTCCTTCTCGAGCACGGCGTAGGCCTGAGCTTCGGTTACCGCACCGCTCTGCAGTTCCGGATCCAGGAAGGCGCGCGCGGCGCGCAGCAGGCGCAGCTGCAGCGTCAACAGCTGCCCGTCGACCGGTTCGTAAGGCTGCATGATGTACTCGGCATACAAGCCCCAACCTTCGGCGTTGGTGGAATTGAACGCGTACAGCGCCCGGGCCAGGCTCACGCCGTGTTCGACCATGGAGTCGAATTGCAATTCATGACCGGGACGAGCCTCGTGCGCGGTGAGGGTCCAGGCGACAGCATCGAAGGTGAAGTCATCGTACTTATCTTCGGCGCCGCCCGTTGCCGAGGGAATATTGAGCGGCAGCACGAATTGTCCGCGCTGTCCGGTGTTGTGCAGAAACGGCGGCGGACTCATGTGCGGCGCCGGCTGTTGCGCGGTCTCCGCAGGCGTCGCCAGGCGAATGATGGCCGGCCGGTTCGGCAGGGTGACCAAGTTCTTGGCGACGATGATCTTTTCGATTTCGTGCAGCCGCTTGTCGAAGAAGGGCAGGATCGCTTCGCCGGTGATTTGCCGCTTCTTGAGTTCCGCGATCACCGCGCGGTAGTCGTTCGACGGATAGCCCCCGGCCTTGGCGATTTGCGCGGCCAACGGCGCCATTTCACCCTGGTACTGCGTAAACGCGGCGTGCGCCATTTTGGCGATCTGCGCCGGGGGAATATCGATCCCGAATCCCTCGAACGCCAGGACGTACTTTTCAGGGGGCAGGCGGAAATCGGTCCGCGCCTTGGGAAGAATGGCGATCTTGACCCAGGCATCGTAAGCAGCCAGCTGCGCCTTTAACTGCTCATAGGCCGGTTCCCATCCGCTCAAGTTGTATTTCTTGAACAGCGTGGCGATGCCCTCCAAGTAGTTGGAGTTGCGCCCCAGATCGGTTTCGACCTCTTGCTTTGATGGAAAAATGATGCCTGGCTTCGCGATCTGCTCCAGCTCGCGCTCTTTCAATCGATCGGTAAAGGGTTTGTAGCCCTGCGCGACGCCCGCGTACTTGCGCAGTCGCACCAGCGCGGCTGCGCGCCGCGGCTGGGGTAGCTGATCGTCGAGCAAGCCGCGCAGACCCTGGAAGATCAGCGCGCTGGCGTTCAGGAACGGCACCTCGTGGGCCAGCTGAAAGTCCTCCATTCGAAAGCGCAGATTAAAACTCTTTTGCAGAATGTCGAGGTCTTCCTTAACGTTCTTATCGGTGATCCCGGCGCGTGCCGCCTGGATCTTCGCCAGCGCGGCCTCGAGCTCATGCCGCTCCGCCAGCTCATCCGCCCGCGAAGGATCCGAAATACGCTCGTCGAATTTCGCAACGCCCTGCTGCGAACCTTGCTCGGGGGTGTGCTCATGCTGCACGCTCAGCAACATGTTGGTGAATTCATTGCTTTGCCTGATCCAGGCTTTCTCGCCGTGATCGCCGCCCGCCGGTTGCTGAGCCATTGCGCCAAAAGATAGTGCGCCAAGGAGAAAAAATGTGCACAGACGATACATATTGTTTCGCAATCCTCTCAAGGTGGCCGGGCCGGCATTGTAACGAATAGCGCGTCCAAGACGCGGCTGCTAAGGGTGTCCGCCGATAAATCGATAGCCTCCTGCGGTAAGGCTTGCCCTGACTTGGGTCAACTCGGTATTGTCGCCGGCGGGGACCGAGTGAATGTCATAGATCGACCCGCTTGGAATTCGCAGTTCGTCTCGAATGAATGGTATCAGTTCGGCGCAGGGCACCGTGCTGCCTTGAGGTTCGGTGTACAGGGCCGCGACGCAATTGTGATGCGCGCTGTCAACGGTGATGATTACGTCGGGTTTGTCGGCAATGGGCGGCGGAATGGGCAACGATTCGTGCGCGGGCGTTTGACTCGATGAACCGCAACCGGACAGCAACACCGATGCCGCCGTCACCAGCGCCGCAAGCAGCAAGATGGTTTCGTTGCCCCGGCGCCGATTCACTGTGCGCATCGTCCGTTCCTCATATGTTGATTGTGCACCAAACCACCTGTTCTAGTATGCCGGTCCCGCGTCAGTCAGAATAACGCAATTATTTTTTCGCGAGCACTTCAGCGTCGAGCGCGCCGCGCACACGGCCAACTTCACCGCCGATACGCTGGAGGCTTGGTTCCCCCAACTCGTTCGACTGCGAGAAACGAAGCTAAGACTCTTGAATAGCTGGCGGCGAGAATGTGAAGGCGCTATATCGTCGCTCATTCTTGGCCCCTGTCGCGTCCCTAGGGTGCCAAATCCTACCTAGCCGCGCGGCGAATTGTTAGTCGGTGTTGCGCAGCAATTCATTCAGCGAAGTCTTGGCCCGGGTCTGCGCATCCACGCGCTTGACGATGACGGCGCAGGCGAGGCCATACTTGCCATTCGCGGCCGGGAGCGTGCCCGGCACCACGACCGCGCCGGCCGGAACGCGGCCGTAGAGGATTTCGTCGCGTTCGCGATCGTAAATCCGCGTGCTCTGCCCGATGAAAACGCCCATCGAAATGACGGCACCGGCCTCGACCACGACGCCCTCGACGATCTCCGAGCGCGCGCCGATGAAGCAATTGTCTTCCACGATGGTGGGGCCGGCCTGCAGAGGTTCCAGCACGCCGCCGATGCCGACACCCCCGGACAGATGCACATTCTTGCCGATCTGCGCACAGGAACCGACGGTCGCCCAGGTGTCCACCATGGTGCCGCTGTCCACATATGCACCCACGTTGACGTAGCTGGGCATCAACACCACATTGGGGGCGATATACGCGCCGTGCCGCACCGTGGCCGGCGGCACGACGCGTACGCCGGCCGCCGCAAATCTTTCCGCGCTCCAACCGCTGTATTTCAATGGAACCTTGTCATAGAAGTTCAAGTGGCCCGCGGACATGGCTGCATTGTCGTTGATGCGAAACGACAGCAGCACGGCCTTCTTGAGCCACTCGTTGAGGCGCCACGCGCCCGCGTGAGGTTCCGCCACGCGCAGTTGTCCTTCGTTGAGCAGCTTGAGCGCCTCCTCGATCGCCGCACGCAGGGTGCTCGGCACATTGCGCGGGCTAAGCTTGGCGCGCTCGTCGTACGCCGTATCGATGATCGAACGCAATTCTTCGGGGGCGCTCAAGGCCGCGCCACATCGCGTCGGTGCAGCGCCTGCATCAGGGACTCCTGCACGCGCCCGCACGCCTCTTCGGAAAGCGGCCCGCCGTCGGCGCCTGTGATATAGAACACGTCTTCGGCGCGCTCGCCCACAGTCATGATCTTGGCGCCGTTGATCGCGACGCGTTCGGCGCGAAATACCTTGCCGACCTCCGACAGGAGCCCCGGACGGTCCGCCGCGATCAGTTCGAGAATCGTGCGCTCGTTGCGGCTGTCGACGCTGAAATTAACCTGGGTTGGCGTCCAAAACATGCGGACCTGGCGCGGCGCGCGGCGTGTCACGGCGGGCGGCGAATCCTCTACCTGCTCGAGCACGCGCCACACGCCGCGTTCGATGTCGTGAATGCGCGAAGCGTCGGCGATCACGGTGCC
Organism: Steroidobacteraceae bacterium; assembly: GCA_035997505.1. Classification (GTDB taxonomy): domain Bacteria; phylum Pseudomonadota; class Gammaproteobacteria; order Steroidobacterales; family Steroidobacteraceae; genus Bog-1198. Next base: position 13,566 of record DASYIN010000102.1, on the reverse strand, counting down.
GTTGTCCTCGAGCACCACATAGGTCTCCAGACTGAAGCCGTTGGCACTGGTGATCAAGCGTGCATCCACCACGTTCAGCCCCATTTGATCGAGCACGCCGGTGGTTCGAGCAAAGCTGCGCAGGCGCCGCGGAGTGTAGGTCAGCACGGCAGTGCCGCCGCGATCCGTGAGTTGCCGCACGGCGACCAGCGGTGTGTCATCGTCGGACGGGCGCGCAGCCAACAGTGCCGTGTGCCAGGCGATCTCCTCCGGCGTGTAGCGCAGAAAATACGCCTCCGTCCACTGCGCCCAAACCGCCGCGGCTTGCTTCAGCGTGACATCGGGCGCCATTTTCAGAATTGCCTGGTCCTGAGTCTCCCGGATCAGTTCCTCTTGATCGATCGGCGTCTCGAGTCCCCGGCGCAGCGCCCGCTTTGTGCGCTCGTAGAATTCCTCGAACAGCCGAGCTTTCCAGGAATTCCACAACTTTGGATTCGTGCCGCGCACGTCGGAAACGGTCAACACGTACAAATAATCCAGGTGCACCTGGTCGCCGACGTGCCGGGCGAACTCCTGGACGATGTCCGGGTCGCTGATGTCCTTCTTTTGCGAAGTGATCGACAGGATCAGGTGATTGCGCACCAGCCAGGCGACCAAGCGGGCTTCGTAGCGTCCCAAGCCCTGCTCCAGGCAAAAAGCTTCGGCATCCACCGCGCCCAGCTCCGAGTGATCGCCGCCGCGCCCTTTGGCGATGTCATGGAACAGCGCCGCTAGATAGGCGATTTCCTGCCGCGGCAAGGACTGCATGATCTGGCTCACCGCCGGGAATTCATCATTGAACTTGGGCATCGCCAGACGGCGCAGATTACTCACGACAAACAGGGTGTGCGCATCCACGGTGTAGGCATGGAACAGGTCGTACTGCATACGGCCCACGACGCGTCCAAAGGCTGGGATATAGCGGCCGAGCACGCCGTACAGGTTCATGCGCCTAAGTTCGTGCGTCACGCCGACGGGTGCGCACAGAATCTCGATGAAAAGACGATGGTGCCGCGGATTCTGGCGAAACTCCTCGTCGATGAGCCAGACGTGGGTGCCGATCAGCCGGATGGTCTCGGCGCGCACGCCGCGCACTTCGGGATGCTGCTGCAGCAGCACGAACAATTCCAGCAATGCGGACGGGTTGCGGGCGAACACCTCCGGGTGCGTCACTTCCAAATAGTCATTGCGGATTTGGAAGCGCGCGTTTACGGGCAAGGGCGGTGCGCTCTGCGTCAGAATCGCCTCGCGAAAAAGCTGCAGCAGCATTTCATTGAGCAGACTGATATCCATGACCGTGCGGTAGTACTTCTGCATGAGCTGTTCGACCGCCAGCGTGAAACTTGCGTCTTCGTAGCCGAATAATTTCGCGAGCTTGATCTGGTAATCGAACAACAGCCGGTCCTCGCGCCGGCCGGTCAACACATGCAGTCCGAAGCGCACCTTCCACAAGAACGATTGCGCGGCTTGCAGCTTGCGCAGCTCCTCCCGGGTCAAAAATCCGTGCGGTACCAGCTCATCGAGCGTTTCGGTGCCGAAATGCCGCTTTGCCACCCAGCCGATGGTCTGGATGTCGCGCAGCCCGCCGGGACTGGATTTGACGTTGGGCTCGAGGTTATAGGCGGTGTCGAAATATCGATGATGGCGCTCGGTCTGTTCCTTGACCTTCGCCTCGAAGAAATCCTGTGACGACCACAGGCGATCAGGCGCCAATGCGCGCCGCATGCCTGCGAAAAGCGGTTCCGGCCCCGACAACAAACGCGCTTCGAATAAAGTGGTGGCGACGCTGATATCGGCCAGGCTCTCGCTTTGGCAGTCGTCGATCGAACGCACGCTATGTCCCACCTCGAGACCAATATCCCAAAGAAATGTCAGGAAGCGCTCGATATCCGGTTGCCAATCGGCCGAGTCGCTTTTGGGCAGAAGCACCATGATGTCGATATCGGAACAAGGATGCAGCTCGCCGCGGCCGTAACCGCCGACCGCAATCAGCGCCAGGTCGCCTGCGAACTTGCCGGCGTGATTGACCCATGCGGCACGCAATGCGATATCAACCAGCCGCGCGCGGTCGCGCACCAGATCTTCGATCGGTTCGTCGGCGACGAATCGATCCTTGAGCAGCTCCGTGCCCTGATCGAGCACCTGCCGGAAAGTGAGGGGAGAGAACTGGCCCTCTTCGAGAGCCGCGGGGACAGCCGTGAGATAAGGCCAGTCGGCGATTGGAGCTAAAAACTTACCGTGTGCGCTCAAGAAGCCGCCGCGGCAGCAGGTGCGCTGACGCCCGCGCCCAGAGTGAGCACTTCGTAGCCTTCGTCGGTAACCAAAATCGTATGTTCCCACTGGGCGGACAGAGACTGATCCTTGGTCACGACCGTCCAGCCGTCGGGCAATAAGCGCACTTCGCGCCGGCCGGCGTTAATCATGGGCTCGATGGTGAAGGTCATGCCCGCCGTAAGCGCAAGCCCGGTGCCCGGTTTGCCGTAGTGCAGCACCTGCGGGTCCTCGTGATAGATCCTGCCGATGCCGTGACCGCAGTACTCGCGAACCACCGAGAAGTTGTTGGATTCCGCGAAGCTCTGAATTGCATGTCCGATGTCGCCCAAATGGGCGCCGGGTTTGACCTGCTGAATGCCGCGCCACATGGCCTCGTGGCAGGCCGCCGTCAAGCGGCGGGCGAGGATGGCGGCGTTGCCGACCAAGTACATGCGGCTCGTGTCGCCATGGAATCCGTCGCGAATCACCGTGACGTCGATATTGATGATGTCGCCGGTCTTGAGGCGCTTATCGCCTGGAATACCATGGCAGACCACGTGGTTTACCGAGGTGCAGATGGTCTTGGGGAAACCCCGGTAATTGAGGTTGGCCGGGATGGATTTCAGCTCCTCGACGATGAAATCGTGACACCGTTTGTCGAGTTCCTCGGTGCTTACCCCCGGTTGGACGTAGGGTTCGATCATGTCCAGGACGCTGGCGGCCAGGCGGCCGGCGGCGCGCATTTTGTCCTGTTCCGCAGCGGTTTTGATGGTCACATTCATAGGACAGTCTGCAAACCTCTAATAGGGAGCGGGCTTTGTTTCTAATGGGGGTTCATGGTATAAAGCGCGGCTATTTTTAACAACCCCGCACGCGTGTCGTCACAATCGACTGGGTGCCCGGCCTTGGCTTGAAATGACGGCGAAACCGCCATTTTCAAGGCAAAATCGGGTTGCCGATTGGGACACGCGGAGGCTCAACCCAACCAGGAGTATTTATGACCAGCGTGTCCATGCGACAAATGCTGGAAGCGGGCGTCCATTTTGGACACCAAACCCGCTTCTGGAACCCGAAAATGGCTCCCTTCATTTTCGGCGAACGCAACAAGATCCATATCATCAATCTCGAAAAGACGCAGCCGTTGTATGCGGCGGCGGCGACCTTCATCAAAGGCGTGGCATCCGAGGGCGGTAAAGTGCTGTTCGTCGGCACCAAGCGCTCGGCGCGCGACGCCGTGCAGAAAGAGGCCACCCGCGCCGCCATGCCATACGTGAACCAGCGCTGGCTCGGCGGCATGCTCACGAATTTCAAGACCATCCGTCAGTCCATCAAGCGGCTGAACGAACTGGACGAAATGGCGCAAAGCGGCGCCCTGGAACGTCGCGGCAAGAAAGAAGCGCAGATGCTGCGCCGTGAAATGGACAAGCTGCTGCGCAGCTTGGGCGGGATCCGCAACATGACTGCGTTGCCCGACGCGCTGTTCGTCATCGATGTGGGTCACGAACAGATTGCGATTCACGAAGCCCAAAAGCTCGGCATCCCCGTCGTGGCCGTTGTCGATACGAATTGTTCGCCGGACGGCATCGACTATGTCATCCCGGGCAACGATGACGCCATGCGCGCCATCTTGCTGTACGCCGGCGGAATTGCCGATTCGGTGCTGGAGGGCAAAGCCTCCCTGCCCGAGGTCCCCGTCGGTGAGGACGAGTTCGTGGACTTGGACGAGGAAGGCAATCCGAAGAAGCGCACCGCAGGCGCGCGGCGACCCGCGCCGCCGGCGCGAGGCCAAAAGAAGCCGCCGCCTCGCCGCAAGGTGCCCGTCACTGTCGTACCGAGCGTCGCCGCCGTGGCCGCGTCACTGGACGAGGTGGAGGTTGAAGCCGATGACGTCGATGCCCCGGATACACCGCCCGCGGAGACGCGGCCGGCCAGTGCTCCGCGTCGTCGACCTGCGGGACGGCGTGCTCCGGTGCGCGGTGCGTAGCTTTCCATGAACATTACGGCAGATTCAGTCAAGCAGCTTCGCGAGCGCACCGGCGCCGGCATGATGGAGTGCAAGAAGGCGCTCGTCGAGACCCAGGGCGACCTGGACGCCGCCGCCGAGCTGATGCGCAAGAGCGGACTGGCCAAAGCGGACAAGAAAGCGGCGCGCGTCGCCGCGGAAGGTACCGTGGTCATCGAGCGGTCCGGCAACAACGCAGCGCTCGTTGAAGTGAATTGCGAAACCGACTTCGTCGCGCGCAGTGACGAATTTCAGGCTTTCGCCAAGGCGGTCGCCGCGGCGGCCCTGAAAGCGGCGCCCTCGAGCCTCGAGGACCTGCTCAAGCTGTCGCACGAGGGTTCGACGTTGGATGAGCGGCGCCGGGCCTTGATCGCCAAGATCGGCGAGAACATGGCCGTGCGGCGTTTTGTACGCGTCGCGTCGCCGGGCCCTCTGGGCACCTATATTCACGGCGCTCGCATCGGCAGTCTGGCGGCATTGCAGGGCGGCGATGAGGCGCTGGCGCGCGATATCGCGATGCATGTGGCAGCCGTGAATCCGGCCTACATCGATGTCGGCGACGTGCCGCCCGAGTTGCTGCAGAAGGAGCGCGAAATCCTGACCGAGCAAACCAAGGGCGAAAAGAAGCCGCCCGAGATCATTGCCAAGATGGTGGAAGGGCGCCTGCGCAAGTACCTCGCGGAAATCACACTGATGGGTCAGCCTTTCATCAAGGATGAGGATATGACCGTGGAGAAACTGCTTAAGAAGGCGGGCGCCAAAGTCACGATGTTTGCCCGCTATGAAGTGGGCGCCGGCATCGAAAAGAAACAAGACGACTTCGTGGGCGAAGTGATGGCTCAGGTGAAGGCGCAAGAAAAACACTAAGCGACTATGACCACCCAACCGGGCACGGCTCGTTATCGAAGAATTCTGGTCAAGCTATCCGGCGAGGCGCTGCTGGGAAATGAGGATTACGGCATCGATCCGGTCATCCTCAAGCGAATCGCCGGAGAAATTCGCGACCTGACCCAGATGGGGGTTCAGGTCGCGGTTGTATTGGGAGGCGGGAATATTTTTCGCGGCGCGGGTTTGGCGCGCGCGGGCATGGATCGGGTGACGGCCGATCACATGGGCATGCTGGCCACGGTGATCAATGCATTGGCCATGCAGGACGCGCTGGAGGGCCTCGGCACCTACGCAAGGGTCATGTCGGCCCTGCGAATCAACGAGGTCTGCGAGGATTACATCCGGCGGCGCGCGGTGCGGCACCTGGAAAAAGGCCGCGTGGTGATATTCGGCGCGGGGACCGGCAATCCCTTCTTCACCACCGACACGGCCGCCAGTTTGCGCGCCATCGAGATCAACGCCGACATCCTGCTGAAAGCCACCAAGGTGAACGGTATATACGATTCCGATCCGGTGACGAATCCCAATGCCAAGCGCTATGCGCGCCTGACCTTCGACAAGGTGCTCAACGATCGCCTCAATGTCATGGACGCGACCGCAATCGTCATGTGCAGGGAGAACAACCTGCCGCTGCAGGTCTTTAATCTTTTCAACGCCGGCGATTTGATGCGTATTGTCCAAGGCGAAGACGTCGGCACCGTGGTATCGGCCGGTCCTTAAAGTTCAGGGGGATACATGCTGGAGGATGTGAAGAAGGATGCGACAGTGCGCATGCAAAAGTGCGTCGCGGCGTTCAAGGAGCAGCTCAAGAAAATGCGCACGGGCCGCGCTCATACAAGTCTCATCGAGCACATAAAAGTCGATTACTACGGCTCTGAAATGCCGTTGAACCAGGTGGCCAACATCGCCACCGAGGATGCGCGCACCTTGACGGTGAGTCCGTGGGAGAAGGCCATGGTTCCCGTGATCGAGAAGGCGATCTACAAATCAGATCTTGGGCTCACCCCGAACACGGCGGGACAGATCATCCGCATTCACATGCCAGCGCTGACGGAAGAGCGGCGGCGCGACATCATCAAAGTCGTCAAGGCCGAAGCGGAAAACGCGCGCGTCGCCGTGCGCGGCGTGCGCCGCGAAATCAACAATGAATTGAAGGAAATGCTCAAGGAAAAACTGATCCCGCAGGACGATGAGCGGCGCGGCCAGGAAGACATTCAGAAGCTGACCGACAAGCACGTGGCCGATATCGACCACGCCATGGCCGACAAGGAAAAGGAGCTCATGCAGGTCTGACTGTCCAAGACCCGCAGTTCCCGAAACGCGCATGGCCGACTCGCCGCAGCACGTAGCAATCATCATGGACGGCAACGGCCGCTGGGCCCGCGCGCGCGGCATGCCCCGGGTTGCCGGACATCGCGCCAGCGTCAAGGTGGTGCGCAAGATCGTCGAGGAATGCGCCGAGCGCAAGGTCCGCTACCTGACGCTGTTCGCCTTCAGCAGCGAGAACTGGCGGCGCCCCGCGGAGGAAGTCGGCGTGCTCATGGGATTGTTCCTGGATGCGTTGGTGCGCGAAGTGGCGGACTTGCACCGCAACCAGGTCCGTCTGCGCTTCATTGGCGATCGGGAATCACTCGGGCGGGAACTCAGGCAAAGCATGCGGGATGCGGAGACCTTGACCGCATCGAACTCAGGGTTGGGGCTGATGGTGGCCGTTGCCTATGGCGGACGCTGGGACGTCACCCAGGCGTGCAGGTCTCTGGCAGCCGATGCGGCAGCGGGCACGCTCGATGCCGCGCAGATCACCGAAGGGCATATCGACGCGCGGCTGGCACTTGCCGGAATTCCGGATCCCGACCTGCTGATCCGCACGGGCGGCGAACAGCGCATCAGCAACTTCCTGCTGTGGAATCTCGCCTACACCGAACTTTACTTCACCGACGCTTTGTGGCCGGAATTTTCACCCGCGCATTTGCAGGCCGCTCTCGACTATTTCGGGCAGCGTGAGCGCCGCTTCGGCAAGACTTCGGCCCAGATCGCGGCGAAGGCCGATGCGTAACGGCTCGCATGCTTAGAACACGCATTCTGACCGGCTGCATTTTGGGCGCCCTGTTGCTGATGGGCTTGTTCTTGCTGCCCCCGTTCTGGGCGGTGCTGGCTTTTGGCGCGGTGTTTACCATAGGCGCCTGGGAATGGGCCGGCTTTGGCATGCTGCGGGGGACCGCAGCGCGCGCGGTATACGCGGTCGCCGTGGCGCTGGTGCTGCTGCTCAGTTGGCGCTGGACCGGCGATTCTGGACATCTGATCATTCTTTTGAGCGCGGCATGCGGGTGGTGGGTCGTTGCATTCCTCTGGTTGGCGTTTGCCCCGGGGCGGCATCGGCCGGCGCTCACGCTCCTCTGCGGCCTTGCGGTGCTGGCACCGGCCTTCGTCGCGCTTGCCAGGCTGCAAATATCGACGCCGGGACCGGCGCGCGGTCCCTTTATGGTGTTGTGGCTGGTGCTGATGGTCTGTGCGGCGGACATCGGCGCGTACGCTGCCGGCCGCGCCTTCGGTCGGCGGAAATTGGCGCCGCGCGTTAGTCCAGGAAAGACATGGGAGGGCGCCTTGGGTGGACTCGCATTGGTGGTTCTGGTCGCCTGGGGCGGGGCCGCGTATTTTGGCCTGCCGCCGCTTGGCGCCGCCGCCTTCGGCTGCGGCGTGGGAATCTTTTCCATCATCGGCGATCTGACAGAGAGCATGTTCAAACGCGCGGCGGCGCTCAAAGACAGCGGCACGTTGCTGCCGGGACACGGGGGTCTGTTGGATCGAATTGACAGTGTGACGGCGGCGGCGCCCCTCTATGCCCTTGGGCTATTCGGCTCCGGCGTCCTCCCTTAAGCATGCAACGCGGCATTGCCATCCTGGGTTCGACCGGCAGCATCGGGCGCAGCACCCTCGCGGTCATCGCATTGCATCCTGAGCGTTTCAAGGTTGCGGTTTTAGGTGCGTTCAACAGCTGGCAAGTGATCGTGGAACAGGCGCGGGAGTTCAACGCCGAGACCGTGGTGCTGGTCGATGAACACGCCGCCGTCAAGGCACGCGCCGCGTTGCGTGAGTGCGGCTCGGCGACCCGCGTCGAAAGCGGCGAGCAGGCGCTCGCCGATGCGGCAAGCGCCGCCAACGTGCAAATGGTCATGGCGGCGATTGTCGGCGCCGCGGGGTTGAACTCGACATTGGCGGCGGTGCGCGCCGGCAAGCGCGTGTTCCTGGCCAACAAGGAAGCGCTGGTCATGACCGGCCGGCTTCTGATGGATGAGGTGCGCCGCGCGCACGCGGAACTCATTCCCATCGACAGCGAACATAACGCGATCTTTCAATGCATGCCCGCGGGCTACCTGCCGGGCGATGCGGCGCGCGGGGTAACGCGCGTGATCCTTACCGCATCCGGCGGTCCGTTTCGCAGCGCGTCCCCGGCAAAAATGGCGCACGTCACGCCGGACGAAGCTTGCGCGCACCCGAAGTGGAAGATGGGCCGTAAGATTTCCGTGGATTCGGCGACGTTGATGAACAAGGGACTGGAGGTCATCGAAGCGACGCTGCTATTCGGCCTGCCTGAAACCCTGGTCGATGTCGTGGTGCACCCGCAGAGCGTGGTGCATTCGCTGGTTGAATACGCGGACGGTTCCATGTTGGCGCAGCTCGGCGCCCCCGACATGCGCACGCCCATTGCGCAGGCGCTGGCCTGGCCCGAGCGATTTGCTTCCGGTGTACAATCGCTGGACCTGCTCGCGATCGGACGGCTGGACTTCGAGCCGCCGGACCATGTTCGATTCCCGAGTTTGACGCTGGCCAGGGCCGCTGCTCGCGCCGGCGGCACCGCTCCGACGGTGCTAAACGCCGCCAATGAGGTCGCAGTTCAAGCGTTTCTGGATCGGCGCTTGAACTTTGTAGCTATTTCAACGGTCATTGACAAGGTACTGCAGCGGCTCAACGCGTCTCCCGTCAAGGTTTTGGGCGATGTTTTGGAGGCCGACGCTGCGGCCCGACGCCTGGCGGTTACCATGATAGAGCTTAGCGCTGGAGCCCCTGCATGATGGTTGTGATTATCCCTGTGGCGTTCTTGGTTGCGATCAGCATCCTGGTCGCCGTGCATGAGTTCGGACACTACTGGGTCGCGAAAAAACTCGGCTTCAAGGTGCTGCGCTTCAGTATCGGGTTTGGAAAACCGCTGCTGACGCGCGTCGGCAAAGACGCTGATCGCACCGAGTATTGCGTGGCTGCGATTCCCCTGGGCGGTTACGTCAAGCTGCTGGACGAGCGCGAAGGCGATGTGGCGCCGTCGGAGCTGCATCGTTCCTTCACCCGCCGCCCGATCTCGCATCGCATTGCCGTGCTGCTGGCGGGACCGGCGATGAATCTATTGTTTGCATCATTGCTCTACGCGATCTTGGCGATGGTCGGCAACGAAGTCGTCAAGCCGGTCATCGGTCAGGTGCGGCTCGACAGCCCGGCAGCAATCGCTGGGTTGCAGCGGGGCGATCAAATCGTCCGTGTCGGCCGGCACGACGTCAACGACACCGAAGAGCTGCAGATTGCCCTGATCCGCCAATTCACGAGCGACGGTCTGGTTCCGCTGACATTGCGGCGCAACGGTGCTGAGCGCTCCGTGACGCTGCGAGTGATGGCAGATCGGCGCAGCCTGACCGAACCCGGCAAATTGCTGCCGGGATTGGGCTTCGATCTGTCGACGTGGAATGCCGCCACGTTGATCGATACGGCGGACGCGGCGAGCGCAGGCGGGCGCGCAGGTTTGCGCTCCGGCGATCGGGTGCTCGCCGTGGATGGGCAGCCGATTGCCAATTCGAGCGAGTTCCGTTCCATCGTGGGCGCCGCAGTGAATCGCGATATTTCGATTGAAGTCGAGCGCCACGGCGAGCGATTGCGTATCGTAGCGGCGGTTCCGCGGGTGATGGAAGACGGTCAAGCGGTGGGCCGGTTGGGAGTCCGCCTCAAGGAAGGTCCGGCTGTCTGGCCGCCGGGGCTCAAGGAAACCCATCGCTCCGGACCGATTGATGCTCTACTGATCGGCGTCAAAAAGACCTGGGAGATGTCCGCACTGACCGTGCAGATGCTGTGGCGCATGCTGACCGGGCAGGTCTCTGCAAAGAACATCAGCGGCGTTGTGAGCATCGCGGAGTTCGCCGGCATCAGCGCTTCGTTGGGAGCGACGGCGTTCATGGCCTTTTTGGCGATTATCAGCGTGAGCCTGGGCGTGCTCAATTTGCTGCCGGTGCCGCTATTGGACGGCGGTCAGGTGGTCTACCAAGCGGTTGAAGCCGTCAAGGGCAGCCCGCTCTCGGAGCGCTCGCAGCTCTTTGGCCAGCAGATCGGGATTGCGTTGCTGGTGCTGTTGATGAGCCTGGCTTTTTATAACGACATTTCAAGACATTTGAATTAACGGGAAATCATGATCAAACCCAAATTCCAGCCGTACGAGCGGCGCTGCCCGCGCAGCCCCGCCCAACAGAACAGCATCCGGTCGTTGCCGCGTGCGGCTTGAATTTCGCCTAGCCATGTTGGTGGCCCTGGCCAGCCAACCTCTGTGCAGCACCGTGCGCGCGCAAGCGTCCCAGGACTCGTTTACCGTCGGCGATATTCGCATCGAAGGCCTGCAGCGAATTTCCGAGGGCACGGTATTCAACTATCTGCCCGTGAACATCGGCGACCATATGGATGGATCGCGCATCGGCGAAGCGATGCGGGCGCTGTACGCGACCGGATTTTTTCGAGACGTGGAGCTGCGCCGCGACGGCAATACCCTGCTCGTCGTCGTGGTTGAACGGCCGTCCATCGCCAAGTTCGAGATCAAGGGCAACAAGGACATAAAAACCGAGGATCTCACGAAGAGTCTGCGAAACGTCGGTCTCGCGACCGGCAAGACCTTTGACCGCTCGGTGCTCGATGAAGTGAAGCAGTACCTGACGGATCAATATTTCAGCCGCGGCAAGTACGCCGTGCGCGTCGACACCAAGATCACCGACCTGCCCGGCAACAAGGTGGACATCATTGTCGACATCAAGGAAGGCAAGCGCGCCAAGATCGAGCAGATCAATATCGTCGGCAACACAAAATTCAAGGAAAAGGACATCCTCGGCAGCTTTGAATTGAAGACGCCGAACTGGCTGTCCTGGTACAAGCAGGACGACCGGTACTCGCGCGAGTCCTTGACCGGTGATTTGGAAAAATTGCGTTCCTACTACATGGATAGGGGCTACGCGAATTTCCAGATCGAATCGACGCAGGTGACCATCGCGCCCGAAAAGGACGACATGTACATCACCGTGAACGTCAGCGAAGGCGAGGTGTACAAGGTCAGCGACATCAAGCTGGCGGGCACCATGGTCGTGCCCGAGGCGCAACTGCGCCGACTGCTTTTGGTCAGGCCGGGCGACACCTATTCCCGCAAGATGGTCACTTCGACGCAGCAGTTGATGAGTTATCGGTTGGGCGCCGACGGCTACGCCTTCGCCAAGATCGATCCGGTGCCGACCGCAGACAACGAACACAAGACCGTGGCCTTGACCTTCTTCATCGAGCCCGGCAATCGCGTCTACGTGCGTCACATCAATTTCAACGATACGACGGCGATCAACGACGAGACGCTGCGCCGCGAAATGCGCCAGCTGGAAGGCGGGTGGTTGTCGAATTCGGCGGTGGAGCGCTCCAAGGAACGATTGCAGCGCCTGCCCTACATTGAAAAAGTCGAGTTCGAGAACAAGCCCGTTGCGGGCAGCGCCGACCTCGTGGATGTGGACTTCAAAATCAAGGAAGGATTGCCCGGCCAGTTCGGCGGCGGCATCGGCTACTCGGAGTCGCAGAAATTCAGCTTGAACGGCAATTTCGTGCACAGCAACTTCATGGGTACCGGCGATCGTATTGCGCTGGAGGTCAATGCCGGCAAGTACAGCAAGAGCTACACGTTCGCCCATACCGACCCCTACACCACGATCGACGGCATCTCGCGTACGACATCGTTGACGTTGCGCGACGTCACGCAATTCGTCGCGGCATCATCCGCCTTTTCGACCAAGCAGATTACCGGCGCGATGCAATGGTCCTATCCGATCAGCGAGTACCAATACCTGAGCGTCGGAGCTTCGGTCAACAAGAACAGCCTGGTGGTCTCGGAAGGCTACAGCGCGCAGCAGTCGGTCGATTGGGTCAAGCAAAACGGCAATACCTTCGCGCGCGATCTGTCGGATACCAACGGCGATGGCGTCGTCAATTCATTGGATAGTCCCTACACCGTTTTTGGCACAAATTTCTACACCTATGAGTTGACCGGCGGCTGGTCTTACGAGGGCCGCAATCGTGCGCTGTTCCCCGACCGCGGCATGAAGATCGCGATCTCAGCCCGCTACGCACTGCCCTTGAGCGATGTTAAGTATTACCAGACAAACTTCGATTTCATCAGGTACATACCGCTCTGGCGTCAGTTCCTGATCTCGGTGCAGGCGTCGGTGGACTACGCCTCGGCGCTGGGTAAAACCACGTCGTTGCCGCCCTACCTCAATTATTTCGCGGGCGGTCCGGACAGCGTCAGAGGCTACCGCGAGAGCCGTTTGGGTCCCAAGGACAACATCGGAATCGGCAACCCCTACGGCGGAAACTTCCGGGTGGTCAATCGCTACGAGCTGATTTTACCGGTGCCGGACAAGTGGAAGAGCTCGGCTCGCATCAGCTTCTTCTACGACATCGGCAACGTCTTTCAGACCGGAAACAAGGTCAAATTCCTGGGTGTCGATGACATAACGCCGGTCGACTACCACTTCAATTATGCTAATCTAAAACAATCAACCGGCATTGCAGTGCAGTGGCTCGCACCCTTGGGTCTGTTCCGTTTCTCGTACGGAATTCCTTTGAATCCCTTCCCGGGCAACACGGTGCAATTCGGGGATGAGACGGAGCGTTTTCAATTTTCCATCGGTCAAGCGTTTTGACCGCAATTTGAGGTCTTAGCATCAACATGTCGACTTACTTTCGCAGCATTCCGCTCCTGGCATTGGCCTTCAGCGGACTCATGGTGTCGCAGCAAGCTAGCGCTGAAATCAAGGTTGGATACGTGGACTTCCAGAAGCTGATGTCCGAGGCTCCCCAGGTCAAGAGCGCCATGCAATCGCTGCAGAATGAATTCGGATCCCGCCAGCGCGAATTGGTGGCCATGCAGAATGATCTCAAGGCGCGCGACGAGAAATTGGCGAAGGAAGGAGCGATCATGGCGGAAGCCGATCGCGCCAAGGCGGAGAAACAGCTGCGTGATCAGCAGCGCGAGTTTTCGCGCAAGGGCGGGGAATTCCAGGACGATCTGTCGACCCGGAAAAATGAGGAGCTCGGCAAAGTACAGCGCTATCTGCTGGATGAGATCC
>DASYIN010000101.1:0-6474 GCA_035997505.1 Steroidobacteraceae bacterium | reverse complement strand
GGGATCGGCAAGATCTCTCGCAACGACAAGCGGGGTGATTCATTATACTTCGAGAACCGCACGATCATGGTGGTGGAACCGCAATGTATAACGTCGCCATATTTGGGGCGGGCCGGATTGGACAAATACACGCCCGCAATGCCGCCAATTCAGCGGAATTGGAGCTTAAGTATGTGGTCGATCCCAATCGCGCGGCGGCTGAGGCACTCGCTGCGCAAACCGGTGCTGTTGTCGCCGACTTGGATGAGGTCATGGGGGATGCCTCCGTGCGCGGCGTCATCATAGCGAGTGCCACGAATGTTCACTTGGACCAAGCGGTCGCGGCCGCGTCGGCCGGCAAGGCCATTTTCTGCGAAAAGCCGCTGGACCTCGATTTGGCACGCGCGCGTCAGGCGGGTTCGCAATTAGCCGGCGCATTGATGCTGGTGGGATTTAACCGGCGCTTTGATCCTCATTTCACCGCCTTGAAGGCGCGCATCGATTCCAACGCAATCGGCAAGCTCGAGAGCGTGAACATCATCAGCCACGATCCCGCCCCTCCCCCGGTTGCGTATATCCGCGTTTCGGGCGGTCTGTTCAAGGACATGGCGATTCACGATTTTGACATGGCGCGCTGGCTGCTCAACGAGGAGCCCACGCAAGTCTTCGCCAGCGCCAGTTGCCTGGTCGATCCCGCAATTGCCGCGGCGGGCGATGTCGACACCGCGAGAATCCTATTGCGGACCGACACCGGGAGGCTCTGCGTCATCAGTAATACCCGCCGCTCAGGCTACGGCTATGACCAGCGCATTGAAGCTTACTGCTCCGCCGGCACGGCGCGCGCGGACAATGTGCTGGAGAGCACTGTCTCGACGTGTACTGAACGCGGCTCAGCGAGCGACGCGCTACAAAACTTTTTTCTTGAGCGCTATGCCGAAGCCTATCGGCGCGAAATGCAGCACTTCGTGGATATTCTGCGCCACGGTAAGGCCCCGGTGGCCGGCTATCGCGACGGTGTCGCCGCTCTCGTTCTTGCCGAGGCGGCGGCCCTGTCCGTCAAACTCAACAAACCCGTGAACGTCTCCTCGGTCTAACTCTGTCAGGGTACCAGGCAGCCGTGCTGATCCACGCCGGCGACCACACAGCCCCCGGTAATGTAATTCTTGGATTGCGTGCAGACCTTTGAACTGGCGGTGAACGTATTGCTCGTGTTCAGGGCCGGCCCGAACACGGCGGACTGCCACACGGAATCGATGGCGAAATTTCCCGCATTATTGCGAAACGTGCTGTTGGTTACCAAGCCCGCAGGCGGGGCGTACTGAAGATCGGTGCCATCTCCCACGAGCAATGCAGCCGTGTGGCGGTACTGCTGATGCGCGTTCGGATCGATGGGTCCGCAGCTCACAGGGCCGATGCCGGCATCGCCACCCGCATATTCGATGATGACGTTGTTCAATTGTGAGCCGACACTGGTAATCAGCCAGAGCCCCGCCCAGTCGCCTGGGGCGGGCGTGGCCACAGCCGACGTCAGAAGTACCGGTGCCAAGGCAGTTCCGTTGATGACCAGTGCAGCGTTTTTGTCCGACGACTGCCCAATATCGCCGAACGTCACCATGGTCGGCGCGGTCGAAGCACGCTCGAATTTCAACGTGACGCCTGCATTCAGGGTAAGCGTCACGTTGGGCACGAACGTGGGCGCAAGTCCGCCGACATGGACCGCATCGGTCTTGAAATGAATCGGTACGGTGGTGTTGATGGTCAGGTTGTCGAAGATGTTGGCGTTCTCGACCACCAATATTTCCATTGTGGCGAGGCCGGAGAACGTGTCGGTCGGTATGGAACCCAACGCCATCGCAGGCGCAGCGATGACATCCGCCGGTGATACGATCTGCAAAGTATTCGAATCGCTCGTAAAGGCGGCATTACTCAAGTAAATACCCGGACCCGCGGTATTGACTACTACAACAGTATTAACCTTGAGCACCGGATCGGGCAGCGTGCTCGCTCCCGCCATCGCGATGACAGCGTTGCGTTGCGCGCCTCCCACGCTCCCGCCACCCGAGATCGAGACGTAGTCCAACTCGATCAGTGAATTCTGATTGAACCCGCGCAGTCGGCCCCAGGGCTGAGTGGCGTCCATGGCCTTGAAGACGATAAAACCGGTTCCGGCATCATCACCGGCCGCGAGCAGCTTGGCCGTGCTGGTGCCGGATGCAGCGCCTTGAACGGTTATTCCCACACTCGGGCTCAATTTGACGATGGCGCATTTTTGGATCGTCACCGTGGCGGGCGCCAGAATGCTGATGGAGTTAGTGACGAGATGCACCGTGCCATTGCCCGCCCACGTTTCGCTCGTCGTGATGTTGCTGGCATGGGTCACGACAACGCCATTTTCCGTGGTCCCGCAGACAAACGGCGCGGCTGTGGTGCAGGTCACCGCTACATTCGTAATTGGAGCGGCGCCCACGCTTCCCGATCCGCCCGCGATCGCGCAGGTCTGCCCTGACGGCTGAGTTTTCACGGTGACGCTGTACGGTGCGCCGCTCGCGACAGCGTTCGTGAACGTAAAGCTGGAGCTGTTTGCCGCCGGCGCTAGATCGTCGCTGCGGTTGTTCTCGAGCACAAGCCCGGATGCCGTAAGCCCGGTGATGCTGCCGCCCACCGTGTACTTGTTGGTGGTACAGGTCACCGCAACATTCGTGATATTCGCGCCGCCGACCGTTCCCGTCGCGGCGGTAACAGCGCATGTTTGCGAGGGTCCGCTCGGTTGAGTCTTGACCGTAACCGCATAAGCCGCGCCGCTGGCAATCGCGGTCGAGAATACAAAGGTGGTGCCGTTTGCAGCGATCGTCAGATCATTGCCCGCGTTGTCCTGTAGCACGAGGCCGGATCCGGTCAGTCCGCCTAACGTGCCGCCGACGGTGTAGGTGTTGGTGGTGCAAGTCACGGCGACATTAGCGACATTGGCACTCCCGACCGTTCCCGTTGCATTGGTCACCATGCACGTCTGCCATGGAGAGGTCGGCTGGGTTTTGACGGCTACGCTGTAGGCAGTACCGCCGGCGAGCGCAGTCGAGAAGGTAAAGTTACCGCTGGTTGTCACCGTAACATCATTGCCTCCGTTGTCCTGCAACACCAAGCCGGTGCCCGCCAGACCACTGACCGCGCCGCCGATCGTGTAGGTTTGAGGCGGCGGTGGCGGAGGCGGAGTTCCAATCCCACCGCCGCCGCCACCGCACGCGGCCAGCGCCGCCACCCAAAGTAATCCGGCCGCTTGAAAAGCACGCTTGGTTGTTGTTCTGGTCATGTGAGATCCCATGCTCGATGAATTGCTTTGCGGCCGATTACGCGGTGCTTATCAGAGGATGGCAATGCTTTGTCCCGTAAAGACGGTACGCGACGAGTGTTGGGGCCGAAAAACGTACCTGCGCCCTGTGCGGTCTCGGCGCGGGTTAACTTATTGATAATTCAGGGCGCTCGACACTTCCCGGGTTCACGGTTTCAATCGCTGCTATTTGCAACGCTTTCAGAAGGGCTTAGTCTCAACACAGCACAATAAGAAAGGGAGTGAGAGCATGAATCAGGGCACGGAAGGCGATTCGCAGGGAGGCAACCCTTCAGCAGTTGCGCCTGTACCGGTACGCTTTACCGGCACAGGCGCCGAATATTTCGGCATCTGGATCGTCAATCTCCTATTGACGATCGTCACCATCGGCATCTATTCGGCGTGGGCCAAGGTGCGGCGGCTGCAATACTTCTATCGGCATACCGAGTTGGCCGGCTCCAGCTTCGACTTCCACGGAAGTCCCATCAAGATCTTGATCGGGCGTCTGGTCGCGCTGGTCATGCTCATCGCCTATAACTACACGGTAAGGATTCAATCAGTGTGGACACTGGCGGTCGTCGGCGGAATCGGCCTCATCATGCCGTGGCTGCTGCGCAATTCACTGCGCTTTCGCCTGTACAACACCAGTTGGCGGGGTGTGCGTTTCCACTTTCGCGGAACCGTGGGGCGAGCCTATCGAGTCTTTCTGCTGTACGGAATTTTGTCGTTCATCACGCTGTACATCATGGCCCCCTTCATGCATCAGCGGGTCAAGGCCTATCAGCACAACAATACTTGGTTCGGGAAAACCCAATGTTCATTTCATGCGGGCGCCGGACAGTTCTATAAAATATATCTGCTGTTGTTGGCCGCGATTGCGGCATTCGGAATTCTCGCCGGTATCAGCGGCGTCTTCAGCCTGTTTATTGCCGCAACCGAGGCCCAAAAGCACGGCGGGCGCGTCAATCCCTATGATGCGGTCAAAGCCTTGCTCATGTTGTACGGCATCACGATACTCGTCGTGGTCTCGATCGGACCGGTATTCCGTGCGCTCATTGCCAATTTGATCTGGAGCAACACGCGAGTGGGTGAACATCGCATCGAATGCAACATATCGCCGCCCGGCTTGGTTTGGATCACCTTCAGCAACCTGGTTCTCATTGTGCTGACGCTGGGCTTGTTCATTCCGTGGGCCAGCGTCCGCATGGCGAAATTTCAGCTCGAAGCGGTTCGTCTGGTGCCTGCTGGAGACCTCCAGCAGTTTGTCGACGCCGAACCCGACCAGGTCGGCGCGGTGGGAGAAGAAGCGGCATCGGCATTCGATTTCGATATTTCCTTATAAAGACGGAATGTCGCCATGCTGACCGCTGACTACTTCGACGGCCGCTCGACGCGCGTCCGGGTGGTCCGGCTGGAAGTCGCCGGCGGAGATCTGTTGATCACCGGCGAAGACGTCGATCGGCGGGTGCCCATAACCCAAGTGAAAGTCGACGAGCGGCTTGGGCGGGCGCCGCGCCGGTTGCGATTTGCCGACGATGCGTTCTGCGTGGTCAGCGATTTGAACGCCCTTGACGCGCTGTTGTCCTCAACCGCCCATCAGGACGGCTGGGTTGATCGCATCCAGCGCCGTGCGCGATTCGTCCTGCTGTCCATGGCCGTATGCGCGGCATTGGCTGTCGCCGCCTATGAATGGGGCCTGCCTTGGGCGGCCGACATCGGCGCGGCGCACATGCCCGCAGCGGTCAGCGTCCAATTATCCAATCAAGCTATTAAAGTATTGGACGGCGGGATTCTCCTGCCCAGCCGCATCGACTCGGATCGCCAGCTGGCACTCACGGCAAAATTCCATGCGCTGCGTCTCCCCGAAGGCGGCAATGCCAAAGCAGAGTTGTTGTTTCGCCGCTCGCCGCAATTGGGAGCCAATGCGTTTACGCTGCCGGATGGACGGATAATCGTGCTCGACGATCTCGTCACGATCATTGGAGATGATCGGCAAATCCTGGCGGCTCTTGCGCACGAGGCGGGCCATGGACACGGACACCACGGCGTGCGCATGCTGCTGCAGAGTTCGATCGTCGGAGCGTTTTTGGCCTTTTATGTCGGCGATATCAGCAGTCTTCTGGCGATCGCGCCGGCCACCCTGATGCAGGCTCGGTACTCACGAGATTTCGAAGAGCAGGCGGATAATTATGGAGCGGCAGTGTTGAGGCTCAACGGGATGTCGCCGGGATTGCTTGCCGAAGCACTGGACAAGCTCGCTAAATCGCACAAGGAGACGGCCGGCGCCGGGTATCTGTCCAGCCACCCTGCGACCGTTGAGCGCATGCGCCATTTACGATCGCTTTGACCAGGGGACGGCATACCGATAGGGGCACCCAATGACCACTACCTGCTGGACACAACGTACCCAACTCAGTCTCGCGTTCGGACCCCCGGACGCAAAACGGCTGCTCAACTGGATGCCCGCGGCCATAGCCGTCACGGTGTTCATGGTCGACTTCTGGACCCCGCGCGGATTGGCAGCCTCGGCTCTATATGTGTTGGTGCCCGCGGCCTGTCTGTGGGTGCCGCACGCCGTCATGTCGACTCGAATGGCCCTCATCACCTCAGCCCTGGTCATCATCACGTACCTGTTCGACACCGACATTGGTATTCCAACCTGGATTTCGCTGACGAACACGTTCGTAGCCATCGTGCTGGTTTGGTCGGTGACATGGATGGTCGGGCTGCGCAATCGACACGAGCGCGAGGTGGCGAGCCTCCTCTCGCAAGTTCGTGGGCTACGAGAACGAGCTGAGACGGCCGAGACACATGTGTGCGACGAAATTTCCCGCCCGCTGCACGAGGGTATCGGGCAAGAACTGACGGTGGTGGGATGGGAATTGGATGAAATCCGCGAGGGATCGGATGATGCGAAGCGGGTCGAGGCAGCAGCGATACGCTTAAGGGAGCGCGTCTCGGCATCGCAAGATGCAGTACGCCGTTTGGCGGTCAACTTGCGCAGAAGAAGCGTCGATCAGAGCACAGCGCCGGGCGAGACGCATGCTCACGTCGAATGGTTCAGAAAGCAGACGGGCATTGGCTCGGGACTGCGCGCCGCGTTCGGCGGCACGCGGTTGACAGCGGTGGTTCCGCGTCTGGCAACACCTAAGTAAACCAGCGCTGATTCC
>DASYIN010000100.1:0-10029 GCA_035997505.1 Steroidobacteraceae bacterium | reverse complement strand
CCGGAGCTGGGCTGGATATCCGGAAATTCGCTGCGTCGAAGCTCAGATCCAGCTGTTTTTTTGAACCATCGGGCAGGTCGAACCGATAGCGAATGTGCAGATCTTGGGTCATGCCACGAGCCGGTAGCACGGCTTGTATTCGGCCCCCGTGAACTTCATGCGGCCCTGCGCCACGAACGAGCGCAGCAGCTTGTCCAGCGGTTCCATGATGGCCGGCTCTCCGGCGAGTTCGAACGGACCGTAGCGTTCGATGGCGTTCACGCCATATTCCTTGATGTTGCCGGCGACTATCCCCGAAAAGGCGCGGCGCAGGTTCGCGGCGCGCTCATGCACCGGCTGAGCCTGCGACAGGCGCAGCGCCCGCATCGAGGCATGCGTGACCTCGAACGGACGTTGGAACTCCAGGGGGATTTTCAGCAACCAGTTGAAGCCATAAGAGTCGCTGGCCTGGCGGCGGTAGTCGCGCACTTCCGCCATTCCCTGCACCATGGCGCGCGCGACGCCGGCCGGATCATCGATGATCACCCTGTAGCGCGCCTGCGCCGCCGCGCCCAGTGTCGCGCCGATGAAATGATGAATCTGCTGGAAATAATCGGCGCTGTCCGCCGGACCTGTGAATACCACGGGGAAAGGCAATTTCTCGTTGGCAGGGTCCAGCAAGATACCGAGCAGGTACAGGATCTCTTCGGCGGTTCCCGCGCCGCCGGGGAAAATGACGATGCCGTGGCCCAAGCGCACGAAGGCTTCCAGGCGCTTTTCGATGTCCGGCATGATGACCAGCTGGCTCACAATGGGGTTGGGAGGTTCGGCGGCGATGATGCCGGGCTCGGTGATCCCGAGATAGCGCCCGTCGGTGATGCGCTGTTTGGAATGCCCGATGGTCGCACCCTTCATTGGCCCCTTCATCGCGCCCGGGCCGCAGCCCGTGCAGACATCCAAGCTGCGAAGCCCCAGTTCGTAGCCGACCTTCTTCGTGTAGTCATACTCGAAGCGGCGGATCGAATGTCCGCCCCAGCAGACCACCAAATTCGGCCGCACCTGCAACTCCAATACTCGCGCGTTCCTTAAGATATGAAACACGGCGTTGGTGATGCTCGCCGAAGAGTTCAAATCGAAGCGGCCGCTTTCGATGATCTCATTGGATATGAACACCACATCGCGCAACACGGCGAACAGGTGGTCTTTGAGGCCGCGGATCATCACCCCGTCGACGAAAGCGGCGGCGGGCGCATTCTTGATTTCGAGCTTGATGCCCCAGGCCTGGCGCACGATGCGCAGATCGAAGTCGCGGTACTTCTCGAATATCAGGCGCGCGTCGTCGATCTCGCTGCCGGAATTGAGCACGGCCAGCGCGCATTTGCGAAACAGGGGATAGAGGCCGCCCTGACCGGAATCCAGCAGTTTGGCGATTTCCTGCTGGGAAAGATGCTCCAAGCTGCCTTTAGGCGCCACCCGCGCATCGACCATGTCAGACGATAGAATCGAGGCTTCCACGCAGCACCTGTTCTTAGGGATAGATATCGATCGGAATATTGTCCTGGGTGCGCATCCACACTTCGACCATATCGGAGTTCGAGAGAGCTATGCAGCCGTCGGTCCAGTCATTCGACTCATAATACGCCGAAGGGTGATGAGGGGAGTTGGGGAAACCGTGGATCATGATGGAGCCGCCGGGAGCCCAGCCCTTCTTGTGCGCCCGCACTTCGTCCTGCTTGTTCGGGTAGGAGACTTGAATGGCCAGAAAGTAATCGCTGCGGGTATTGCGGCGCGCCAGGAAGTAATGGCCCTCCGGCGTCCTGAAGTCCCGCTCCCGCTCCTTCTGCCCCACGGGACTCAAGCCCAGCGCGACCCTGTACACGCCCATCAGGTGCTCACCGTTATAAAGATAAAGCTTGTGCTCCGATTTATGGACCACGACCCGGTCGGCGAGCTCGCCATCCGCGGCGTAAGCGCCGCTCGTCCACAGCGACGCACCCGTCGCCAACACCAGACATGCCCATAAACTTGCCGCGCAAAAACGGCCGAATCGCGTAACCATTGTCAAAAGTATACCCGGTAGGCGCAACTCAATAATCGGCTCTGCCTCACGTCCCGGTATACTCCCGTTTATGCGCCTGCCCTTGATCGCCGTCGTGGTGAGTTCTGTGCTGATGAACGCCTGCGGAACTCCGTCGTCCATCAAACCCGTGGAGTACTTGGACGACCGCACGGCCATGACCGTCGGCTCCCTCAAGGAACCCATCGAGTTGGTGCCGAGCCTTCGGCAAGGCGGCCTGCACGTCATTACGAATCTCGGCAAGCGTGTAAGTTTTGCGTATCTGGGTCCCGTCGAATGGGATCGCAGCGGCTCGATCGTTTACGGGTTGTGGGTGCACATCGCCCCCGGCAATGACCGGCCCATCGCCGACATCCGCTCGAACGCCGCCATTACCATCGTGCTGGACAATGGCACGCGCGTGCTCACCCCCATCGATGCGCCGCAACTGGGCCGCGGTGCCTACCAAGCCGTGTCCAGCTGGGGGCAAACCGCCTACTTCGAGCTTACGGTGGAAATGCTCAAGCAAATGGCAGCCAGCGAGAAGATGGAGCTCAACGTTCGTGCCGCCGACGATTCCATCGTGAACTTCGTTGCCTCCGGCGACACGCGCGAAACCTTGAGCGACTACATGCACGCCCGGGGCATCACTGGCGATTGATGGCTTCGACCCGCGGCAGCGCCACGGTGGTTCCGGGACGCACATCGCCAAAATCCACATCCGGGTTGTACTCAGCGACCAGCCAGACCGGCAGATCAGCATGCTGCTGTGCGATGATCCAAAGTGATTCGCCTTTCTTCACCACATAGCTTTCCGTGCCCGAGATTCGGTGGGTGGCAAAGAAGGTCTCCTGCAGCTTCTGATGATAATCGCGCCGCGCCGCCTCGAATTGCGCGGCACTGACTTTCGACAAGTCAAGCTTGACCTTGTGCCCCAGTGTCACCATGGCGCTCTTGTGCAGCTTGTTGAGGGCGCGCAAGGACGCTGAGCTAACTTTGGACCAATCGGCGAAATGCCCCAGCGTTTCCGCCGCTTGCACCACCACGGTATCGTTCGCGCCGACGCCATAGTCCGTATTGTCCCCGTTCCCGGAGGGCGAGGCTGCCGGCAGCAACGCGGCACTCTCGGTTTCCCGCTCCGAGACCGGTTCCTTGGGCGGCGACACGCGTGCGACCGCACGAGCCGGCGGCGGCGTGGTAGTCGTATGCGCGGGCGCTGCACGCGCCGCCGATGCCGCGGGCGATTCGGCCACGGCCGGCGCCTCGTTGGGTGCCGGGGCAACCGCGGCCGTCGCAATCGGTGCTGAGCCTTCGGCGCGCGAGGCCGGCATGGGTATGCGTACGGTCTCGCCCCGCGCCAATTCTCGCGACGTTGCCCAGCCATTGGCCGCGAGCAGGCGATTGAGCGTGACGCCGCTGGCCGCCGCAATGCCCGCGAGCGTCTCACCGCGCCGCGCCCGGTGCGCACCGTCATTCCGTTGCACCACGTAGCGATCCGCCGGCTGCAGCCGCGCCCACGCCGCGGCGATGTCGGTGGTTTGCGGCGAGCCCGGTATCCGAAATGCATAGCCGCGCGGCACGAAGCGTGTGCTATTCCAAATGGGCGGCCGCAGCGCCGGGTTTAGCACGCGCAGCGCGCCCAAGTCGGCCTTGAATGCCTTGGCGAGGGCATCGATGGGCACGTAGTCGGGCATCGTCACGACGACGCTCTGCGTTTCCGGCGGATGCGTGAGGGGACCGAAGAAATTTTCGGCGTTGCGGTCGACCTCGAGTGCCGCGAGAAATGCCACGTAGAAATTGCGTGAGGCGAACCCGAACGTGGCGCCCTGATAGCGTTTCACGATCACTTCTATATTGCTCGTCCCAAGGTCGTCCTGGGCGCGGCGCAAGCCGCCCGGCCCATGATTGTAGGCAGTCACTGCCAACGGCCAGCTGCCGAGCAGGCGGTAGTTGTAGAGCATCAGGTTGGCGGCCGCCTCAGTGGCGGTGTACGGATCCAGGCGTTGATCGACAATACCGTCCACACGCATATAGCGCCGAGCCGTGCCGGGCATGAATTGCCACAGACCGGCCGCGCCCACGCGCGAGTAGGCGGCGGGGTTGAAAGAGGATTCGACGTGCGGCAGCGCGCCGATCTGCGGCGGCACACCGCGGTCGGCGAGAACGCGCGAAATGCTGGTCTCGTAGGTCTGGGCCCTGATCAATCCTTCATGGAACCGGTCGGCCTGCCCCAGCTGAAAGCGAATGCGGTCGATGGCCGCGCGAAATTCCGCCGGCGTTGCCTTCTCGCCGAAGGCATCCAGGATCCGGTGCTCGTGCGGCGTCAAATTGGCGGTATCCCCCGCCGCGAATCGGCGCAGCAACGCAGCGTAACGCGCCTTGGCTTGCTCGACGGTGCGTTCGCGCTGCCGCGGCGAATCGGATGGATCGAATCGCAATACCTCATAGACCAAGCCGAGAAACCAATCGTCGTGCAGCAGGCCCTGTTCGGTGGTGACTTCGGTGTACACCCTGATCCAGAAGCGCACGTCGGGCTCGAGCTGCGGCGGGTGGGTGAAGGGATCGGCCACATCGGCGCGTGCCGGCGTGCCGCCGATGAAGAGCGGCATCAATAGGGCAAGCGTGGCGATCGAGCGGGCGCGTTTCGATTTTAATGCAGGCAAATCAACGACCTCAACGAAGGGCAAGCGCCTTGAGACAAGCTTTTCAATTTCCGTCCAGGATCCGGATTGTCTCGCAATTAAGCGCGCAGTGACGCTTACGGATATGTAACATCGGCCACAGTTTTAGATTCTCGATCGCGAAAAAAGTAAATATTGGAGTTAGGCATGACCATCCAATCCGCGGTGTACGCAATTCTCAAGGCAGCAGTGGGCTTGGCAGTGTTGTTCGTCGGGCCTGCCATGGCAGCGCCGCCCGCGGCCCCCGCCTCCTTTCTCATCGGCGATTCGTCGTTCAAATGCATCACTGAAATGACGCATGTGCGGCATTTCTATGTCGACAATCTCGCCGGCAATCTGGCCGGCACCGTCAAAGTGGCCGAGGCAGGGACCGGCGACTACCCGGTTGGCTCCGTGCTGCAGCTCGTGCCCAACGAAGTCATGGTCAAACGCGAAAAGGGCTTCAACAGCGTCACGCACGATTGGGAATTCTTCGATCTGAACGTTTCGCCGGCAAGCTCGACGATCCGCGTTCGGGGTTTTCAAGACGTCAATAATCGATTCGGCGGCAACTGCTTCACTTGTCACGTCAAGGCGCGTCAGGAATTCGACCTGGTCTGCGACAACAGCCACGGCTGCGATCCCGTTCCCTTCACCCGCGCCATGAGCGGCGCCCTGCAGCGCACCGATCCGCGCTGCAAAAACCCGCCGGTCAGCGCGGAAGATGCCGCGGCGCTCGGCCAGCTGGGTGCGATCGTCAAGGCATTGGCCGCGGCGAAGCCGGCCGCACCGGCAAGCGAGCCCGCGAGCCCGCCCAAGCCGTAAGGGTACGCGGACAGGACTTCTACGCCGCGGCGGTGTTTTTGCGACGCGCGCCCGGTCGAAATACCACCGCGAACAGCACGAAGATCACGATGGCGGCGGTTGCGGGAATCACCCAAATCGAATGCCAATCGTGCGTCACCTGCAGGCAGTCATGCGCGGCCGCCGCCGCATCGCTGCAGCTTGTATTGCTGATCGCATAGCGATTGACGATGGCGCCTGAGACGAAAGCGCCGACGAAGTAGCCCAAGCCGTTGGTCACGAAATTGATCAAGCCCTGCGCGGCCGCGCGAATCTTTTCGCCGGCGCGCTGATCGGTGTAGACCTGCCCGCCGACGAAAAAGAAGTCATAGCACACGCCGTGCAGCAGGATCCCCGCATAGATCAACCCCATGGCGCTCCCGGCGTTGCCGTTGGCGAACGCGAAATAGCGCAGCGCCCAGGCCAGCATGCCGACCAGCATGATGACCTTGATGCCGAAGCGGCGCAGCAGGTACGCCAGCAACAGCATGAAAAACACCTCGGACATCTGGCCATAGGTTTGGATAAACGCGGCCTCCGGCACCTTGATCTCGTTCAGGAATGGATTGGCGAAGGTGTAGTAGAACTGCAGGGGAATGCACAGCAGGAATGAGCCGATCACGAAAATCAGGAAATCGCGCTGCTTCAGCAATTGCAGTGCATCCAATCCCAGGGCGTCGCGAACGCTGAATTTCGCATGCGCGCCTTTCGGTGGCGTATGCGGCAACACCAGCGCGTATACGGCCATGCAAAGCGATGCGCCGGCGCAGATTTGCATCGGCAGCACCAGTGCATCGGCGTGCAGGCTCTTGCCCACGAGAATCCCGGCCACGATCCAACCCAGGGTGCCGAGCACCCGCACGTAGGGAAAGCTGCTGGACTCCTTGAGGTGGTGGAAGGTGATGGAATTCGTCAGGGAAAGGGTCGGCATGTAGCACAGGGCGTAAAGAATGAGCAGCGGATAGAACGTCGCAAACTCCGTCTGGCGCGACACCACCCACATCAAGGCGGCGCCGACCAGATGCAATGCAGCCAGGAGCTTTTCGCTAGCAAACCAGCGATCCGCGACGATGCCGATGAAAAAAGGCGAGACCAGCGCGCCGATCGCGGTCGCGCCGTAGGCCAGACCGATATGCGAATCCGTGAAATGCAGCGTCTGGCCGAGGTAGGTGCCCATGGTGACGAACCACACACCCCAGATGAAGTACTCGAGGAACATCATCAGCGCGAGACGCGCCTGGGTCATGGCAGCTCGCGGATGCGAATGTGGCGCAGCTGCAAGGAACCGGGATGATCGCCCTGAATGCCGATGAAGCCGCTCTTGGCCAATCCATAGTTCGGATACTTCGCGAACTTGCTGGCCGCAACCTTGGCCTTCCAGTCGGGACTGCCAAAGTCGTACTCAACGACTTTCTGGCCGTTCAGCCAGTGCTCGACATGATTGCCATTGACGACGATGCGCGTCTTGTTCCACTCACCGGCCGCTTTGACCACGCCCGCGGGAGGACCGTACAGCCCGTAAGCCGCCGCGGCAGCGGTCAGTCGGCTGCGGCCGTCGGGCGCATTGGCGTCATCGAGCAGTTGATACTCCGGCCCGCTCCAATAAATATAATCGTACTCGCGCGTAGCGCGATAAAAGACGCCGCTGTTGCCGCCCTTCCCGATCATCCATTCAAGTTCGAGTTCGAAGTTGCCGAATTTCTCTTTGGTGACCAGATCGTCGACATCGCCTTCCTTGGAGAGCGTTCCATCGACGACATGCCAGCCTTCGGGCATGCTCTCGGAGCGCCAGCCGCGAAAGGTATCCAGCAGCTTGCCCTCGAACAGCGGGTGCCAGGTTGCCGGCGCCGGCTCTTTTGCACTCACGTCACAAACCCCCGCAAGCATAATGGCGCCCGCCAGCAACGCCGCTTTCCCGACAACACCATGCATCATGTTGGTCTCCAGACTCCGCGCGCGACCGCAGGAACGAATGAATCGAGGTCAGGCGGCGGATAGTCCAGCGTCTTGCCCTGTTCAGCACTCATATAAGCGGCCATCAGCAGCGATACTACCTCCAGACCGTCATCGAAGGTCAACCGCGGCGCTTCTTTGCCGAGAAACGCCCTCACGAAATGCCGGTCTTCATTTTCATAGCCATAGGCGGCGGGCTCGTTGGCAACCACCGGCATCGATCCAACTTCGGCGTTTTGTTTTTCGACCAGATCCTCGCCCGTCGCACCATGCACTTCGCGGGAGAAGAATAGATTCAAGCCCGAATCCAGCGTATTCCAGGACATGGAGTATTCCGGGCCCAACAGCTCGGCCGACAATCGCAGTCCGGCGCCCACGAAACTCCAGGACGTCGAGGCTTCGCCGATCAAAATCTGCCCCTCGGGAGTCGCAAACTCGATGCTCACGCTGGCAAAGTCTTCGGACGGCCGCTTTGCGTAGTCGACTTCCCGTCCATATTGCGCGGCAAGTTTCGCGGGGTACGGCCCCTTCGACCATTTCAAACTGGCGATGTGGCCGGTGATGCGAACCGGCCGCACCGAGGCACGCGCAGCACCCGGCTGGGTCAGCAGATGGCGCACGAGCAGGACCGAGTGGCACATCATGTCGTTGAGCACTCCACCGCCTTGCAGCTCCCCGCGCCAGAACCACGGAGCATGAGGTCCGCTGTGCTCTTCGGATGCGCGCGCCAGATAGGGCCGGCCGGTGGTTGCAGCGCCGCGCGCCCAAATCCTTGAGCGGCCGGCTTCGATCTGCGGCGCGAAAAGCTGATTTTCCAAGTAGCCCTGCATGGCGCCGGTCCGCTTCATCAATTCCAGCATGCGCTTCGCTTCGGCGACATTGCGCGCCAGCGGCTTTTCGCAGGCGATGCCGCGCAAGGTACCCACACCGCCCTCGATGGCGTAAACGATTTCCTCCATGTTCTCGAGGCGCATGTGATTCGGTCCGGTGAGCCACAGCGCGTCGATCAACGGATCCGCCACCATGTCGCGTATCGACGCGTAGGCTTTGGCCGAACCGATGTCGAGACTGCGCGCCAGCGCGCCGGCCGAGCTGGCATGCTCGAGGTTCGGACTCCATACGCCGCGCACATCGGCATCGCGCACGCCTTGAAACGCCTGCATGTGGAAGCGCGCATTGAAGCCGGAGCCGACAAATCCGACGCCCAAGCGGCCGGGCACGTGATGGCCGGGCGTGCTCATGTGGATTCGGGACCCAAGCCCAGTTTGCGCAGCAATTCGGCGGGCGGGCCCTCGAACTTCGGCAGGGGAACATTGCCAATGTAGCCGATGTCCCGCGAACCGGCCGGAGTGGAATAGAAGCCGCCCACGGTCAGATCTCGGTAGCGGGTGAAGAACGCGGCGGCGCGTGCAAATTTCGGTTTCGCATTGGGCTCGTAGCAAATGTCATCGCAAATTGCGTGCTGCTGCGATTGGTCGAGTTCGGCAAAATACTTCTCGAATCGCAACAGAGCCTCTGCGTCCATCCAGGCCAGGCCCTCGAGCACGATCGGACGATCGGCCGCCTGCCGTGGATAAGGAGCACTCACCCATTCGTCGATGAAGTCGACCACGCCGACGCCTTCAGCGTTGGGCGAGCGGCCGTCATCGGGAATAATGACATTGCAAAGCGTCGCGGCCGTCCGCCGCTGCGCCTGGGACAGCGTCAGCGGCCAGGCGTCGCCGGGACGATAGAGTTTTATCAGGTCTGGATCTGTGCCGTAGCCGCGGTACGCGGGCAGCGCCGTGACCTCCTGACTCCAGGAGCGTTGATTGAGCAGCGGCATGGAGGCCGCGGCGGCGAGCATCCACTTGATCGTCGTGCGCCGGTCCATCACAGCTCCTTCCTCCGCATACGATCGGCAATGTGATCAGCGGCGCGCCACGCCACTGCCATGATGGTCAGCGTCGGATTCTTGTCCGCGTTCGAGGCGAACACCGCGCCGTCTGTCACAAACAGATTCTTGACGTCCCAGGTTTGACACCACTGGTTGGTGACGGAGATTTGCCGATCCGCACCCATGATGGCGCCGCCGACCTCGTGGATGATGAAGCCCCCGGGCGCGATCGCCTCGCTGCCGTCCGTCCTGACCTTGCCAATCACCCGTCCGCCCATGGCTTCGACGATCCCGGCAAAGGTTGTCTGCATGTGCGCCGCCTGGCGCGTCTCGTGGTCGGACCACTTCCAGTGAAAGCGCAGCACCGGGATGCCCCATTTGTCTTTCACCTTGGGATCGATTTCGCAGTAGGAATTCTCGTTGGGGATCATTTCGCCGCGGCCGTCGAATCCGACGAAGGAGCCGTAGTAGCGCCGCGCATCTTCCTTGAGCTTCTTACCGTAGCTGCCGCCGGTGTACTGTTCCAGACCGTGCAGCGTGCCGGCTCCCGGCATGCGCCTGCCGCCGCCGAACTCGATGTGGTAGCCGCGGGCAAAGCCGAGCTTCCCCGCCGCCTGCTCCTGGTAGCCCCACCACGGCATGTACATGTGATCCTCGGAAGC
>DASYIN010000099.1:0-21518 GCA_035997505.1 Steroidobacteraceae bacterium | reverse complement strand
TTCCACGGTCAATATGCCGCCGCTGAGCACCAGCGTCTCCGTGCGAGGCTTGAGCGTGCGTTTCTCCAGCCGATCCGGCGCGTCATAGCGCAACTCGCCCGAGGATTCGATCGGGCGCTTCAAGACGCTCAAGAATTGCTGTTCGATGAACTCGACCCGGCCATGCTGGCGCATCGCGAGCAAGCCCATGACCTCATCGAGGTCGCTGAAACCGGCGGACGCCGCACGCGCCGGCGCGCTGCCGAAGGCGCAACACACGCTCAATAGGATCAATGGCAGGCTACGCAGCATTACTTGGCCCCGGTGCGCGCCGGCTGGCGCCAGAAATCGAAGAAGTTGAACCAGTTGTAAGGATCGCTGTGGCAATACTGCTCGAGCACCGCGACGTAGCGCTCGATCGCGGCACGAACCGCCAGTTCGCGGCTGCCGACGCTGGTGGCCGAAAAATCGGCGACCCTTTCGAAGGCTACATGATAGCGATTCCCGCCGCGATACAATCCCACCATGAAGAACACCGGGCAGCGCAAAATTGCGGCTGCGCGCATCGGTCCGGTGGGCACGAATGCCTGCCTCCCCAAAAATGTCACGGACTGCGCCGGTTCTTCACCGAGCGTGCGATCGGGCAGCACGCCGACATAGGCTCCCTGATCGAGGCGCTCCGCGATGTTCAGCATCGCGTCGAGCCGGCCCAGGGCAACGATGTCCGCGACCCAGTCCGGATTGATGGCGGCGAGTATTCCGCCGATCTTCCGCGCATTCTCTTCATACATCGCCATTGCGACGCGCAGCCCATGCCGGCGCCGGCTCAAGGAATGCATGACCTCGAAACTGCCCATATGCGCGCCCATCAACATGGCGCCGCGGCCCTTGGGCTCGTGCGCCAGCACCATGTCTTCTCCTTGCACCGAGATGTCGAATTTCTCGAACTGGCCGTTGATGAGATAGACCCGATCGTGAATCGTCGTCGCGAAGCTCAAGATCTGCAGGAACCGATCGCGGGCCTTGGGTTCTCTGCCGAGAGCGAGGCGCAAATAGTTCCGCGAGTGCCGTCGCGCACTGGGCCCGAACAAGAAAAAGTACAGGGCGATTCCGTACAGAATGAGGCGGCTTGCCCTGCGACCGCAGCGCAACGACAGAAACGCCATGATTCGGAGCAGCCACAGGCTGCCGCGTTCCCGGTGCCTGACCCATTCGGCCGCCGCTGCTTGGGCATCGACGGGATTTACCGTTCTAGGATTCATGCAGGCTACCGCTGGCAATCTTGCGGTCCGCAACGCTGATCGTGAAGCGAATCAATCCTGCAGATGGGGCTTCGTGCTCGAAGAGCAGCGAATCGCGCGGCCGAACCGCATCGAGAAATTTGACGGACGAGATATGCCAGGATTTAAGATCGATGCCCCGCGCGCATTCCAAGATCTTGAGCATCTCGTCCAGCAAGGCCGCGCCAGGGAAAACCGGAAAGGTCGGAAAATGGCCGCAGAAAGCCGGGTGGTCCGCGGCGATATTCAGCGTACTTTGCATTTTCATTGCGACTCGTTGGCCCGCAGCTGCTCGTCCGCGAATCCCTGCAGCGCTTGTTGGGGCAGCTTGCCGGTCGCGTTGCGAGGCAGGTGCTGCACAATCAGCAAGGGCCGCGGCAGAAATACCGGATCGATCAGCTGCCGCAGCTGTTCGGTTAAGGTTGCGACGCTCATGCCTGGTGCGACGACGACTGCGGCCAAGCGCGCCACGCCGGTGGATCCGCCCGACTCCTCGCGCAGAAAAAATGCCCCGTCAACGACACCGGGAATGGCGTTGAGTTGTGCGTTCAAGTAACCAAATGAGCTGCGCTTGCCCGCGACATTGACCAGGTCGGCCGTCCGGCCGTGCAGCAAAAATTCATCCTTGCCCGTAATCTCGATGACATCGCACATCGGCGTCAATTGCTCGACGTGCCCGCCTTGCGCAAAAACCTGACCATTCGAAACGTTCAAATGAACCCCGGGCCAAAGGCGCCACGCCGCAGTCCGCGCCGTGCGCCGCACGGCAATCTGGCCGGTTTCGGTCGAACCGTAAATCTCCAAGAGCGGAGCGCCGTATTTTTCCTCGACTTCGTCCGCCAATTCCTTACTCAAGGGCGCTGTTGCCGACATCACCAGATCGAGCGACGGAAAATCGATTTCCGAGGACAGCAGGGTGCGCAAATGGATTGGGGTGGTGACCAATACCCGGGGTCGTGGCACCCGCGTGACAGCGGCAGCGACGTCTGCCGGGTAAAAGGGCCGTTCGGCACTCAAGGCATTGCCACTCAACAGCGCGAGCAGCACGGTCGACTCGAAGCCGTACATGTGTTGACCGGGAACCGTGCCTACCAAGGCGTAGCTCCTGCCGTCCAACAGCCCCAAGGTTTGCGCGCCGCTGAGCACGCAGCGTGCCAGCAGCCCCCAGGTTTTTTTGAAGGGCACCGGCGTGCCCGTTGATCCTGAGGTGAAGACGATGGCTGCGAGCTGGGACGCCGCAATCCGGGGCACGTCAAAGGGTGTGGGCGGTGCGGGCGGTGCGCTCGGGGACGCGGATTCGGCGATCAGGTCGGGATAAAAAACCTGCGGCAATTCGATTTCGCAGCGCCTGTCGTCCGTCAGGCAAAAAGCGTCGGGGGCGAACGCCGCGAGCTGCGTAATCACTTGCGGAGTATGCGTCGACGGCAACAGGCTGACGCGCTCCGACATCAGGCAGGCGGCGAGTCCGACCGTGAAGCGATAGCGGTCGGCGCATACATTCAGCGCATGCGTGGCCTTGGGCAATCGCTGCGCCAGCAGTGCGGCGTCGGCAAGAAACTGCCGGGCCGTGATGCCGACACCGGATCGATAGGCGACTATCGAGGCCGGTGAGGGGTGCGAGAGTAGCGCGATCGCGTCCATTTGTTTAACGCGAATCCGCGAAATAAACCCGCAACGTGGCAATCAATCCGCCGCGATGCACCTGCGGCAGCACGCGCCGCCGGACCAGGTATTCCGCAACGAACATGAGAAGGATCAACGGCAGGGCGCAGAAATTGACGAATAGCGACCAGGTGCGCAGCGGCACAAAGGCAAACAATAAAAACGTTGCCGCGAGATTCAGAAGAAAGAAAATCACCCATGCCAGCGTGACATTACGCGTGTAGCGCAGTTCGAGCGCGCTCAACGGGCCATGCACCTTGTCGGCGAGTCGCGTGCACAGCGGCACGCTGCCCTTCCGCAGCGATCGGCCGAACGTGATGGCCATGATGCAATAGAAACCGCACTGCTGTACCAGGTACACGATGGAAAAATTCTGCGTGAGCAGCGGCCAGAATGCACGTAACAGGATTGCGGCCGCCACTAGGCCTAGGCAGGCCAGGAGCGCGCCGCTCGAGCGCCAAAGCAAAACGAGACCGAGGGTGAGCATGGGTGCAAGCGCGAGTCCCGCGCCCAAATCGTGCGCTTGCGGATTTAGATTGCTGTAATGCGACAGTACGGAGTAAGCGATGAAGAACAAGACGACGGCAGCAAGCTGCAGTCTACGTCCCGAGGCCATGATTACTTGGTTCTCTGTGCCGCAATGTACTCTGCTAGATGCCTCAAAGAACGAAAGATCTGCTGATTTTCCTGGCTATCGGCCCGAAGATGAATGCCGTACTGCTTGGAGACGATCAACGCCACCTCCAAGATATCGATGGAATCCAACCCCAATCCCTCGCCGTACAACGGGGCGTCGGGATCGATTTCCTGAGGCAGGACCTCGAGATTCAGGGCTTCCACGAACAGCGCGGCGAGTTCCCGCTGGAGACCGACATCGGTCAGCGGCGCCGGTTGTTGCATGAGCGACGCTTTATCGGCCATAGGCTTGGGCTTTCAATAGGAGTTTCTAAGTAGCGGCATTATATAGGTGCGGGCCGGTGCAGCAACTGACTGGCGTATGCTGGCGCCATGCAAGCACCGCATCCGCCGTTGCGCGAGTACTACACGCTGGAAACGGAACGGCGCGCCTGGGTACGGCAGATGTTTGACCGCACTGCGGGGGATTATGACCGCATCGAGCGTGTCATGGCCTTGGGATCCGGCTCTTGGTACCGCAGAAGGGCGCTGCGCCGGGCCGGCCTTCTGGCAGGCATGCGGGTTTTGGATATCGGGGTGGGGACCGGACTCACGGCCAAGCAGGCCGCTCTTTTGGTTGGTATATCTGGCCAGGTGACCGGTGTCGATCCCAGCGCGGGAATGATCAACAGCGCCAAAGTTCCGGTCGGCGTGGACTTGGTCATCGGCAGTGCGGAGGCCATTCCCGCCGCGGCGGAAACCGCGGACTTCTTGTGCATGGGCTACGCGCTGCGCCACATCGCCGATATGTCGGTGGCGTTACGGGAATTCATGCGGGTGCTGAAACCGGGGGGCCGGATATGTCTCTTGGAAATCACGCGCCCCGAGGCCTTAGTGCCGCGTGCCGTGCTCAAGGCCTATATGCGCGGCGTGGTGCCTTTCCTCGCCGGCATTCTGGGCGAAAATTCCGATTCTCCCAAACTGATGCGCTACTACTGGGACACGATCGATGCCTGCGTTGCGCCGGCTGAAATTCTCGAGGCAATCCACGAGGCGGGTTTCCTCGATGAATATCGCCATGTGGAGATGGGGATTTTTTCCGAGTACTGCGCACGCAAATCGCTTTAAGGGCCGGCAAGCGCCTTTAGGGATTGCGTAAACGCCTTGCGATCAAGAGCGGCAGGCGCACGATAAATCCGAGAAACAGCCTGAAATGCATCCAGGTCAGCAGCACGTTGTCGCGCCAGTAGTTGAAATGAGAGACGCCGCCCTGCTCCGGGCTGAAGTAGCGTACCGGCGCGGGTAGATTGATGGGCCGCACGCCGCGCCAGCACAAACGCACCACAGCCTCCACGTCGAAGTCGAAGCGCCGCATCCAAAGCTGTCCGCGCGTGACCTTGAGCAGCGCGTCGATGGGATAAACTCGAAACCCGAACAGCGAATCGTGTATTCCCGCCCACAAGGTTTCGAGATTGGCCCACCAGTTCGAAATCCGGCGGCCCTTGACGCGCAAGCCGGGGGCGCTGGCATCAAATACGGGTTCTCCCAGCACCATGGAATCGGGAGATGCCAGGGACGCCTGCATGAAGGTAGGTATGCTCTCCGCCGGGTGCTGCCCGTCCGAATCCAGCGTCAGCACGTGCGTGAAGCCCAGCGCCTGAGCCTCCCGCAGGCCGAACATCACCGCCGCTCCCTTGCCCCGGTTCTGCGGCAACACCCAGATTCGCAGAGCCGGCTCTTGGGCCGCCATTTCCGCCAAGCGGTGTTCCGAATGATCGGTGCTGCCGTCGACCACGACCCATATGGGCGCCCATTGATCCAGAGCCGCTCGCACGGTTGAAAACACTTTGGGTCCGGGGTTGTAGCTCGGAATGAGCACAAGATGAGTGCTCGATGGCGTCATGACTCGTGTTTCAGCCAGCGGGACTGCAGAGCGCCCTCGAGCTCTTGGCGATAGTATCGATCGAGTTCCGCCGTGAAAGCGGCCACATCCGACGGCGGATCAAATCGACGGCCCAAACGCACCTTGTAGGTGATGGGCAGTTCGGGCCGCTTGAACAAGGGCCAGCCCTTACTCAAAAACGGCGAGTCGGTTTCGATCACCAGCGTCTGCACGGGCACCTTGGCATGTTTCGCGATCAGGCCAACGCTGCCCACCAAGCTGTTGATCGGAGACCGCGTGGTCCGAGTGCCCTCCGGGAACAGCAGCAACACGCCGCCGGCCTGCAAGTGCGCTACGGACTCCTTGACCATTTGTCTGGAAGAATCGTTGCGCACGTAGCGCGCAAGCCGGGATCCGGAGCCTAAGAACACATTTTTCATTAGTTCCGATTTCATCACGCAAACCAAATTCGGATGCCGCGTCAGAATCAATAGCGCGTCGATCAGCGCCGGATGGTTCGGCGCCAGAATCACCGGCGGGCCGCCTCTCAGGGTATCGACGGCGCGCAAATCGAGCCGATAGGTTCCTGTGATCGACAAGGACCAGGAGTAGATTCGGAAACCCGCCATGATGCCGAAACGGCCGACCGCGGTCCCTAAGCGTGTCGGCAGGATGAAATAGAGCGGCAGGGCAAATACCGACCAGGTCAGGCAGATGAGTCCCAGCAAGGCCAGGGAACTGTACAGCGCGAAATATTCGTATATGACTTTTAGGAAACGCGGCATCGTCGCTGTCAGTCCGGTATTTGCACGACCTGTGTTGATTTTTTTAGCATCCAGGAGAAACCAAATCCGCCGGTCCAATAGCTTTTGCGCTGGACCAGGGGGCTGTCAACAAAGGCGGCGCCGGCCAGCGTGTCGTAGCGCATATACGCGCCCACCCAAAACTTTGGGTATCGTTTCGACAAGGCGGCCAGCGTCTGCGTGCCGGCGTAGCCGCCCTGGGCAGTGAATTGCGGCCGCGAGGCCGTCGCAAACTGAGGGGCAACCGAGTAGAAATAGTCGTGGTAGCGGCGATCTGCGAACAGCGGGCCTGCCAACAGCCCAAGATTCCAACCTGGAAGTCCGAAAGGATTCCGAAGGTCCAAATTCAGCCTCGGGCTGAAGGTCCATCCGATGATGCGCGGCGAGGCCTCGACAGTCGCCGCGGCGCGCAGCGGCATGCGCAAGTCCAACTTGATCCGGCGATCGTCGCTGCGCAGCAAGTGGAAATCGAACGAAGGTCCCATCTCGACGGTGGAACGCAAGTCCGGCATGCCGCTGCGCTCACGGTCGTTGCGCACCGGCGTGGTCAGGTTGAAGCTCAGGTTGACCTCGAGCCAATCCTGATTGAACAGAGTGCCGCGCACACCGTCGCGATCGGCCTTGAGGAATTTGCCGTTGTAGACGACGTAGGGCACGGGCAGGGGATAGGCGTGCGTGGTGTCCGAACCCCTATAGTCCTGAAAGGCAATCGCACCCGCGCCGAGACCGACTTCCCACAACGGCGCCTCTTTCGGGTAGGACGGAACCGCCCAAAACAGCGCGGCAAGCGCGATGAAGGCAAGGATCCGAGACTCGGGCATACACATCGCTTGGGTTGGGGTCCTATCGAGTGAACCCGGGCGACCGCATCCTAGTCTAAGATACTGAGCCATGCACATCTTGATAGTCGAAGACGACGAAGTCGCGCGGGATTACCTGGCGAAGGCGCTGCGGGAGGCCGGTCACACGGTCGATGCCGCGGGCAATGGTCTCGAAGGACTGCACATGGCCTCCTCCATCGCCGTCGATCTGGTAATTGTCGATCGCATGCTGCCAAAGATGGACGGACTCGCGCTGGTGCAATCGCTGCGGGCCACGGGACGCAAAATGCCGGTCCTCATCTTGAGCGCGCTTGGCGATGTCGATGACCGCATCACAGGCCTGCGTGCGGGCGGCGACGACTATTTGACCAAGCCCTATCACATGGCCGAATTGCTGGCGCGCATCGACGCGCTTGCCCGCCGCGGCGAAGCGGGCAACGCCGAAGCGAGCACCAAGTTGAAATTGGCCGATTTGGAACTGGATCGCATGACCCGCCGGGTCGTGCGCAACGGCAAGAAAATCGAGTTGACCGCGCGCGAGTTCCAACTGCTCGAATTCATGATGCGCCATAGCGGTCAAGTCGTGACGCGCACCATGCTGTTGGAGGGTGTTTGGGATTACCACTTCGACCCGCAAACCAATGTGATCGACGTGCATATCAGCCGCTTGCGGCAGGCAATCGACAAGGATTTCGATAAGCCTTTGCTGCATACCGTGCGCGGCGCGGGTTACAGCTTGCGCGAAGACGAATAACGGCGCCTGGAGCCCCTAGGATGGGTCCCGACCAGCGCTTTCTCGGTGTTCTCGATACGTCGCCCTTCCGTATCGCCATCGTCTACTCGATCGTGTTCGCGATCGGCGCCGCGGCGCTCATCTATGCGGTGGATTTCGCCGTTTCGCGCGTCGTCGACGGGAGCACCGACAATCTCATCGAAGCGGAGGTACAGGGACTGCGCGAGCAGATGCTGGTCCTCTCGCGCGGCGACTTCATCGAATTGGTCGAGCAGCGCTCCCAGGACCAGGATGTGCGCGGCGCGGTGTACTTGATGGTGGATCCGCAGCTGCGCCCGGTGGCGGGGAATGTGCCCGCGTGGCCGAAAATCAACGCCAAGGAGAAGTGGTTTCTTTTCAAGGTGTCAGTGCCGTTCGGCGACGAGACGCGCGAACACGAAATGCGCGCGCGTTATTTTGCCCTGCCCGGCGGCTATCAAATGCTCGTCGGACACGACGTGCAGGAACGCCAGGACGTCAAGAGTCTGATGATGCGCGGCCTCATCGCCGCGGTCGTGCTGACCTTGCTGCTGGGATTGGGCGGCGGCTTTTGGATGGGGCGGCGCATTCTCGCGCAGGCCGGCGCGATTTCCGCAGTCGCGACGCAAATCATGCGAGGCGATCTGTCGCAACGTCTGCCGGTTCGCGATGCCGATGATGAGATCAACACGCTGGCGCGCGAGATCAACACCATGCTCGACAAGATCGAGCAGCTCACCCTAGGCATGCGCACCGTGCTCGACAGCGCGGCGCACGATCTACGCACGCCGCTCAATCGGCTGCAGGCGTCCGCGGAGGGAGCGATGACGACGCTCACGCCCGGTTCTCCTGAGCGGCGCGTGCTCGAACGGGTCACCACCGAGGTGGACCAGATGCGCAGTACGCTGGATGCCTTGCTGCGCATCGCGCTGGCTGAGACCGGTACCGTGGCGCGGGAAATCGTCGACTTGTCGGAACTGGTCGGGAGCGTGGTCGAGCTCTATGCGCCGGTGAGCGAAGAGCGCGGCATTGTGCTCGAGAGTTCCGTCGCGGCGGGCGCGCAGGTACAGGGCAATAGGCAGCTGCTGGCTCAGGCGCTCGCCAATTTGCTCGACAACGCGATTAAATTCACGCCCGAGGGCGGTCACATTCGGGTGGTGCTTGACGGGTCCGGCAGCGCGCCGCAAGTCATCGTGCAAGATAATGGACCCGGCATTCCGGCCGACAAACGCGAGATGGTGCTCGGCCGCCGCGTGCGCCTGGACGAGGCGCGGAAATTTCCCGGTTCTGGATTGGGCTTGTCGCTCGTGGCGGCAGTGACGAAATTGCATGGCGCGCACCTGGTGCTCGATGACGCGGGCCCGGGTTTGAAGGTTTCATTGAAGTTTTAGGAGAGAGCATGTTGAAGATTTTGGCAACCGTCGTCTGCATCGCCGGCCTTGCGGCTTGCGCCAGTAATCAGCCGCCGACCCCGCCCACCGTGCCGCCCGCGGCGGCTGCGCCGGCTCCGCGCCCGACGCAGCACTCGGGCATCGATCTTCAATATGTCGACGCAGCGGCGCGTCCTCAGGACGATGTATATCAATATTTGAACGGCAAATGGCTGCGGGATTATCAGCTGCCGGCCGACAAAGGCGCGGTCGGCTCGTTCACGACGCTGCAGGATAAGACCGAGGAACAGCTCCGCATCATCGTCGACGGCCTCGATCAGAGCGCGTCCAATGAGGATCCCGACGCGAAGAAGCTCGCCGATCTGTATGCCAGCTACATGAACGAGGATCATCTGGAGGGTCTGGGGGTGAAGCCCGTGCTGAAGGAGTTTGCAGCGATCGATGCGATCAAGAGCATGAATGCCGTCCCGGGAGTGATGGCGCACATGGTCGAGATCGGCGCCGGCGCGCCGTTCGGCCTGCAGATCAATGTGGATGCCCGGGACTCCTCGCGCTATGCCGTCAATCTGTTTCAGGGGGGATTGGGGTTGCCGGATCGCGACTACTACCTGAAGGACGACGCCAAGCTCAAGGAGGCGCGGCTCGCCTATCGGGCGCACATCGAAAAAATGTTGGGCATGACCGGTCAGGCAAAAGCAGCGAAAAGCGCTGCTGCGATACTCGAATTGGAAACGGCATTGGCAAAGATTCAGTGGACGCGGGTGCAAGACCGCGATCCCATCAAGACCTACAACAAGACGGCCATCACCGAGCTCCCCGCGTTGTTGCCGGGCTATGACTGGCAGCGCTACCTGCACGGTTCCGGCATCGAAGGCAGGGTCGATTACGTGATCGTGGCGCAACCGACTTACTTCACGAGCTTGGGCAAAGTGTTGCGCGCCACGCCGTTGCGGGTGTGGAAGGCGTATTTCAAATGGCGTGTGCTCTCGGCCACGGCGCCATACATGTCGAAGTCCTTTGTCGACGAACGATTCGCGTTCAGCGGCGGGGTGTTGCGCGGTGTGCCGGAAAACCAGGCGCGCTGGAAACGCGGCATCACGCTGCTCGACGGCAGCCTCGGCGAGGCGCTGGGCAAGCTGTATGTGGCGAAGTATTTCCCGCCCCAGAACAAGGCCCGCATGCAGGCGTTGGTTCAAAACCTGCTGGAGGCTTACCGCCGCGACATCGACACGCTCGATTGGATGAGTGCGGACACCAAGGTTGGCGCTCAGGCCAAGCTGGCGAAGATGCTGCCCAAGATCGGCTATCCGGATCATTGGCGCGACTACAGCGCCCTGAAGATTTCGCGCGACGATCTGTTCGGCAACGTGGTTCGAGCCAATCAATTCGAGTACCGGCGCAATCTGGCCAAATTGGGCAAGCCTGTGGATCACAGCGAATGGGGCATGCATCCGCAGACCATCAACGCCTCCTACAACGCGACGCGCAACGAAATCACATTCCCCGCGGCCATCCTGCAACCGCCGTTCTTCGACGCCGACGCTGACGATGCGGTGAACTATGGCGGCATCGGCGGCGCCATCGGCCATGAGATGAGCCACGGTTTCGATGATCGCGGCAGCCAGTTCGATGCCGACGGCAATCTGCATGACTGGTTCACGAAGGCCGACCACGACAAGTTTGCCGAGAAGGCCAAGGCGCTGGTGGCGCAATACAACGCTTATGAGCCGGTACCCGATTACCACGTCAACGGCGCGCTCACCCTGGGCGAAAACATCGGCGACAACTCCGGTCTGGCGATTGCCTACAAGGCCTACCGGATTTCTCTGGCGGACCATGAGGCGCCCGTGATCGACGGCTTGAGCGGCGATCAGCGCCTGTATCTGGGGTGGGTGCAGGTCTGGCGCGGCAAGGTGCGCGAGGCAGAGGCAATCCAGCGCATCAAAACCGATCCGCACTCGCCGCCGGCAGTGCGGGGCACGGCGCCGCTTCGCAACCAGCCGGGCTTCTATGCGGCATTTGGCCTTAGCCCAAGCGACAAGATGTATTTGCCGCCCAATGAACGTGTGAGCATCTGGTAAGCGTCAATTTATCGGCGCTTGAGCCCGGGGCGGGCGTACTTGTGCTTTTCATAAGTCGCTGAATATACTGATAAAAATTCTCAAAAAATCTTATGGCATAGAACTTGCTCGATTCGAGGTTGCGGCATATGCACGCGCCTTGGAATCGAACTATGGCCGACGAAGCTGACGACGCTCCTCCCCCTCCGCCGAAAAAGTCCGGCGGCTTCATGGGTACCCTGATGAATGGGGTGGGCATTTTCGCCCTCACCTTGGTGGCCGTCGTGATCGGCGGCTTCATCAACGCCAAGCTGCACCCGCTCCCGGATCTGAAACTGGACAAGGACGGCAAGATCACCGCGATCGTGCCGGAGCCCGCTGCGGCCAAAGCCGGCTCGGAAGGACACGGCGCCGGCAAACCGTCGGTTTACTACGCCATCGATCCGCCGCTGGTTGTGAACTTCGAAGACGGCTCAGCCGTGCGATTCCTGCAAATCACCATGGAGATCATGGCGCACGACGAAAAGGCCATCGAAAGCGTGCAAAGGAACATCCCGTTGATCCGCAACAACCTGCTGCTGCTGATGAGCAATCGCAATTACCAGTCCATGATGTCGCGCGAGGGCAAGGAGAAGCTGCGGACAGAGGCGCTTGCGGAAGTCCGCGCGGTGCAAAAGAAGGAAGGCGGTCCCGACGTGGACGACGTCCTTTTCACCAGTTTCGTGGTGCAGTGATGGAAGAATCCGCGGCACGAATCTCCAACGAGGAGGTACAAGCCCTGCTCGAAAAGAACGGCAAGGAGGGCCCCGCAACCGTACGGCCCTATGATTTTGCCGCACAGCGCATCAATCGGACCGACCTGCCCCTGCTCGAGGCGATCTGCAAAAACTTTGGCGATCGTGCAGGCGCCTCGCTGTCCGGACTACTGGGGCGCGACGCCAACCTGCAATTCGATTCGCTCGAAATGGTAAAGAGTGCCGATTTGCAAGCGTCCTTGCCGGTACCGGCCACGCTCGCGGTCGTGCGCCTCAAACCGCTGCCGGGATTTGCCTATGTCAGCGTCGAGCCCGCGCTGCTGTTGACCCTGTTGGACGGCTTCTTCGGCGGCACGGGCCGCGCCAATGCGGATCCGCAGGCTGCGGTCGCGCCGGCGGCGCAACGCTTCCTCGCGCTGATGCTGCGCAGCTTCGCGGCGGATGTGACGGCAGCGTGGGCTGCGGTATCGCCGGTGGAACTGGAGTTGGTGAAGCAGGAAACCAATCCGCGCCTGGTGCAGCTGGGCAGCGCGCTCGAGTCGGTCATCGTTGCCAAATATACGGTCGAATTCGCGGCGCGCAGCGGTCGCATCGACTGGCTGCTCCCCGATGCCTTGCTCAGTCCCATTCGCGAGACGCTTGCGGGCGATGGCGCCGCAGCCGCTCCGGTGCGCAAACAAGAAGCGTGGGCGCCGGTGATCACCAATGCGCTGCAGGAGGCGCAATTGGACATGCGCGCCGTTCTCGCCCAAGCGCAGATCAGCCTGCGCGAACTGGTGAGCCTCGCGCCGGGCGACATCATCCCGATCGAAGCGCCGCAGCAGGTCACCTTGTTGGCCGGCGACGTACCGCTGTATCGCGGCCGTTTTGGCATTTCGCATGGGCACAACGCCCTCAAAATTCTTCCAGGAGTCCCCGTATGAGTCCGCCCGATCCGAAGAGCGCCGCCGTCGCGCGCGCGCAATTCACCGACCTAGGTCCCAACGCCGGCGGCGGCGGCGGGCAGGAAATGAATTTGAAGCTCATTCTCGACGTCGCGGTTACGCTGGCCCTTGAGGTCGGACGCGCGAAGATGTCGGTGCGCGACCTGCTGCAGTTGGCACCCGGTGCCGTGGTCGAACTCGACCGC
Source organism: Steroidobacteraceae bacterium (assembly GCA_035997505.1). GTDB lineage: Bacteria > Pseudomonadota > Gammaproteobacteria > Steroidobacterales > Steroidobacteraceae > Bog-1198. Next base: position 8,390 of record DASYIN010000099.1, on the reverse strand, counting down.
CTGGCAGGCGAGCCGCTCGACGTGCTCGTGAACGGCGTTCGCATTGCGCGCGGTGAAGTCGTCGTGGTCAACGAAAAATTCGGCATTCGCCTCACCGACGTGGTCAGCGAGACGGAGAGGATGGAGCACGTGAAATGACGGTGATGGCGCAACCCGCCTCGCCGTTGTCGATCGGCAGCTTGACGCAGCTCACGTTGAGCCTCATCGCCATCGTCGCGTTGATTCTGGCGATCGGCTGGGTGTTGAAACGCTTCAAGTTGAACGCTCCGCGCGGTTCCGTCGACAGCGAAGTTCTCGATCAGCTGAGCATCGGGCCGCGCGAGCGCGTGGTGCTGGTTCGCATCGGCGAGACGCAAGTGTTGCTCGGCGTCAGCGCCGGCGGCATCGTCGCTTTGACGCCGCTGACCACCCCCATCACGCTGCGGGCGGCCAATCGTACGCCGCCCTTCGCCGATCGCCTGCGCGACCTCATGAAGCGGCCGGGCCCGCCGTGATCAAGGCATTGCGTTTCCATCGCCTGATTGCGGCTGCCGGGCTCGCGCTTCTGCCGCTCATCGCCGGCGCGCAGGCCGCGCTGCCCGCAGTCGCTTTGAAGTCGGCCGCCGACGGCGTGCAGACCTATTCGCTCACCTTCCAGATTCTCATATTGATGACGCTGCTGACGCTGTTGCCGGCGATTTTGCTGGCCATGACGGCGTTCACCCGGATCATCATCGTCCTGTCGATCCTGCGGCAGGCGCTCGGCATGGCGACCACGCCGTCCAACCAAGTGCTCACGGGGCTCGCGCTGTTTCTGACGTTCTTCGTGATGGCAACCACCCTGGAGCAGTCGTACGCAACCGGCATCAAGCCTTACATGGATGGCCAGCTTGCCGGAGAAGTGGCGATCGACCGCACCGTCGCCCCGTTGAAGAAATTCATGCTGGCGCAGACGCGCGAAAACGATTTGCAACTGTTCTCCAAACTCTCCGGCAAGGCGCAATTCAACAGCGCCGACGATGTGCCGTTGTCGGTCCTGGTGCCGACGTTCCTCACCAGCGAGCTGAAGACCGCCTTCCAAATCGGCTTCATGGTGTTCATTCCCTTCTTGGTGATTGACCTGGTGGTCGCGAGCGTACTCATGTCCATGGGCATGATGATGCTATCGCCGGTCTTGGTGTCTCTGCCGTTCAAAATCATGTTGTTCGTGGTGGTCGATGGCTGGACCCTGCTCATCGGCACGCTCGCGTCGAGCTTTCATCAATGACGCCCGAGACCGTCATGGACCTGGCGCACAAGACGCTGATGGTCACCTCGCTGATTTCCGCGCCGTTGCTGTTGATCGCGCTCATCACCGGATTGGTGATCGGCATGCTGCAGGCAGCGACTCAGATCAACGAGTCCACCTTGAGCTTCATCCCGAAGCTGCTGATGCTGGTGCTCACCCTGTTTGTCGCCGGTCCTTGGATCTTGCGGGTGCTGATCGATTTTACGCACGAGTTGTACGCCAGCATCCCAGCGATGGTCGGCTAACCGCATGCAACCCATAACCCTGAATGCGGCCGACGTCTCGATGTGGGTGAGCCGCATGTGGTGGCCTGCGCTGCGCGTCGGCGGTTTTGTGCTTGCGGCGCCCATCGCGAGCGAAGGCGTCGTGCCGGGGCTGGTCAAAATCGTGCTGACGCTGGCGTTGGCGTTTTTGCTTGGTCCCCTGATACCGGTACCTGCGGGCCTGTCGATCTTTTCAGGCGAGGGCCTGCTGACCGCCGCGCTCGAGCTGCTCATCGGCGTGGCGATCGGCATGGTGGTGCAAGTGACGTTCGAAGCGTTGGTGTTCGCCGGTCAAAGCATTTCACTGACCATGGGCCTCGGCTTCGCGACGCTGGTCGACCCGCAGCGCGGCGCACAGGTGCCGGTGCTCGGCCAGCTGTTCATGATTTTCGGCACGTTGACCTACCTTGCGATCAACGGACACTTGATGCTGCTCGGCGCCCTTGTGGAAAGCTTTCACACGCTGCCGATCGGCGCGCATCTGAATCCGAACTTTTTCCTCTCCATGGTGCTGTGGGGCGCGCATGTATTCGACACGGGTCTGTTGATCGCGTTGCCGGCAGTCATTGCGCTGGTCATCGTCAATCTTGCGCTGGGCGTCGTGACCCGCGCCGCGCCGCAGCTCAATTTATTCGGGATCGGATTCACCATCACGCTCATGAGCGGCTTCTTCGTATTGCTCGCCGGACTCGACGGCATCATGTCGGGGATCGCAACTCTTATTAACAATGCTCTGATGGCCGTCGGTGATTTGGTCGGCGGTCACGCCCCGGGGGTGCCCTGATGGCTGAATCGGAGATGGGCGGTGAACGCACTGAAGAACCTTCGCAACGACGCCTTCAGGAAGCGCGCGAGCGCGGCCAGATACCGCGTTCGCGCGAGCTGACCAATTTTGCCTCCATGATCGGCGGCAGCGCGGCGCTGGTGGCGGTCGGCGGAACGGCCGCATCGCAATTGGCGCAGATGATGCGGCGGTCGCTGTCCGTCGACTACCGGGCGCTGCGCACCACGGACTCAATGAGCGCCTCGCTCAGCGATGCCTGCATGAACGCCCTTACCGCCGTATTGCCGGTGTTCGGCGCACTCGTTGTCATGGTGTTGCTGGCATCAGTCGTGCTCGGCGGATGGAATTTCACCACGCAGGCGTTGGCGCCGGATTTTTCCCGATTGAGCCCGCTGTCGGGCTTGAAGCGGCTGTTCGGGCTTCACGGCGTGTCGGAATTGGGCAAGGCGCTGCTCAAATGCTTCGTCGTCAGCGCGGTGTGCGCCGGGATCGTCTCATGGATTTTCGGCGACGTGCTGGCGCTCGGCCGCATGGCGCCGCGAGCCGCGGTACTGCGCGGCGCGGGGCTCTTAAGCTGGGCCTTCGTGTGGCTGTGCGCCTCGCTCGCGCTGGTGGCGGTCGTCGACGTGCCCCTGCAGATCTTCCAGTTCAAGCGCCAGTTGCGCATGACGCGCCAGGAACTGCGCGACGAATCCAAGGAGTTGGACGGCCGTCCGGAGACCAAGCAGCGCATACGCCAGATGCAGCAGACGCTGGCGCGGCGGCGCATGATGCACAAGGTGCCCACGGCGGATGTGGTGATCGTCAACCCGACGCACTTCGCGGTGGCGCTGAAATACGATCCGAAGAAGATGCGCGCACCCGTGGTGCTGGCGAAGGGCGTCGATCTGGTCGCGCAGAACATACGCCGCATCGCCGAGGAAAACCGCGTGCCGGTGTTCGAAGCACCGAGACTGGCGCGCGCCTTGTATCGCTCGACGGACCTGAACAAGGAAATCCCGAACGGTCTGTATGTCGCGGTGGCGCAGGTGCTGTCGTACATCTTCAGAATACGCACCTTGAATCCGACCATTGCGGCGCGCGTTGCGCGGCCCAATCCCAAGGTCGGCGATGAGTACTTAGACGTATGAGCGCGCGCGGCGCCGTGGCGACGGTCGGCGAATTCGCCCGCAACGGCCTCGGCGTGCCGGTGCTGGTGATGGTCGTGCTCGCCATGATGGTGTTGCCGCTGCCGGCGTTTCTGCTGGACATCTTCTTCACGTTCAATATTTCGCTGTCGCTCATGATTTTGCTGGCCGTGATCTATGTGCGGCGCGCGCTCGAGTTTGCGACCTTTCCCACCGTGCTGTTGGGCGCGACACTGCTGCGCCTTGGTCTGAACGTCGCCTCGACCCGCATCGTCCTGATCAACGGACACACCGGCGCCCAGGCAGCAGGCCACGTCATCGCCGCGTTCGGCCACTTCGTGGTCGGCGGCAACTATGCCGTCGGCATGGTGGTGTTCACGGTGCTGGTGATCATAAATTTCGTGGTTATCACCAAAGGCGCCGGACGCATCTCGGAAGTCAGCGCGCGCTTCACCCTGGATGCCATGCCGGGGCGGCAAATGGCGATCGACGCCGATTTGAACGCAGGCATCATCACGCAGGCCGACGCGATCCTGCGCCGGCAGGAGGTTCGCGAGGAAGGCGATTTCTACGGCGCCATGGACGGTGCCAGCAAGTTCGTGCGCGGCGATGCCATCGCCGGCATCCTGATCGTGTTCATCAACCTGTTCGGCGGCACCATCATCGGCGCGGCCCAGCACGGCATGTCGCTCGCCGACGCGGGCCGCACCTACGCCTTGCTCACCATCGGCGACGGTCTCGTGGCGCAGATCCCGGCCTTGCTGCTGTCGGTGGCCGTGGCCATTCTGGTGACGCGCGTTTCGCGTCCGCACGACATGAGCCAGCAGATCATGACGCAGGTGCTCGGGCAGCCGCGAGCCCTGGGCGTCACCAGCGGCATTCTGGCACTGCTCGGCGTCATTCCCGGCATGCCGAATTTCGTGTTTCTGGCGATGGCATCGCTCTGCGGCGTCGGCGCCTACATGTTGAGCAAACGCCCCGCAGCCACGGCCGTGGTTGCCACCGCGCCCGCCCTGCAGGCAACGCCCGCTGAACATAAGGAGTTGTCCTGGGATGACGTCGAAGCGGTCGATCTCATCGGCCTGGAGGTCGGATATCGGTTGATCCCCTTGGTCGACCGCAATCAGGGCGGCGAACTCATGGGCCGCATCAAGGGAGTGCGCAAGAAATTATCCGAGGAGCTCGGGTTCTTGGTGCAGGCCGTGCACATCCGCGATAACCTGGAACTCGGCCCGAACTCCTACCGAATCACCATCCTGGGAGCGCCGGTGGGCGAGTCCGAAGTGTTTCCGGATCGGGAACTCGCCATCAATCCCGGCCAGGTCTCCGGCACGATACCGGGCTCGGCCACCAAGGATCCCGCGTTCGGCCTGGATGCGCTTTGGATCGACAAGGTGCGGCGCGAGCAGGCGCAGTCCCAGGGTTACACGGTCGTGGACGCCAGCAGCGTCATCGCGACTCACCTGAGCCATCTGTTGCAGTCGCACGCGCATGAATTGTTGGGACACGAGGAAGTCCAGCAACTGCTCAACCGCCTGGGCAAGTCGGCGCCCAAGCTCATCGAGGATCTTGTGCCGAAGCTTTTGCCGATGAGCGTGGTCGTCAAGGTGCTGCAGTTCCTCTTGCTGGAACGCGTGCCCATTCGCAACTTGCGCACCATCTGCGAGACGCTGGCGGAATACGCGCCCCGGACTCAGGACGCGGTGGCATTGGTAGCCGCAGTACGCGTGGCGCTGGGCCGCACCATCGTGCAGAACATCGGCGGCCTGCGCACCGAATTGCCCGTGATCACCTTGGATCCGGCGCTCGAGCAGGTGCTGCAAGACGCAATGGCCGGCGGCGGCGACGCGTCGCCCGGATTTGAGCCCGGCCTTGCCGACAGAATTCAAACCGCATTGGGCGACAGCGCACGTCGCCAGGACGCGGCGGGAGAGCCGGCAGTTCTTTTGGTGGCCCCGAAAATTCGCCCGTGGATTGCGCGCCTGATGCGCCATTCCACGCCGTCGCTGGCGGTGCTTGCCTACAACGAGATTCCGGAAAACCGCCGCATTCGCGTGATTGCCGCGGTGGGCCGCTAACGATTTGAGTGATTCACGGAGGTTGACATGAAGATCAAACGATATACGGCTGCCAGCATGCGCGCCGCTCTTGCCCTGGTGAGGGCGGAGCAGGGACCCGATGCGGTCATCCTGTCCAGCCGTCGCGGCGACGACGGCATCGAAGTCATCGCCGCCGTGGATTACGACGAGGCCCTGTTTGCCGACGCCAAGCGCCAGAGCGCAGCGCCGGCCATCGCGCCGCCTTCGAGCGACACCTCGCCGGCCTCAGTGAAGATGGCACAGCCCGCGCCTGCCGCGGCGCCTGCCGTAGCAGCCCCGGCCACGGCAGCGCCGCCCGCCGCGACCGCACCGGTTCGCACCGCACCGGCGCAGGCGACACCGCGCGCCACCCCAGCCACGAATTCAAGCTACAGCGCCATGCAGCGCGAATTGCAGGGCATGCGCCGCCTGCTCGAGACAGGCTTTGCCGGCATGACCTGGAACGACACGCGATTGCGTGAGCCCTTGAAGGCGAGGGTACTGGAGGAGCTGACGGCCATGGACATCGCGCCTGACGTGGCGTTGACATTGGCGGAACTTACGCCGCGGCGAACCAGCTTGGACAATCCATCGCACATCCCGCTGGCCCTGCTCGCCAAACATTTGCCGATCGTCAACGATCCGACCTGTGTCGCCGGCGGCATCACCGCGGTGGTGGGTCCGACCGGGGCCGGCAAGACCACGACGATCGCCAAGCTGGCGGCGCGCTGGTGCATGCTGCACGGCAGCCAAGACCTGGCGCTCGTCAGCACGGACGGCTATCGCATCGGCGCCCGCGAGCAACTCATGACCTACGCGCGCATTCTGGGTGCGCCCATGCATGCCGCGAACGGCGCCAAGGAACTGGCCCGCGTGCTCGAACGGCTGAAGTCCAAGAAGCTGATCTTGATCGACACCGCCGGCATGGGACCGCGCGACGTCCGCCTCACCGAACAATTGGCGGCGCTGAAGTACGGCGCTTCGCGCGCGCGCGTTTTGTTGGCGCTTCCTGCGCAAGCCGAGGCGCAAGCGCTCGATGAAATCGTGTGTGCCTTCGTGCGAGTGAAGCCCGCGGGCTGCGTCCTCACCAAGGTGGATGAGGCGGCAAGCCTGGGCGCCGCCCTTTCCACGGTGCTCCGGCACCACATGAAGGTCGCTTACGTATGCAATGGTCAACGCGTACCGGAAGACCTGCACGCCTCGCATCTGAAAAGAATCTGGCTGGTGCGCGAGGCCCTCGAGCTGGCGCAACGCTCGCCGCCGGCCCGCGACGAGGCCTATTTCGCACGTAATTTCGGGGGAGTTGCCGCCCATGCGTGACCTCAGACTATCGCCGGAACGCGCGCAGGAGCTGGCTGACATGAACGCTTCGCGTCCCGTGAAGGTCATTGCGGTGACGGGCGGCAAGGGTGGGGTGGGCAAGACCACGGTGTCCGCGAATTTGGCGGTGTCGATCGCCGCACAGGGCCGCGATGTCATGCTGGTGGATGCCGACTTAGGGCTAGCCAACGTCGACGTGGTGTTGGGCCTGCACACTCGATTTCATCTGGGCAATGTCATTCAAGGCGAGTGTGCGCTGGAGGATGCCATCGTCACCGGTCCGCACGGTCTGCAAGTCGTGCCTGCCGCTTCCGGCATCAAACGCATGGCCACGTTGTCGCCCGCAGAGCACGCGGGAATCATCCGTGCATTCAGCGACTTGTATCACCAGGTCGAGGTGTTGGTGGTGGACACCGCGGCGGGGTTGCATGACAGCGTCATGACCTTCAGCCAGGCGGCGCACCACGTGGTCGTGGTGGTCTGCGACGAACCGGCCTCGATTACGGATGCCTACGCGCTGATCAAGGTGTTGAGCCGCGAGCACGGAGTCCAGCGGTTTCAGATCCTGGCCAATCAGACCCGCAGGTCCGGCGAAGGACCGGATCTTTTTCAAAAAATTCGCCGAGTCTGTGACCGATTTCTCAATGTGACGCTGGAGTTTGCCGGTTCCATTCCGTTTGACGACTATCTGCGCCGTGCTGTAAAGCGGCAGACCGCGGTCGTGGATGCATACCCTGCATCTATTTCCTCCATTGCGCTCAAGAATCTCGCCTCTAAAGCCGATAAGTGGTCTGTGCCCCAAGGGGCACGAGGTCATTTGGAGTTCTTTGTCGAACGAATGGTGGGGGCCAGGATCGCCCCCTCCTCGACGGTATTGCAATGAGAGCAAGCACACAGTACACGAACACGCAAAAACGCGGCTCGAAACCGGTTACGGATGATCACACTCCCGTTGATCAGGTGCCGCAGCAAGAATTGGTGTTGAGACACGCCGATTTGGTGAAGCGTATTGCCTATCACCTGGTCAGCCGGATGCCGCCGAATGTGGAGGTCGATGACTTGATCCAATCCGGGATGATGGGCCTCTTGGACGCGGCCAAGCACTATTCGGCGACCAAGGGCGCGAATTTCGAAACCTACGCCGGCATTCGCATACGCGGCGCCATGCTCGATGAGGTACGCAAATCGGACTGGACGCCGCGCTCGGTGCATCGAAACATGCGCGAGATGGCCGATGTGGTGCGCAAGATCGAGAACGAAAAAGGCCAGGACGCGACGCCGACCGACATCGCCGAGCGCCTGGGCGTGTCCATCGAGGAATATCACAAGCTGGTGCAGGATGCGGCGAGCTGCCGCCTGTTCAGCTTCGATCAGATGGGATCGAGCGAGGATGAGTCGAGCCCGGCCGATCATGCCGGACTGAATCAAGTCATCGACTTCCACGTTCGGCGGCATGCGGCTGACCAGGTGATAGGCAATGCGCTTCACCAAATCAGCGTGCCTCAACACCAATTCCTGCTGTGGCACCTGATCGACCGGAACGTGAGGATC
>DASYIN010000098.1:0-15921 GCA_035997505.1 Steroidobacteraceae bacterium | reverse complement strand
TCGTCGACGAACGAGGCATCATTGGTGACTTCTTCTTCTTTCACGCCCAACTGTTCGGCCACGATCTTTTTCACCTGCTGCTCAACAGTACTCATCGTTATGGTTTCCTCTCGGAATTGCTATTCATGCGGTTTAAGAACTCCCGCGACCAGTGGCATCGACCGGGCGCGTATTTTATGTGAACGCGACGGCCTAGGCTACCTTGGCCGCATATTTGTTGGCCGACCCGCTTTGACTATCTTGACAAAACACCGCGACTGAGGGCCCAAAAGCTCTCATGGCATGTACATCCCGCCGTTCACGTGCAGCGTCTCGCCGGTGATATATGCACCGTCGGCGGAACATAAAAACGCCACCGCAGCGGCGATATCCGCCGGCTGCCCCAGCCTTCCCAGGGGGATTTGGGCGTTCAGCGCCGCATGCTGCGCCTCGTTCAACGCACGGGTCATGTCCGTGTCGATAAACCCCGGGGCTATCGCGTTGGCGGTGATGCCTCGCGAGCCCACCTCCCGAGCCAGCGATTTGGTGAATCCAATGATGCCCGCCTTGGCGGCGGCGTAGTTTGCCTGGCCGGGATTGCCGGTCAGGCCGACCACCGACGTGATGCTGATGATGCGTCCCTTACGGGCTTTCATCATCCCGCGCAGCACCGCTTTGGATAGCCGGAATACGGATGCCAGATTGGTTTGGATCACCGCATCCCAATCGTCCAGCTTCATGCGCAGCAGCAGCGTGTCGCGCGTGATTCCGGCATTGTTGCAAAGAATCCCGATCGCGCCTTCCTTGCCCTCGATGTCGGTTATCAGCGCATCGATCGACTCCTGGCTGGTCACGTTGAGCACGGCGCCGCGGCCGCCGCGGCCGTTCAAGGATTCGCTGATTCGGGCTGCGCCCTCGGGCGTCGTGGCCGTGCCGATCACACGCGCACCATCTGCCGCCAGGCGCTCGGCAATCGCCGCACCGATGCCGCGCGAGGCGCCGCTCACCAAGGCAATTTCTCCGTTCAACATCTCAGACAGGCTCCTAGTTCACCGCAGCCAGCGCGTCATCCAGAGCCTGCGGGTCTTCCAACGCCAGCACCCGGAGATCCCGATTCTTTTCCACCCGGCGATTCAGCGCCGTCAGCACTCTACCGGGGCCGCACTCGATAATTTGGTTCGCTCCCGCGGCTATCATGGTGCGCACCGTGGCGGCCCAGTACACGGGCGTCGACAGCTGTTTCACCAAGCCGCTGCGTATATCGTTCGCGCTGCTGTGGATTTTGCAATCCACGCCGTACACCTTCACTTCGGAACGTTCCGCCACGGCGGTCTGTTCCAGTCGAATTCGCAATTTTTCAGCCGCCGGACGCATCAGAGAACTATGCGCGGGAACGCTCATGGGCAGCGCCATGGCCCGGCGCGCGCCTTTTGCGGTGGCGATCTCAATGGCGCGTGCCACGGCTGAGGCGACTCCGGCAATCACGACCTGTCCGGGGGCATTGAAATTGACCGCTTCGACGACTTCGCCTTGCGCAGCCTCCTGGCACGCCGCTTCGACGTCCGTGTCTTCCAAACCTAAGATGGCAGCGATTCCGCCTTCGCCGCTCGGCACCGCCGCCTGCATGAGTTCGCCGCGGTACTTGACCAGGTCCACCGCGTTCTTGAAATCCAAGTAGCCGGCTGATACCAACGCACTGAACTCACCCAGGCTGTGACCGGCCATCATGGCAGGCTGGCGCCCTCCGCGCTCGCGCCACAGCCGGTACGTGGCGACACCCGCGGTCAACATGGCCGGCTGCGTGACTTCGGTCGCATTGAGCAGTTCAGCCGGCCCTTCCTGACAGCGCTGCCACAGGTCATAGCCCAGCGCGCCGCTGGCCTCGGCAAACGTGGCCGTGATGATCGGAGAAATCCGCGCCAACCCGCTCAGCATGCCGATGGATTGGGAGGCCTGGCCGGGAAATACAAAGGCAAGCGACATGAATCTTTTATCCTTGAGCCCGTGAGCGCTGACGAATTATAGCGGTCCGCCACGACAGTGCGGCGCCAACTGCAAAGCCGCAGGCTGCCCCGTACAGATGCGCATCGACGACGACCAGCGGCGCAGCATGGCCACCCCTCTGCTCCAAGGCTACTTTGCCGCAAAGCCCCAACACCAGTATCCATCGATCCCATGCACGTGTTATCAAATGGTTTGCCGCCCCGGCGCCCATGACGGTGTGCAGCACGCCCGACGCGCCCACATACCAAGCCACGTGAGGACTCAGCCACCAGAGCCCCGAGCTGATCGCCAACGCGCCGCTCAGCACGATTGCACACCACTCCACGGGATCGTAATCCTGTGCGAACAGCGACCACATCAGCACCAGACCCAACTCATTGAGGATCAGGTGATGCAAGTCCAGGTGCACGATGTGGGCCGTAAGCAACCGCCACCAGCCACCGGCTGCAATAGCGCCGCGATCATAGCGCAGCAGCGCACTGACATTGTCGCCAAGACCCAACACGGCATCCAGCAACAGTAAAATCAGAAGCAACCAAATCCATCGGCCGCGATCCCACTGTAGTGCCGAGGCGACTACGCCTAAGCGGTTTGCGGCCTCACGAGGCATTGATGTTCTCTATTTTGCTATGATCCAAGGAATTTCCGAGGTCCCTATGCGTTATCGCCAAAGCGGTTTTACCCTAATTGAGATCATGGTCGTCGTGGTCATTCTGGCAGTGCTCGGCGCACTCGTGGTGCCAAATATCTTGGGCAAGGTCGATACGGCGCGCATTACGGCCGCCAAGACCGACATCCGCTCGATCGGCCAGGCCTTGGACCTCTATCGGCTAGACAACTTTAAATATCCGACGACCGAGCAGGGATTGCAGGCGCTGGTCAAGCAACCCTCGGATCCGACCATCACCAACTATCCGCCCAACGGCTATTTGAAAACCCTTCCGAAGGACCCGTGGGGCAGTCCGTATTTGTATACGAGCCCCGGCGCCGACGGCCGCGAGTACGACATTCTCTCCTACGGGCGCGACGGCAAGCCCGGCGGCGAAGGACCGGACGCGGATATCACCAGCTATACGCTCGATCAGAAATAGACCTCGCTCAGGCGAGGCCTGCCATGCGCAGCAAGGGCTTCACTCTCGTCGAAATTCTGATCGTGTTACTGATCATCACGGTGGTGGTTTCGCTCACCGTTTTGACCGTGAACTCGACCGGCCGCGACAGTCAGCTCGATGAGGAAAGCCGGCGCATCGAGGGGCTGGTCGGGCTGCTGCACGAGCGCGCCCTGCTCGAAGGCCGGGACTTTGGTCTGCGTATCGAGCCCGCCGCGTATGAATTCGTCGTTTATGATTCCCGCCGCGACCGCTGGCTGATGTTGGATCAAGAACGCGAGTTCCGGCATCGCGAGCTGCCCAAGGGCGTCACCTTCCAGCTGCAGCTCGACTCGCAGACCGTGGTGATCAAGGCCATCGATAGAAATATGTCCAGCGGCGAGCCGCCCCGCCCGCAAGTAGCCATCGCCGCCAGCGGCGACGGCACGCCATTTCGCCTCATCTTGCTGCGTGAGGCAACGCAAGCCAAGGCCGTCGTGGACGGAGATGCGCTCGGCAAAGTCTCGCGCGAGTCTTCGAACAAAGTGGAAAAACGCATTTGAATCTTATACGTCAGAGCCGCGGCTTCACGCTGGTCGAGGTGTTGGTCGCACTGATGGTGGTGGCGCTCGGCTTGACGGCGCTGATGGTGGCCGTGAGCGGCACGGCGCGCACCAGCGGCTTTTTACGCGACAAAAGTCTGGCGCAATGGATCGCGCTCAACCGCTTGTCGGAAGTGCGCCTCAACGTCACGAAGTTTGGGCAAAACACCGATACCGGGGAGCTTGATTTCGGCAGCCGCAAGTGGCACTACGATACGCGCTACTTCGACACCAGCATCGCCAGCATGAAGCGGGTGGTGGTGCGGGTTTACTTGGGCGAGGCCAAGACCAAGGGCAATCCGCTGGCCCAAGCCGTGGGATTTCTCGGTAGCTCGCTCTCGACGCCAGGGTCCACCATCGCGGATTGGACTGCCGGTGTCGTCACCACGCCTGCACCCGGCACACCCAACCCCGGCACGCCCAATCCTGGGACGCCGGCACCGACACCGCCCGGCGTGCCAATTACCCCTGCGCCGATTCCACCGGCCAACCGATGAACGCGCAGCTCAAACGCTCGCGCGGTCGAGACGCGGGTTTTACGCTGGTCGAAATCTTGGTGGCGTTGCTGATCCTAGGGATCATGGCGGCGCTCGGCTATTCGACCTACCGCGCGGCTCGCATCTCCGCGGAACGCACCGAAGTTTCGCTACAACGCGCGAGGGAAATCGAGTTCGGCATGCGCGTCATCGTCGCTGATTTCGCGCAGCTCGCGCCGCGGCCGGTGCGCGATATTCTCGGACAGAGCAGACTGCCGGCCCTGCGCGGCACGCCCGGCGCGGGCAGCGTCACGGTGACCGCGGCAAGCTTGGGTTCGCATTCCGGCGGCGCCGCCAATTCGACTCCCGGCATGAGCTTTGACTCCGGCACCAATCCGAGTCCCGGCCAGGCCTTCAACTCCGGCTCGAGCTTTGGTGCGACGACGGATCCCACTGCCGTGTCGATGGCCGATCTGACGCGCACCGGGTGGTCGAACACCGCCGGCCAACAGCGCAGTACGCTGCAGCGCGTCTCCTATGCGCTCGTGGGAGAGATTCTAAAGCGCAGCTATCAGGTCAATCTGGACATCGTGCAGGGTAATAAGTCCGTGGTGCAGGACCTTTTGACCGGCGTCAAAGGCGTACAGCTGCGCTATCTGGACGGCAACCAAACCTGGCAAAACCAGTGGCCTGAAAATTCGGGCATTCAGAATGGATCGACCACCGATTGGCAATCACGCCCCGTGGCCGTCGAGATCATCGTGCAATTCAAGGATTGGGGTGCGATACGCCGGCTGATCGAGGTGTCCGGATGAAGCCAGTCCGGATGAGGCCCTTCACCGGTGGACGGCAGCGTGGCATCGCGCTGATCATTGCACTGATCCTGGTGGCGCTCGCCACTGTGTTGGCGACCAAACTGAGCTTCGACGGATTTCTTGAAATGCGCCGCACGACCGGCATGATGGCCGCGGAGCAGGCACTGCACTTCGGCATGGGCGCCGAGGCCCTCGCGGCGGATGTGCTCATCCAGGATGCGCAAATGAACGCCAATGCAACGACCCTGGCCGGTCCCTGGGCACAGCCAACCCAGCCTCTTCCCATCACTCCGGACAACAATCCGGAAGGCGAGCCGATCGGCACCATGCAGGGCCAGATTGAAGACATGCAAGGTCTCTTCAATCTGAACTCTCTCGCGCGTATAGGGACCGACGGGGTGACGGAAGATCCGCTGCCGCTGCAGCAATTTCAGCGGCTTTTGAGATCGGTGGGCGTGGAGGAGAGGTGGGCTGGATTGGCTCGCGACTGGCTGGATCAAGATGATGTCGTCGGCAATCCGGATGGGGCGGAAGACTCGGTTTACACATCTCAGACCCCGCCCTACCACGCCGGCAACTGGCCCATGATGTCGCCGAGCGAGCTCATGAATCTCCCCGGGTTCGGCGCCGATCGCTACCGAAAAATTGCTCCCTACGTCACGGCGCTTCCCAGCGCCAACACCAAGATCAATCTTTGCACCGCTCCCGCGTTGGTGCTGGAGAGCTTGGTTGAGGGCCTGAACGGGGAATGGTCGAATAATCCCGCCGTGCTGACCAATGGCCGCAAGACCGGGTGCTTCCCGGATGTTCAGACCTTTACCAACGTCGCCACCAGTTTTGCGGGACCGAAGGCCATGGCGGGCATCGGCACAACTCCGGATATCAAGAGCAGCTACTTCCTGCTCACGACGCGGGTAACGCTTGGCACTACGGAGTTCACCTTGTACAGTCTTTTGTTACGCGGGCCACAGAAGGTCACGCCGCTGCTGCGCTCATTTGGGACGCTTTAACACACATGCCTCAAACACTGCTACTACGCCTGCCTCCATCCGGCCAAGAAGAGACCGAGTGGCTCACGCTGGATGAGGCGGGCGCTCCGACACCGACCCGGCAGCGGGGCTCCTTGAGCCTGGCCGCGGCCGTGTGGCGAACGGGAAGAATCGTGGCGCTGGCGCCGGCGTCGCAGATCTTATTGGCGGAACCGGACCTGCCGCCCGGCCACGGCGCCAAACTGATCCGCGCCGTGCCGTTCGCGCTCGAAGAGCAGCTGACCGAAGACGTCGATCAGTTGAGCTTCTCGATCGGACATCGCCGCAGCGGCGGGGGCACGCCGGTTGCCGTGGTGTCGCGCACGGTTCTGCAAGGCTGGATCGACGACTTGAAGGCCGCCGGACTCGATGCGCAAGCCATCTATCCGGATATCTCGTTCATGCCGGAAAATCCGGGCCAGACCGTTCTCTGGCTCGAAAAGGAGCGGCTCGCGGTGCGGCGGCCCGGCGCCCTGCCCTTCGCCGTTGAACTCTCGCCGGTGCGCGAAGCCCTGGTCGTTGCGGGCGTGATTGCCGACCCGCTCGAATCCGAATCCGCCGAAGAACCAAAACCGAAGGAAAGCGCCGTTTTGTATGTCACGCGTGATGATTGGGCGCGCGTGCAGGGCGAGTTCGAAGATTTGCTGGAGGATTTTGAATCGCTCAAGGTGCAGCTGCTGGCAGATGGACCCCTGCCTTGGCTGGCCCGCGGCACGGGCGCTGCCGACTCAGTCAATTTGTTGCAGGGAGAGTTTTCGCGCACCGCTGACTACGGCACGCGCTGGCGCCAGTGGCGGCTAGCTGCCTTGCTCGCGGCGGGGCTGTTCGTGATTCATGTCGCGGCGCAAGCGGTGCAAATTCGTCAGGCCAAGCACGCATCGGCGGCACTCGACGGCGAGATCGCTCAAATTTTTTCCTCCGCCATGCCCGGCGATACATTGTCCGATCCGCGGCGGCAGATGCAGACGAAGCTGGATCGAATCCGTAAATCAGGCGCAGGCCCGCAAACCTTCCTGCACACCTTGCAGACTTTGAGCGGCGCTTTGGCGGCAACGCCGAAAACAACCATCAGTGCATTGGCGTATCGAGAAGACGCGCTCGACATGACGGTGAGCGCGCCGAGTCTCGCCGCCCTGTCGCAGATGACGCAATTCGCAGGTAAAGAGGGACTTTCAGCTGATATTCAATCCTCGAATCCGGTGGCGTCGGGTATCGAGGCGCATCTTCACGTCCGTACTCAATCCTCGCGAGGACGGCGATGAACAAACTAAGAGCCTGGTATGCAAGCCTGCAGCCGCGCGAGCAACGCGTGGTGGCAATTGGTGCCGTCGCTTTGGGACTCATCATCCTGGTCGGCGGAATTCTCCTGCCTCTGCAGTCGGCCGTATCGCGCGCGGTACTGGGGACCGAAACGCGTCGCGACGATCTGGCGTGGATGCGCGCAAATGCACCGGAGATCCGAGCCCGAGGAGCTGAGATCCCGGCCGACACCGGCGAGGCTCCGGTGGTGCTGGTGGATCGGGTCGGGCGCGAATCCGGAGTCGGTAGCGCCCTGCGCGGCACGCAGCCCAACACCACGGGCGGAGTGCGCGTACAGCTGGAGGCGGCGCCATTTGACACCATGGTCGTCTGGCTCGAAACCCTGGACCGGCGTTACGGCCTTGCCATCGAATCAATCACCGTGGATCGCACTCCCGCTCCGGGTCTGGTCAATGCCAGCATCTCATTCAGCCCGCCGCGACATTAACCCACGGCCGGCACGGCGCTGGCCGCTGATCCTCCTCGCTCTGATCGTTCTAGCAGCAGCGGTGGTCTATCTACTGCCGGCCTCCATGGTCTCCCGATTCCTGCCCCCGCAAATTCACGCTGAGGATTTTTCCGGCAGCTTGCTGCATGGCGCGGCGGGAAGAATCGTTGTCAATACCCGGGACGCGGGCGCCATCGAGTGGCAGATTCACCCTCTAGCGCTGCTGCGGCTCGCCGTTGTCGCGGACGTCCATTGGGTGAAGGTTGGCTTTGTGATCGACGGCACCGCGGAGATCGGCACCGGCGGAATTACGGGCCATGGCATCAAAGGCGGCGGCCCCATCGAAGATCTTCGCGATCTCGGTCTCGCCGCCGGTTGGCGCGGCACTGCCAATTTGACGCTGACCCAGATCAAAAGCGATTTCCGCAACCTTGAAACGGCGGTGGGCAAGATCGAAGTTGCGGGCATTTCATCCACCAGCATTGCGCAAGGGTCGGATCTAGGCAGCTATGTGTTGACGCTGGCACCCGGGGGCATCGCCGCCGACGGCACCATCACCGCCACCGTCAATGACACGGGAGGGCCGGTGGAGGCTCAGGCGCAGATCCGATTCTCTCCCGCCGTGCGCACCGGCATGCTGTCCGGCACGCTCAAAGAACGCCCTGAGGCCGCCCCGGCCCTTCGTGTGCAGCTCAGTAACTTGGCTCAGCTTCGACCCCGGGATTCCTACGGACGGTTTCCGGTCGATCTCGAATTCACGTTCTAGCCGGCGACGAAGACGTTGAGCTTATTTCCATCCAGGTCTCGAAAGTAACCGGCGTAGAAGCTTTCTGATCTTTTGCCGGGGGCACCCTCGTCCTTGCCGCCCAATTGCAGCGCCTTGCCGTGCACGGCATTGACCTTCGCCTCGCTGTCGACGGCCAAGGCCACCATGACGCCGTTGCCGACGGTCGCCGCATTCTTGTCGAAGGGCTTGGTGACGCCGAGGCCCGGCAAATCCGGTTTCACTGACCAGGCAATGAAATCATCGCCTTCCATCATGCGCTTGGCGCCAATTTCGGCCAAAAGCGCGTCATAAAAGGCCGCGGCGCGCTTCAGATCGTTGGTGCCCAGCGTTACGTATCCAATCATGGCTGTCCCCTCGTTGTTGATTCGGATACTGTTTATATATCCAGTAGCCGCTTCCGGTCAACCCCCTTGAGGATCCCATTCCCGCCAGGCCCGCATGAGCGGGAAGTAAAGCCCCACACGCACCGGCTCGGGTCCTAGGCGACGCGCCAATGCGGCGTAACGCTCGAGTTGCGCACGGTAGCGGTCCACCTCGCGATCCAAAAACTCCGAGACCCCGCCGCCCAGATGTTGACTGGTTTTATAGTCGATCACCCACCGCACTCCGGCCTCGTCGATGAAGCTGCGATCGAATACCGCATGGGTCAGCTCGCCCTGCCAAACGCCAGAAAGTGCGTGCTCACGCAGGTCGTCCTTGGGATGGACTTTGAGAATCCACCGGCCGCGTTCATCGCTCAGAACGCCCTGTAGTGCGGCACTCACGCGCGCCACCGCCTCGGTGAGGCGTGAGGGTGGCACGCCCTCTGCGGCCAGCCAACGGCGGTGATAAACCTCACGGGCGCGCAGAACAGCAGAGTCCATGGCTATGAAGTCGATCTGTTGAAGTTCTGCGTGCACCAAGCTTCCGACGCGCCGCGCCGTCTCTCCAGCCCAATCGAATTCCACGCGCGACAGTTCCGACTCCGTGGTGGCGAGTTCCATTGCCAAGAGTTCCGGCGGGACGAGTTCCGGGGTCGCCCAGCCGATCGGCAGTCGCGTCAAAGGCGGCGAAGGTTCGGCGGCGATTGTCTCCCCGGGCGCCGGGAGTTCGATTTCAAGGAACGCCTCCTTGGCCACCGGCCAGAGCACATGCAACAGGCTTCCCTGTCGCGGCGCGCGCACCTCGGACGGCGCATCGGACTTGAGTCTAGCCTCGCGTTCCAACGTCGCACTCAACCAGACGTGGCGCTTGGCGCGGGTGCAAGCCACATACAAGAGACGCTCAGCTTCCAATGCGTTCGCATCCTGTACCTGGCGCTTGAGAAAATTGAAGAGCGGATCTTCATTCATTCCCACCGGCGGCTTGGCGGCCATCACCATGCCGTCGCGTGCAACGCGTGCAAAGGGATGCGCAAGCAACAAGGGGTTGCGCCCTGGCGGCGCACTCTCATCAAGCGCCGGCACCACCACCATGTCGAACTCCAAACCCTTCGCCTTGTGGATGGTCATAATCTCGACCGACGCGATGCCGTCGGCGTTGGCGTACAGATCATCGAACGCAGCGTCCAACTCGCTCACGTCCGGCAGACCGCGCGCGCTGAGTTCCCGCAGGCGCGCGAAGAACGGCGCGGCCAGGTCGCGCTCCTCCCCGGCGATGGCGGCTCCGCCCAAAGCGAGCCAGGTATTTTCAACCCAGCGCTCGAAGGACATGGCGGAACGGCAGGCGAATGCGCGCGTCAAAATCTCGTGCAGCCTGGCCGCGCGCGGCCGGCCTTCGGCGCTCAATGCGTCAAGGAGTCCCGAGTCTCCGAGCGCGCTGAAGATCAACGGCGCACGCGCCACGTGCCAGAGGTCCGCCAATGCAAGCCCCGTCCACGGCGCACGGAGCAGCGCGAGCCAGGCGATACGGTCTCCGAGGTGGCTCAAGGCCCGCAGCAGCATCAAAAGATCGCGCACCACGGCGCGCTCCTTCAAGGTCTCTATGTCCACCGCGCGGAACGCGACGCCCTCCGTTCGCAGCGCTCGCATCAACGGCTGGGCGTGCGCCCGGGCACGCACCAGCACCGCGATGCGCCAGTCGGGATGCGCGGCGCGGCGGGCGGCGATCGCGGCGGCGATGGCGCGTGCTTCCTGCGCCTGGCTCGCAAACGCCCGCACCTCGACGTCCCCGGGTTCGGCGCGCGCTGCGCGCGAGAAGCGAAATGCAATCGCTCCGCGTTCGCGGTTGTCGGTGGCAGGCATGATGCGCGAGAAGTGTTGATTGACCCACTCCACGATGCCGCTCGCCGAGCGGAAGTTGCTCGCCAGGCGTTGCACCTCGAAGCGCACCTCCCCCATGCCCTGATCGGCAAGTTCCAAAAACGCGCGCACCTCCGCCTGCCGGAATCCATAGATTGACTGCATGGGGTCGCCGACGCAAAAGATGCTGCGCCCATCGTCCTGACTCCAGCCGGCGGTAAGCTCTTTTAGGAGTTCGAGCTGCGCGCTCGAGGTGTCCTGGAATTCATCGACCAGCACGTGCTGCAGCCGGTAGTCGATACGCAAAGCAAGATCGCTCGGTCCCACGGCATCTCGCAGAGCACGCAGCGCCGCGAGCGAAATGGCCGTGAAGTCAACCACCCCCTCCTCGCGGAATACCCCCTCAAGCTCGGCCGCTGCCAGCACCATCAGCTGTGCGACGTCTCGCGCCCGTTCCCACTGGGCGTCGCTGTAGCGGGGTTCTGGCAGGTCCAACACCTCGCACAGCACTTCGCCGATCCGCGGGTCGCGCTTGAGTTCGCCGATAAGGTCCAGCATGGTGGCCTTGTCGGCGGCGGCGCCGGGTGGGAATCCCACCCTCACGTCCAAGGACTTGCGCCACTCCCCGCTCTTGGTGAGCACCGTCCGCGCAAGAGCGCGCCAGCGACCGATATCCTCGACCCGCACCGACCCCCCCGCATTCTCCTGGCACCACTCGAGCAGATCCGGGCCCGGCGCACTTGCCCTGCGCGCCGCACGGCGCATGAGATCAGAGATCACCGGCATGCGCTCTGCGCCGACGAGAGCGCATGCCCGATGCAGGACGCGGGTTATGAGCAGCGCCAAATCCTCGTCGAAGTGTGCTCGCAGCAAATCCAGCTGCGCTTCGTTCAAGGCCTCGCCGGCACGCAGCCGGCCTGCGAGCAGCGGCAGCCAGCGATCGCGGGTAGAGAGCATGTCGGCGAGCAGATCGATGAGGGACAGCCAGCGCTGATCGTCGAGTTCGAGCACGCGTTCCACGGCACGCCCAAAAACATCCTCGCCCTCGTAGGCAAGCGCGCGACGCGCAGCCTCCCTGTAGAGCTGCTTGGCGTTCGGCTGCACGGGAAGGCCGGTACCGCCCGCCGCGATCGGCAGCTGCGCAGCGAGCCATGCGTTGAAGGCGTCGATGGTTTCGATGCGCAGCCGCGCGGGTTCAAGTTTAAGATCGATCTTAAGCTGCTTCAGATGCGCAGCGGCGCTGCGCGCGAGCTGCCAGGTTTTTCCGCCAAGATCCGCCGGTGGCGCATCGTGCGCCGCGCTCTCCAAGGCAAGCAAGATGCGCTCGCGCATCTCCTGCGCCGCGCGGCGCGTGAAGGTGAGCGCCAGAATGCGTTCCGGCGCCTCCGCCCGCGACAGCAGCCGCAAGTAGCGCTGCACGAGGAGCGTGGTCTTGCCGGAGCCTGCGGGCGCCTGCACGAGCACGGAGCCCGGACTGTCGACGGCCCGATCGCGGGCCGCAAGATCGATGATGGCGGCCGTCTCATTCATCGCTTGACTCGCCCATGCTGATTGATTGAATGCGGCATAAGCCAGGCAGCGGACAGTTCTGGCACGCCTTTGCCGTCGGAGCTACGGCGGCATCGCCTGCCGCAAACCTCGACGCGATTGCCTCGATGCGTGTGCGCCAGCGTTCGATCAGGGCCGCAAAGCTCGGCTCTCCCTCCATGGCGCCCTTGCGTGGTTGCGGCTTGTCGCCGGCCTTGAACACGTTGCCGCGCTCCGATTCGGCGACAAACTTGAACTCCGCGGCGTTCACTCGTCCGTACGCCACCGCGACGAGGCGTTCCGGCCGCAGCAATGCATACACCGGCAGCTGCGGGTTGTCGGGACGTTCGCCGCGCCAATCAGCGATGGCGGCGCCTGTCTTGTAGTCGATAACCACCCGTGCGCCGTCCTCGAGCTCATCCTGCCGGTCGATGCGCACCCGAAACGGCAGTCCGCCGAAGGTGGCAACTTGACCGCCGCCCTCCAATAGCTCGACGCGAAAAGGACTACGCTCGCGTTCGACTGCGAGCCACTTGCCGAGAAGATGTTCCAAGCGCGGTTGTTCGCGTGCCCGCCAGCGCTCCCCGGGATGCCGCCGCCGGCACACCGTGGTAATGGCGCGGCGCGCCGCCTCCTCGAGCAGTTGCTTCTCGGCGCCGGCCTCGAGCCGCATCAGCGCAGCGTGATCCTTGAGCTCGCTCCAGACATACTCGAGCGCCGCGTGCACCAGTTCACCGCGTTCTCGCTGATTGAAGCCCGGAACCGGAAGTTCCAGTTGTTGCGCAGCAAGGCGCGATTCGGCAAAGCCGCGAAACGCACAGCGCGATTGCGCCCTGAGCGTTGCGATGCCGTGGGTTCTTTCCTGCGTCGCATCGAACGGCGGCGCTTGATGGTCGATGCATTCCTCCAAAACGGGCGCGGGGTCCACGCTTCTCCAATGCGGCCTGATAGTCGGTGTCGCGGCGTCCGCGGCGGATTCCGCAAGCAGCGCGCTCACCTGCGCGCGCTGCCCGTCGATGGAATCCGAGAAACTGAACACGCAAAGCGGCGCGCGTTGCCTCCAGGCGTGCTGCAGCACTTCGGCGTTCGCTCGCTGCGTGACCGAGTCGGATCCCAGGACACCGTATTCGCGCTGCAGCCGAACCGGCAGGAGCGCCGCTGCTTCAGGCGGCGGCGGCCACTGCACACTGCTCATGCCGCACACGAAGATGGCCTGATAATTCAAGAACGGGTCTAACAGCTGACCACTCACCCAGATGGGCGGCACTCCGGTCTGCGCCTGGAAGCTAACCTCGCTGACTGCGCGCTTCAGCAGCCGTGCCGCCGCGGTCCTCGACTGGGTGCCGAAAAAACCGTCGGCGCGCGCCAGCGCCGACACAAGATCGCGAAATCGCTCCGCAGCCTGAAACTCGACGCTCGACCAGCGCTGGCGCAGCACCCAAGGACCAAGCTTGAACGCCTCCAGCCAGAGCGGAATCCACTCGCTCAAGCGCTTGGCCGAAACACTCGCTTCAAGTGTCGCGAGCGCCCGGGAGAGATGCGCTGCCGCCGCCAGGGGCGGCAGCGATTTGACGCGCCGGAACTCGTCGCAGAGCTTGAGCCACCCAGCCAGCGTGGCCTCGTATGGACCGCGCTCACGCAGCTCACCCTCCAGAATGGATGCGGCTACCGCATCGACCTGTGACTCCTGCAGCCAGGGCGCGCGCAGCAGCGCGCTGAACTTGACGAAGTTCACGTTGCCGTTGGCGGCGTCGAGAAAGTCGAGCACCGCCCGCACCGAAGCGTGTTGCGCCAAGGGAGTTCCCCCGGCCAGCGCGTAGGCCGCAAGAGGCGCGGCGCCCGACAGGCTGAACCGGCCCGGCGCGAGTTCCGCATCGAGAGCGGCCGCGACATCGCTCCGCCGCCGCGCAAGATCGGGTATGCAGACCCAGGCGCGAAATTTGACGTCGGCTTCGAGACGCTCGCGCACCGAGCGTGCCAGGTGCGCAAATTCCGCTTCGCCGGAGTCAAAGTGCAACGCCCTGCCGTCGCCCGCAACTTCAGCCTTCGGGGAGATTCGCTGCGCGTGGCGCGTGAGCCACTGTCGCACCTGAGGACGCCATGCGGGATTGTCGATCCAAGCAAGCTTTTCGTCAGACTTGAGCGCCGGCGGCAGCGGCGCCGGCGGACTCAACCCCAGTGAGCG
The DNA here is from genome assembly GCA_035997505.1 of Steroidobacteraceae bacterium. Taxonomy (GTDB): domain Bacteria; phylum Pseudomonadota; class Gammaproteobacteria; order Steroidobacterales; family Steroidobacteraceae; genus Bog-1198. The sequence goes on along the minus strand of DASYIN010000098.1, from coordinate 1,464 downwards.
GCAGCGCGCTTCGAACTCCCGATGCCAGGCGTAAAACGCCTGCACCTCATCGGTCGCCTCTTCCAAAACCCTGTTCCAGGGAATGGCGTAGTCGAGCATCAGACGCCGGGCGCGCCGGGCCGCGCGTGCCGCGACGCCCACTTCGAGGAGATTCTGCGAGAACAGCGAGTTCTCGATCACCTGGCGCCACAGCTCGCGCTCCTCGATATCGGCGATGGGTCTTGGGACCTTGGCATCCTCGAGATGCGCCCGCTCCTGCTGCTCACGCAACCAGCTGCCGAAGTCCCGAACTCGCGGTGTTACCCAGAGCGCGAGTCCCAAAGCGCGCTGCTCGCGCTCCGCGGCATCGAACAGCGCAGCGGCAAGTTCGGTGTTCGGTGCGAGCACTGTGCGACCGGCCGCGAGCGCGGCGGAAAGTTCCGAGGGAATCCGCACCAGACTACTGCTGCTGAAGCCGCGGCCGCTGGCCTACGAGCGCCAACTCGGGCGCGACGTCGGAGCGGGCGTCCAGCAGCTCCTCGATGCGCTCGAACACTGTGGCTAGCACCGAGGGTTCGGGCAAGTTGGTGATGCGAAATGAATTGCGGTAGCCCACGTTGAAGCTCACTCCGGGTGCGACCAGCACGTGCTTCTTTTCCAACAGATCGAGCGCGAAGGTCTGATCGTCGAATTCCGGCAACCGGTCGGTGCGCACCTCCACAAAGGCATACAGGGCGCCCATCGGGCGCGCCAATTTCAAATACTTGCTGCGCGCGACCGCGTCCAGAATCGTTTGCCGCGATTCGTACAGCCGGCCGCCCGGACGGGTCAGCTCCACAATACTTTGGTAGCCCCCAAGTGCGGTCTGAACGGCCCACTGACCCGGGACGTTGCTGCAGAGTCGCAGCGACGACAGCAACTCCAGTCCGCTCAAATAGTCGCTCGTGCCGCCGATGTCGCCGGAAAAAGATGCCCATCCCACGCGATATCCGCAGGCACGGTAAACCTTCGACAGTCCGCTCATCGTGCAGCACAGTGTGTCGTGCACCAGGGTTGCCATGGGCACAAATTCGGCATCGTCGTAAAGAATGTGGTCGTAAATTTCATCGCACAACACCAGCAAGCGATGCTTCTCCGCAAGTTGCGCAATCGCCGCCAGGGTTTCCCGCGGATAAACCGCGCCGGTGGGATTGTTCGGATTGATGACCACGATCGCGCGAGTTCGTTTGGTGATCAGCGATTCGATCTCCGCCGGATCGGGAATGAAGGACTTCCCGGCATGGCAGGGATAGTGCACAGCGCGTCCGGTATTCAAATTGACGGCGGCGGTCCACAGCGGGTAGTCGGGACTCGGCACCAGCACTTCATCGCCGGAGTTCAGAAGTGCGCGCAGCGTCAGATCGATGAGTTCGCTCACACCGTTGCCGATGAAGACTTCTTCCGCGGTGACGCCGCGCACGCCGCGCTCCTGCTGCTGCATCACCA
>DASYIN010000097.1:0-21128 GCA_035997505.1 Steroidobacteraceae bacterium | reverse complement strand
TGGGATCGGCATCGCACCCGGCATGAGCCGCGCAAAATCATAGGTCACGGTTTTTTGCCCGATCGACTTGTCCATGGCGCCGATGATGGCGTCCGCCGCTTCGAGCCAGCCCAAGTACCTGAACATCATCTCGCCTGACAGGATGACGGATCCGGGGTTGACCTTGTCAAGATCAGCGTACTTGGGCGCGGTGCCGTGCGTGGCCTCGAACACGGCATGGCCGGTCATGTAATTGATATTGCCGCCGGGCGCGATGCCGATGCCGCCCACCTGGGCCGCCAGAGCATCCGACAGGTAATCGCCATTGAGGTTCATGGTGGCGATCACGTCGAATTCTTCCGGGCGGGTCAGCACTTGCTGCAGGGTGATGTCCGCGATCGCATCCTTGATGATCACCTTGCCGGCTTTTCGCGCGGCCTCCATCTGCGCATTCGCTTCCTTCTCATCGTTTGCGGTCTTGATGCGCTCCCACTGCTCCCAGGTGAACACCTGGTTCGGGAATTCTCGTTCCGCCAATTGATAGGACCAACCCCGAAACGCACCCTCGGTGAATTTCATGATGTTGCCCTTGTGCACGATCGTGACGCTCTTGCGTTTGTTGTCGATCGCATACTTCACCGCCGCGCGGAACAGCCGCTCTGTGCCTTCCTTGGAGGCAGGCTTGAGGCCGATGCCCGACGTCTCGGGAAAACGAATCTTGGCGTATTGCTTCGGGAAATTTTGCTTGAATAGATCGAGGAATTTTTTGACTTCCGCGGAGCCCTGCTCGAACTCGATCCCCGCGTAAATGTCCTCGGTGTTTTCGCGGAATATGACCATGTCGACTTTTTCCGGGGTCTTGACCGGGGAAGGCACGCCCTTGAACCAGCGAACTGGCCGCAGGCAGACATACAGGTCCAGGAGCTGGCGCAGCGCGACGTTCAGCGAACGAATGCCGCCGCCGACCGGCGTGGTGAGCGGCCCCTTGATGGAGACAAGATAGTCGCGGCAAGCGGTCACCGTCTCGTCCGGCAGCCAAGTGTTGTACGCCTTGTTGGCCTTCTCGCCGGCGAACACTTCCATCCAATGAATCTTGCGCTTGCCACCGTAGGCTTTTTTCACCGCTGCATCGAACACCCGCACGCTGGCCCGCCAGATATCGCGGCCGGTACCATCGCCTTCGATGAACGGGATGATGGGCTGATCCGGCACCTGCAATTTGCCGTTAGAGATGACGATCTTTTCGCCCCCGACTGGGATATTCAAGCTGACCGGCTTGGCGTCTGACATTCCTTAAGCTCCTGTAAATGCAGCCGCAATGCTAGCATGCGCGGCGGAGACGTGAAGCTTGCGCAACCTTAAATCAACGCCCGAGAAAGACGGCTTCCGCATGCCGGCGGAGTTCGAGCGGCATTCCGGATGCTGGATGCTGTGGCCCGAGCGGCCGGACAATTGGCGGCTCGGCGCAAAGCCCGCACAGGCTGCATTCACCGCGGTGGCGGCCGCGATCGCCGGCAGCGAAGCGGTGAACGTCGGCGTCTCGGCGGCGCAGTTCTACAACGCGCGCGCCTGCCTGCCGCGCAATGTGCGCGTGGTTGAGATCAGCAGCAACGATGCCTGGATGCGCGACTGCGGTCCGACCTTCGTCATCGATGCCGGCGGCCGCCGGCGCGGCGTCGATTGGACCTTCAACGCCTGGGGCGGTCTTAACGGCGGATTGTATTTTCCGTGGGACCGGGACGATCAGGTTGCGCAAAAGGTGTTGGAACTGGAAGGAGCGGATCGTTACCGCACATCGCTGATCATGGAGGGCGGCGCGATTCATGTCGATGGACAGGGCACGTGCCTGACCACCGAAGAGTGTCTGCTCAATCCGAATCGCAATCCGCATCTAACGCGCGAAGATGTGGAGGAGCAACTGCGCCGCTATCTCTCGGTGACCAAGGTGATTTGGCTGGACAAGGGGGTGTATCTGGACGAGACAGGCGGCCATATCGACGAGCTGGCCTGCTTTGCAAGTCCCGGTCACGTGGTGCTCACCTGGACGGACGATCGCTCCGATCCGCAGTTCGAGATTTCGCAGGACGCCTATCAACGCCTGCGTCATGCCAAGGACGCGCGCGGCCGCAGCTTGGAGATTCACCGGCTTCATCAACCCGAACCCTTGTTCATGACGGCCGAGGAAGCGGCCGGAATCGAGGCCCATCCCGGCAGCCATCCGCGCCGAGCCGGAGATCGGCTGGCCGCCTCCTATGTCAATTTCTACATCGCCAACAAGCGCGTGGTCATGCCCTTGTATGAGAAACGCCGCGATGCGGCGGCGATGCGCGCCCTGAAGCGCCTGTTTCCAACTCGCGAAGTGATCGGGGTGCCCACCCGGGAAGTGCTGCTGGGCGGGGGCAATATTCACTGCATTACCCAGCAGGTGCCTCGGCCCCAGGGCGCCTAAAAACGCGCTAAATGGAACTTTGCTGCGCGCCGGGTCTCGAAAGCCTTTATTCTACGCAGCCTTAACTTTAAGCCCCTCCCCCAAAAAAAGTTGGAATCTGTAGTGCATTCATCGTTCAAGTTCAAGGCGGCCAACCGGCTGGCAGCGCTGCTCTCCGCCTGCGCATTCGGTCTGATCGCCGCAGGCTGCCATCACAACAACCTGGATAGCGGTTTCGGCGTCGCGTGGACCACCTTGGCCACCTCTGATGACAGCGGGCAATTCACGAGCTACTTGGTGACCGTGGACTCCGTGGTTCTGGTCGGCAAACTCGATGGTGCCATCTCGGCGATTGCAGTCCCGGAGACGGTAGACTTCACCAAGCTCACCAATCTCTCGGAGCTGTGGGCAACGGCGAGCCTGCCGGTGGACACCTTCACCCAGGCGATCATCACGCTGGACTACACCAATGCGCAGATCTCCGTCATGGTGAACGGCGCGCCGGTGAGGGTGAATGTCGTCGACCCCTCCGGCGTCGCTCCCACAACCGTGGCGGTGACCGTCAATTTCGATACCGCCAATCAACTGATTTTGCAGCCGACGTTCGCGACCAGCAACGCCCTGCGTCTTGCCATCAACTACGATATCTCGGCATCGAACAAGGTCGACCTGACGACCAGCCCGCCGACGCTCACCGTCAAGCCCTTCATGACCGTCTCGACCGCCGCGTCCGACAACAAGCTGATTCGAGTGCGCGGGCCGTTGATCAATTCGAGCGTCAGCGGCGGCACCTATACCGTGGTCGTGCGGCCATTCTTCGATGAAGTGAACACCCTGGGCACGAACACTTTATTCAACGATGCGAATACCGTCTACACGCTGGGCGGCCAAACCTTTGTCGGGGCGCCGGGGCTGACGGCATTGTCACAGACCTCCGCGGGTTCGACGGAAACTGCGGCATTTACCAGGTTCGAACCCACGCCGTCGCCCGGTACCGGAATCATCGCCGGCAGCTTTCACTCCGTATATGTCGTCGCGGGCGGCACGCTCGAGGATTTCTTCACCGATGGCATGGAGGGAGATGTCATCGCGCGCAGCGGCAATACGCTGACCGTGCGCGGTGCGACGCTGTTCGCCAATGCCGCGCAGGTGATTCAATACGAAAACTTGGATTCGCAGGTCCTCATCGGCCCCAGCACGCTCGTCACTGCCGATGGGGTCTCGACGCTCGGGGCCTTGGACTTCAATTCCATTGCCGTGGGCCAGCACATCACGGCGCGGGGACTTTACTCGCTGTCGACCGCGGGAGTGACCATTCTCGATTCCACCGGATCAGCCGCGACGGACACGGGCTCGGTGCGCATTCAATCGACCGAATTGTCCGGCTCGCTCACATCCTCTGCCGCCGGCAGCCTGCAGATGAGCCTGCAAGGCATCGAGAACTGGCCGGCCAGCGTCTATAACTTTGCCGGCAACGGCGCAAGCGCCGCGCAAGATCCCACCGCGGCGAATTTTGTGGTCAACACCGGTGCCCTCACGCTTCCCACGTTGGCGGCGGGCGATCCCGTGTTTGTTGACGGCTATGTGTCGCCGTTCGGCTCCGGGCCGCCCAATTTCCTGGCGCAATCCGTGCAGCCGGAACCGAGTGTTCTCGCCACTCTGGTAGTGACCTGGACGGGATCCGGAACGGCGGCGCCATTTGCCACGCTGGCCTCCACCGGTTTGAGCATCGACCTCGCCAATGCCGCCTTCGGTTCGGGGCAGCTGCGCATCGGCGCCGAAACCATCGACATCACCACCTTGAGCGCCAGTCCGACCATCGTTCCGGCGGCACCGGTACCGGCGGCGAACGGCCTGCCGCTGTTCGTGCCGGTATTCAGCGTAGGCGCGGGAGCGATCAGCGAATCGGCCGGCGCTCCGATCCAGTCGTTCAACGGCTTTGGCGCCTTTGTGACCCAGCTCACCACGACTTTCGCAACGCCCACCCCGGCGACCAAGTTCGTTGCCCGCGGCCTTTATGACCGCGCCGGCAATACCTTTACCGCTTCCAGTATCGACGTGGTGCTCTAAACTGTATCCCCATCATGGGGAAACTCGCCATACGACTCGGATTGGTCTGTGCGCTGGCGGCGAATTGTCAATGGGTCTACGGCGAGGCACCGGCGGCCGCCCCGCAGGTTCGTCCGCGCATTTGTCTGGTGTTATCCGGCGGCGGTGCGCGCGGCATGGCGCACATCGGCGTCCTCAGGGTTCTTGAAGAGCTGAAAATCCCCATCGACTGCATTGCCGGCACCAGCATGGGCGCCGTCGTCGGCGGTTTGTACGCCAGCGGCATGACGGCCGCGCAAATCCACGCCACGATGCGCACGGTCGACTGGCAGGAGGCGTTTCGCGATGCGCCGCCGCGGCGCGACCTGGCGTTCCGCCGCAAGCAAGACGATCGAAATTTTCTGGTGCGGCTGCCGCTCGGCCTGAAGCACGGAAAGATTCTCCTGCCGAAGGGTTTTATTCAAGGGCAGAAATTACAGCAGACGCTGCGCCAGCTCACGCTGCCGTTCAGCAAGGACACCGACTTCGATCGGCTGCCGACGCCATTCCGCGCGGTTGCTACCGATCTGGTCAGCGGGAGTGCCGTGCTGCTGGACAAGGGCGATTTGGCGATGGCCATGCGTGCGAGTATTTCCGCGCCCGGGTTTTTCGCACCGGTCGAGATGGAGGGCCGGCTGCTGGTCGATGGCGGTGTGGCCGAGAATCTGCCCGTCGACGTGGCGCGTCAGATGCACGCGGATATTTTGATCGTGTCCGATGTGAGTTACCCGCTGCAGTCGCGCGAGGCGCTCGATTCGGCGCTGTCGATCTCCAATCAGATGCTGGCGATTTTGGTGCACAAGGACACGGATCGGCAGCGCGCCACCTTGGGCTCCACCGACGTATTGATCGAGCCGGTGCTGGGCACCACGAGTTCCACGGATTTCACGGTGGCCAACTCGACCATTGCAGCTGGTGAAAATGCGGCGCACGCCATGCTGGCGCGCCTCGACCCATTGAGCGTCGGCGACACGGCCTATCACGAGTACCTGGCGCGGCGTGCGTCGCGCGAGCCGGGCCTGCCCGCGATCAAGTTCGTGCGAGTCGATGAACAGTCCAAACGCTACGAGAAAACCATCCTGGCGGAAATGCAGCCGCTGGTGGGCAAGCCCTTGAGCGCCGATGCCGTCGGCGAGCGAATTACCGATTTGTACGGCCTCGGCAATTTCGAGACGCTGGATTTCACGCTGGCGGGCGGGGGACCGGGCAGCGCAGGGCAAGGCGGCGTCGGGCAAGGCGGCGCCGAGGATGCCGGGCTCGAGATTCATGCGCGCCGCAAATCCTGGGGCCCGAATTACGTGCGCTTCGGTCTGAATTTGGAGGACAACTTCCAAGGCAACAGCCGCTACAACGCGGCCGCACGCTTCATTTTGACCGAGCTCGACGATTTTGGAGCGGAATTGGTGACCGATGTGCAGATCGGCAGCGATCCGAAGGTGCAGAGCGAGTTCTATCAGCCGTTGAGCGCCGCTCACACCTGGTTCATCGCGCCCAGCCTGCGCATCGAGGCGCGCGATCTGCAGCTGTACGTCAAGGACGACGAAATCGCTGATTTTCGCGACCGCGAGGCCGAAGCCGATTTCGACATCGGCCGCAACCTCGGCAACTGGGGCGAAATCCGCGCCGGCTATCACCGCACCAACGGCGCAGCGCGCGTACGCTTGGGCGACCCGGCGCTGGTGCAGCAGCAGTACAACAACGGCGAGCTGTTCGTTAAGTTCAGCTACGACCGTCTCGATAACCTGCATTTTCCGCGCGAGGGACAGCAATTTACCTTTCAGTGGGATGCCAATCGCACGGACCTGGGTGCCGACACCCGGTCCGACAAGGTGCAGGCGGATTGGTTGATCGCCGGCTCGCTCGGCCGCAACACCCTGTTGTTTTGGACCTCGGCGGGCAGCGTCGTCGGAGGTCACATCAGCGATACCGCGATTCCAAACCTGTTTTCGTTGGGCGGGTTCTTCAATCTGTCGGGACTTGCGCCCACATCGCTGTACGGATCGAACTATGCGATCGCGCGTGCGATCTATTTTCGCAAAATAGGGCGCGGCGGCGAAGGTTTTTTCGAATTCCCTGCTTACATCGGCATGTCGCTGGAAACGGGCAACACCTGGCAAACGCGCCGCGACATCAGTTTCGGATCCACCCGCAAGGATGCATCTCTGTTCCTTGCCTTCGACACGTTCCTCGGCCCGGTTTACCTAGGATCGGGCTACGACACGGCGGGGCATAGCGCTTACTATCTGTTCCTGGGCCGGACTTTCTAGCGCTGACGCGCACAACTCCCGGGGTCGAAGCGACCCCGACCTGAAAGGTTCAGAAACTGCGGCTTTCGCCGAGTTTCTCAACCTTCTCGAATACCAGGGCCGGTTGATCGCCTATGCGGGAATACTCGTGCTTGCGCGACATATCCTCGAGGACGCGGTCGCGTTCCGCGGCGGTGAAAAACCAATGCGTCTTCTGCCAGTCGGCGCCGACGAGCTTGGCGAAGGGATCGCCCGGGCGCAGCCGTACCCGGATGCCGTAGGGTTGCGGCAGTACCGGAATGGTGCGGATCATGTTTTGCTGATTGGCGATTCCCATGGCGCGGACGATAGCCCAATCGCGCCGCGGGTGCCAGCCGATCCATCGCTGCTGCGCATGTTAGACTTCTGCGCCTTCCACGTGAGGTAACTGATGGCTTCGTCTTACACGGCCTCTGACATCGAGGTATTGAGCGGTTTGGATCCGGTGCGCCGACGCCCCGGCATGTACACCGACACCACGCGCCCCAATCACTTGGCGCATGAAGTGATCGACAACAGCGTCGATGAAGCGATCAACGGCTACTGCAAGAACATCAACGTCACCTTGTTCAAGGACGGCTCCTTGCAAGTCGAGGACGACGGCCGCGGCATGCCGGTGGACATTCACCCGAAAGAGAAGCTAAGCGGCGTTGAAGTCATATTGACCCGCCTGCACGCGGGCGGAAAATTCAACGACAGCACCTACCAGCACGCCGGCGGGTTGCACGGCGTGGGTGTCTCGGTGGTGAACGCACTCTCGAAGAATTTGGAGTGTTGGGTGCGCCGCGGCGGTAAGGAATACAACATCAGTTTCGCCAGCGGCAAGGCGACTTCGAAGCTGGAAGTCGTGGGCGATGTCGCCAAGTCCAAGAGCGGTACGACCATTCGCTTCTGGCCGGATCCGAAGTACTTCGACACCGATAAGTTTTCGATACCGAAGCTCAAGCAGGTGCTGCGCGCCAAAGCCGTGCTGTGTCCGAATCTGCGGGTCACGTTGAAAAACGAGGCCACGGGCGAAAAGGACGAGTGGTTTTACACCGGCGGCCTGCACCAATACCTGGTCGAGGAGCTGGGCAAGGGCGAATGGCTGCCCGCGGAGACTTTTTACGGCAAGCGCGATATCGACGGCGGTTCTCTCGATTGGGCTGTCGCCTGGGTGCTGCAGTCCGAGCACAACGTCACCGAAAGCTACGTGAATTTGATACCCACGACGGAAGGCGGCACGCACGTCAATGGACTGCGCGTCGGTGCGGCCGATGCGGTGCGCGAGTTCTGCGAGTTCCGCAATCTGGTGCCGCGCGGGCTCAAGTTGACCCCTGAAGACATCTGGGACGGCGTGAGCTTTGTGCTGTCCATGAAAATGCGCGAGCCGCAGTTCGCAGGCCAGACCAAGGAGAAGCTGTCCTCGCGGGAGTCGGCAGGCATTGTGCAGGGCGTGATCAAGGATGCGTTCGCACTGTGGCTCAATCAGCACTCGGATCAGGGCGAGAAAATCGCCATGCTTGCCATCAGCAACGCGCAGCAGCGCTTCAAAGACAGCCAGAAGATTGCGCGCAAGCGCATCGTCGCAGGCCCCGCGCTGCCGGGGAAACTCGCCGACTGTGTCAGTCAGGATCCTGCACGCGGCGAATTATTTCTGGTGGAAGGCGATTCGGCGGGCGGATCCGCCAAGCAGGCACGCGATCGGGTGACGCAGGCCATCATGCCGTTGCGCGGCAAGATCTTGAACACCTGGGAATCGGACATCGGCGAGGTGCTGCAGTCTCAAGAGGTGCACAACATCAGCATTGCCATCGGCGTTGAACCGGCTGCTGCCGATATCTCCGCCTTGCGCTATCACAAGATCTGCATACTCGCGGATGCCGACAGCGATGGTCAGCATATAGCGACGCTGTTATGCGCGCTGTTCTTGAGGCACTACCGCCCGCTGGTGACCGCCGGACATGTTTATGTTTGCATGCCGCCGCTGTTTCGCATCGATGCGGGCAAGGAAGTGATTTACGCGCTCGACGAGGCGGAACGCGAGAAGGAGCTGAAGCGAATCGCCGCCGAGAGCCCGCGCACCAAGGTTGTGGTGACTCGTTTCAAGGGCCTGGGAGAGATGAGTCCGTTGCAGTTGCGCGAAACGACCATGGCGCCGCAGACACGCCGCCTGGTCCAAATGACCATCGACGCGAAAGACAGTCCGGATCAGATGTTCGACATGCTGTTGGCTAAGAAGCGCGCGGGTGATCGGCGCGAGTGGCTTGAAAGCAAGGGTAATTTGGCGCACGTCTAGCATGAAAGATCAGGAATTGAACTTCGAGGGCGTGGAAAAAGAACCCCTCAAATCCTTCGCCGAGCGCGCTTATCTCGACTATTCGATGTACGTGATTTTGGACCGCGCGCTGCCGCATTTGGGCGATGGTTTGAAGCCGGTGCAACGCCGCATCGTCTATGCGATGAGCGAGCTGGGATTGGCGGCCGGAGCCAAGCACAAGAAGTCAGCACGCACGGTCGGCGATGTGATCGGCAAATTCCATCCGCACGGCGATTCCGCCTGCTACGAAGCCATGGTGCACATGGCACAGGATTTTGCCTACCGGTATCCCATCGTGGACGGACAGGGCAACTGGGGTTCGACCGACGATCCAAAGTCTTTCGCGGCGATGCGCTATACCGAGTCCAGGCTCATGCGCTACGCGGATCTCTTGCTGCAGGAGCTGGGATCGAGCACCGTGGACTGGGCGCCTAACTTCGACGGGTCGCTCGACGAACCGACGATGCTGCCGGCGCGGGTGCCGAATCTATTGCTCAACGGCGGATCCGGCATTGCCGTCGGCATGGCCACGGACATTCCTCCGCACAATCTGCGCGAAGTCGTGAATGCCTGCGTGGCACTCCTGGATGATCCGGATCTGACCACGCGCAAGATCATGTCGCACATCAAGGGCCCGGACCTGCCGACCGGCGCGGAGATCGTCTCGCCGCGCGATGAACTCGTGCAGATGTACAACACCGGTTCCGGCAGCTTCAAGGCGCGCGCCACCTATGCAATCGAGGACGGCGAGATCGTAATCGATGCGCTGCCCTTTCAGGTGTCGGGCAGCAAGGTGCAGGAACAGATTGCCGCTCAGATGCAGCAGAAAAAGCTGCCCATGGTCGAGGACCTGCGCGACGAATCGGATCACGAGAACCCCACGCGCTTGGTCATAGTCCCCAAATCGAATCGCGTCGAAATACCGGCATTGATGGCGCATTTGTTCGCCACCACCGACCTTGAGCGCAATTACCGCGTCAATCTCAATGTGATCGCACTGGATGGCCGTCCGCGCGTCATGGGCTTGAAGGAACTGCTGTCGGAGTGGCTGGAGTTTCGCAGGAGCACGGTTACGCGGCGCCTGAAGTATCGATTCGAGAAGCTCAACGCGCGGCTGCACATCCTCGACGGCATGCTGATCGCGTTTTTGAACCTGGACGAAGTGATCCGCATCGTGCGGACCGAAGATCAGCCCAAACCGGTGCTGATCAAGCGCTTCAAACTCTCCGACGAACAGGCGGAGGCCATTCTCGAGACCAAGTTGCGCCACCTGGCGCGGCTCGAGGAGATGAAGATCCGCGACGAGCAGAAGAAGCTCGCGGAAGAGCGCGACGATATCGAAAAAACGTTGAAGAGCAAGACGCGGCTCACCAAGCTGGTGCGTGAAGAGCTCATCAGCGACGCCGAGGAATACGGCGATGAGCGCCGCACGAAGCTGGTGGAGCGCGAGGCCGCGCAGGCGATTTCCGAAACGGAACTGCTGACCAGCGAGCCCACCACGGTGGTGCTGTCGCGCTTGGGCTGGGTGCGGGCCGCCAAGGGACACGACATCGACGTGCGTGCCTTGAGCTACAAGGGCGGCGATGAATACCAGGCCTCCGCCAAGGGCCGCAATCTGCAGCAGGCGGTATTCATCGATTCCACCGGCCGCGCTTACAGTCTGGACGCGCACCAGCTTCCCGCTGCGCGCGGCTACGGCGAGCCGTTGTCCGGCACCGTGGATCCGCCCGACGGCGCGACTTTTGCGGCGGTCCTGATCGGCGAGCCCGACGACTTGTGGCTGCTCGCGAGCGATGCCGGCTATGGATTTGCGGTGCGTTTGAAAGAGATTTACGCGCGCAACAAGAAGGGCAAGTCCGTGCTCAAGGTTCCCGAGAATGCGCTGGTGCTGCCCGCCCAGCCCTTGACCAGCAAAGAGGCACTCGCGATCTTCGTAAACAACGACGGCGAAGCGCTGGCCCTGCCGGTCGCTCAGATCGAGGAAATGACCGCCGGCAAGGGGCAGAACCTATTCGGCATACCCGGCAAGAAATCCGCCGAGCGCGACGAGTACCTGGTCGCCATGGCGGTCGTGGCGCCGGGCGAGGTGCTGACGATTTACAGCGGCAACAGTGCGCCGATGAAGCTCAAATTCGAGGAACTAAAGCAGTTCCAGGACAGGAAGGGGCAGCGCCGGCAGCGCTTCTCCCGCGCCTATAAGCAGATCGACCGGCTCGAGGTGGCGCCCGCTTGATGTTGCGCGCGGAGTTTGCGCGCGGCTCGAGGGTGCATCGGGCGCGGCTCTAGCGCTCGCCCGACATGGTCACATCTTCCGGCGCATTCACGAAGTAGCCCTGGATGAATTCGATGCCGAGCTGCCACAGCACCGCCATGGTGTTGGCGTCCTCGACGCGCTCGGCCACCGTCTCGATGCCCTTGCGCTTCGCCGCCTCCACCAGACCCTTGACGCGCTGCTGCTGGATTTGGTTGGTCGACAGGCCCTGCATCAGGGAGCCGTCGACCTTGATGAAATTCATTTCGATGTCGTTGAGGAGCTTCAAGGGATCGCGTCCGGTGCCGAAATGCTCCAGCGCGAAACGGAAGCCCAGCTTGCGCAACCTCTCGGCCAGCTCGGTGGTCTGGCGCACGTACTGAGTTGCTAGCTCCTCGGTGACCTGCATGCAAAGGCGCTTGGGCTCGATCTTCAGCGACTTCAGCTGCTGATCGAGCCATGCCAACAAGCTCTTGTCGAGCATCGTGTCCTTTGAGAGCCGCACGAAGATGCAAGCCGCCTTGCGATTGGCGGCGAACGACATCGACGCGCCGATCACCCAGCGATCGATATTCTTCATCAGGTCGTTACGCTCGGCAGCGGCGATGAACTCCGCCGGCAGCACCTCATTGCCCTGTTCGTCCAGCATGCGTACCAGCACGTCGAACATACCCTTGTCCTCGCCCAGCAGGCTGGCAATCGGCTGCTGCACCAGTCGGAAGCGATTCTCCATCAAGGCGCTCTTGATGTGCTTCACCCAAATCTTGTCGTAGGCCTGCACGCGGGTATCGGTGTCCGCCTTGTCGACCACGTACATTTGGTTGCCGCCAAGTTCGCGTCCGCGGCGCGTGGCGCTGACCGCGTCGGTAATGGCGGCGCCCACGTCGGGATTCGTGGGCGGCAGCAGTCCCAAGCCCACGGTGACGGTGGCCGACAGGGTCTTGTCCTCGAGCACGAAGACATGGTCGTGTACGCGCGTGACCACATTCTCGGCCCAAGTCTCAACGTCCTTTGCCGTGCCGCGATCCAGCATCACCAGGATGCCGTTGCCGCCGAAGCGGCCGCACAGATCGTTCGCCGTCAATTGCGAGCGCAGCAATTCGGCCAGCTGCGCCATGAAATCTTCGCTGGCGACCACGCCGATGGCGTGCTGGATGTCGATGAAGCGATCGGGCTTCAAGTGCGCGACTTGGCGCACGCCGCCCTTCATGTTCTGCGCGGCGCGCTCGCGCATGGCGGCGAGCACGTAGCGCTGCTGCAGAAACTGCGTGGTGGCATCGTTTTTGACGGCATCGGCGAGCTGCAGCTCCAGATTGCTGTCTTTTTTATGCAGCGCGGAGATCGCAATGCGCACGGCGGGTTCGTTTTCATAGTCGGCGCGCGTCAGGATCAGTTCAAGCGCAAGGCTCGAGCCGTCTGAAAGCAAAGCCTGGACCTTGAGGCCGTGGCCGCTCCACTTGCCCTGCAGGCAGGCGACGAGCGCGCCCTTCAGGGCGGGGTGCGTTTCCTGCTCGAACAAATCCATGAGCGGTGTGCCATTCAGCGCATCGTTCTCCGAATAGCCGAAGAGCTCGAGCCACGCACGGTTCGCATCCACGATAATGCCTTCCTGCACGTGCGTGATGGCATCCGCAGAGCCCTCCAGAAATTTCTGCAGCTGGTCGCGGTATTCGCGGGCGGAGGACAGCGTCGTCGACAGCGCACGCTCCAAACGATGCGCGCGCAGCTCGCGGGTTGCGACCGCCTGCAGACGATTGCGATTCGCCAGCGTGACCACGTCCTGGCAGCCCAGGCGCATGGCCTCGGCGATCGCCGCCTCATCAACGGTCTCGCGCGCGATCAGCACCGGCATGCCGGGGGCGCTCTGCTGCCTCACCTTCATGATGGAGGCGAGATCCACGTTGAGCTCTTCGACGAAGGCGATCAGCATTTCCGGGTTGAGCTGCGTCAGGGCATCGCCCAAATCGCTGGCGTCGGACAGCCAGGTGCAATGCACCGGATGGCCCGCCTTGCGCAGAGTGCTATTGATCGCCTCGACGTGGTCCTGCGACCTCGTCAACACGATCATCGGTACGGCTCCCTGTTCGCTCAACTGAAAATCCTCGTAATCTGGCGCAAAGTGTAGCACCTTAGAATTCGGCGATACTGGGACGGGCGTCTACACCGGCCCAAGATCGGCGCCCCAACTGGCCACAACATTGAGTTGCGGCTATCATACGCGCCCTTCAATGCGAGGCCTCGATGGCTAACTACAGCACAAACGAATTCAAAGCCGGACTGAAGATTCTCATCGATGGCGACCCCTATGCCATCGTCGAGAACGAGATGGTCAAACCCGGCAAAGGGCAGGCGTTCAACCGGGTGCGAGTCCGCAACCTGAAGACCGGCCGCACCATCGAACGCACCTGGAAGTCAGGCGATACCGTGGAGGCGGCCGATGTGGTCGACACGGATATGCAATATCTGTACAGCGACGGAGACTTCTTCCACTTCATGGTGCCCGACACCTTCGAGCAGTTGACGGCGTCGAAGCAGGCGGTGGGCGAGGGTGCTCAGTGGCTCAAGGACGGCACCATTTGCGTGGTCACATTGTGGAACGGCGTGCCGCTGGTGGTTACCCCGCCGGCACATATGGAACTCAAGGTGGTTGAAACCGACCCTGGCGTGCGCGGCGATACCGCGACTGGTGGTTCGAAGCCCGCAAAGCTTGAAACCGGCGCCATGGTCCGCGTGCCGTTGTTCATCAATGAGGGCGAGACACTGCGCATCGATACCCGCACCGGCGAGTATCTGTCGCGCGGCAAAGGCTAGGCGCGAGGCGCCAGACACGAGGCGCCAAAACACCGGCGCCCTCTACGCGTCTTCGAAGCTGAACGCCATGGCGTCTGCCAATCGCCCCGCGCCCAGCGCAATCGCGACCACGCGGTCAAACCCCAAAGCAACCCCGGCGCAATCGGGCAGGCCGTGCTCGAGTGCCGCCAACAGATTCTCATCCAACGGCGGCTGCGACTGACCGCGCGCACCGCGTAGCGCCAAGTCACGCGTAAAGCGGACGCGTTGCTCCTTTGCTTCGGCGAGCTCGTGAAACCCGTTCGCCAACTCCAAGCCGTCGAGATAAAGCTCGAAGCGCGCCGCCACCTGCGGCAGACCGGGCTTCAAGCGCGCGAGTGCTGCCTGCGAGGCCGGATAGTCGCACACGAAGCAGGGGCGCTCGCGGCCCAACCGCGGCCCGACGACAAGGCCCATGAGAAGATCCAGCTTTGCGTCGCGATCCAGTTCGGCGTCGCAGTGGATGTCATGACGTCGCGCAGCCTCGAGCAGATCAGCATCGCTGGAGTCAAAGGCATCGACGCCGGCATGCCGCTGCAAAGCCGCCGAAAAACTCAATCGCTCCGCGCCACCGAGCGAGCGCATCGGCGCCAACAGCTGGCCCAGCAGCGCTTCGACCTCGTCCATCAACGCGGCATCGTCTTGCCCTACGCGATACCACTCGATCATCGTGAATTCGGGGTTGTGCCAACGACCGCGCTCGGCGTCCCGAAACACCTTGCAAATCTGATAGATATCGCCACTGTCGGCCGCCAATAAACGCTTCATCGCGTACTCAGGCGAGGGACACAGATATCGGCGTCCCGGCAGCCCCGCAATCTGAGTCGCCAGCGATTCGATTTGCGGGTCGCTCACCGCGGCGGCACTCAAGATCGGCGTTTCGACTTCCAGCACGCCGCGTTGTTCGAAAAATGCCCGGGTGGTGCGCAGCATGCGCGCGCGCTGCACCAGCGCTGCGTGCGTTGCGGTCGGGCGCCAGCTCACTCGAGAATTCCCAACGATTGTCCCAGTTTGACCACCGCGCCTGCGCGCAAGTCGGCATGCCAACAGGCTCGATCGCGTTGAAACAGCAAAATGACAGTTGAGCCCATGTTGAACCGTCCCAGCTCCTCACCCTTGTCGAGCGCAACATCCGATGCCGGCAGCGCGCTCACGGTGCGTGCCGCTGCGGGCGTGATGTCGCCGGCCCATACGGTCGCGATGCTCCCCACGTTCAATGCGCCGACCATTATGAGTGCGACTCGTCCGAATGCCGTGTCAAACAGGATCAGCACCCGTTCATTGCGCGCGAACAGCCGGGGCACAAGCGAGGCGGTGGCCGCATTGACGCTGAACAGGCTCCCCGGCACAAAGACCGTCTCGAGCAACTGCCCGCGCAGCGGCATGTGCACCCGGTGGTAGTTGTACGGTGCCAGGTACAGCGTGGCGAAGGAGCCGCCTTCGAAGTCGTTCGCCCAGGCGCGCGAGGCCAACAACTCGGTGAGGCTGTAGTAGCGGCCCTTGGCCTGCAGCAGCCGATCGCCAACGATTTGGCCCGCCTCGCTGACCGTCCCGTCCACCGGGCAGGCGATTGCGCGCGGATCTGCGGCGATTGCGCGCGCATCGGCTTTGAGCGAGCGCGTGAAGAACTCATTGAAGCTGCCGTAGCCCAGCGGGTCGGTTTGCGCCGCCTCGGACATGTCGATGGTGTACAGCTTCAAGAACCCTCGAATCAGCGCATTCTTCAGCCACGGTGTCCGCACCCGAGTTGCGCGCAACACCAGCCGCGACAGCGCATGCTGCGGCAGCATGTACTGAAACCACATGAACAGGCGGCTCGAGATCACGCGCGGGCCGTCACGATGCGCCGGAAATCACTCTGCAAGGCGTCGACCGTGAAGGGGCCGGTCAGAACTGCCGCGATTTTGCCATCGGGATCGATGACGAAGATTGCTTCCGAGTGATCGACGATGTAGTCGCCGTTGGCTGCGGATTGGATGGCCACTGCGATGCCCCATCGCCTGGCGATCGCTTCGATGCCCGCCTGATCGGTGGCGGTCAGGCCGACGAATTCCGGATCGAAATTCGGCACATAGCGGTTGAGTTGCTCGGGTGTATCGCGTTTGGCATCGACCGAAACGAAAATGACTCGCGGCGGCTCGACCGCCTTCGCCGCACGCAGCTGCTTTTCCACGGCCGCAAGCGTGGTCAGCGTCGAGGGACAAAAATCCGGACACTGGGTATAGCCGAAAAACATCAAGGACCAATGGCCGCGCAGATTGGCGGGACCAAAAGGGCGGCCCTGGTTGTCAATCAAGCTAAAATCCGCCAGCGGGCGCGCGGGTGCGAGTAAGGTACCGGTCGCCAGAACCGCCGGCGGCTTCGGCGATAAGAAGCGCACCGCGAGCAAACCGGCCGCCACGGCAACACAGAGAACCAGGAAAGCCAAGAGTTTCGATCGATCAGTCATGCCGCGATTATCCCATACAGCCGCGAAGCCCGTTCGCGCCGTCAGCGTCGGCGCGGCCATTGAGCGGTGCGCGCGGGCGCTGCGCAAAGCGCGGGTGTCTTTCGGCCACGGCACCGCCAACGCGCGCGACGAAGCGGCTGAGTTGGTGTTCTTTGTCGCCGGACTCGAGCATGCCCTGGGTGCCGGCGCGTATCCGCGCAGTCTGACGCGGCGTCAGGCGGCGCGCATCGATGAACTGCTGCATCGACGTATCGTCGAACGCATGCCGCTTGCCTATCTCACGCATCGCGCCTTTTTTGCGGGACTTGAACTGTATGTCGACGAACGCGTGTTGGTGCCTCGCTCGCCGATCGCAGAACTTGTGCTCAACCGCTTCGAGCCCTGGATCCGGGCAGCGGGCGTGCGGCGCATCTTGGATATCGGCACCGGCTCAGGCGCGATTGCGCTGGCCTGCGCCAGGGCTTTCCCGCGGGCGCGGGTGGATGCCGCCGATATCTCCGCCCCGGCATTGCAGGTTTGCCGGCGCAACCTGCGCCGGTTGGCTTTGAGCGGACGCGTCCGTGCATTGCAGTCGGACTATTTCAGCCGAGTTCCCAAGCGGCGTTACGATATCATCGTGAGCAACCCGCCCTATGTGGGGCGCGCGGAGATGCGGACGTTGCCGCCCGAATACCGGCACGAGCCGAAGTTGGGGCTGGCATCGGGCGTCGATGGCTTGGATTCGGTGCGGGCAATTTTTGCCGACGCGCGATCGTACCTCGCGGATAAGGGCATCCTGGTCGTGGAGGTGGGCAACAGCGAGAAGGAATTGTTGCGCGCATTTCCGCGGCTGCCGTTCATCTGGCCGCGCATTGCCATGGGCGGCGAAGGCGTATTTTTGTTGCGGGCGCGCGATCTGCAGGCGCTGCCAGGAGAGTCAAGGCGTGGCGGGTAATACCTTCGGGCGGATTTTCACGGTGACCAGCTTTGGCGAGAGCCATGGCCCAGCCCTCGGTTGCGTGATCGACGGCTGCCCACCGGGCCTGGAAATTACCGAAGCGGAGCTGCAGGTCGACGTGGACCGTCGGCGTCCGGGAACCTCGAAGTTCACCAGTCAGCGTCATGAACCCGACACGGTGCGGATCCTGTCGGGAGTGTTCGAAGGCAAAACCACGGGCACGCCCATCGCCTTGCTGGTGCAGAATGAAGACCAACGTTCGCGCGACTATGAAAAAATCAAGGACCGCTTTCGGCCCGGTCACGCGGATTACACCTACCAGCAAAAATATGGTTTCCGCGACTATCGCGGCGGCGGCCGTTCCTCGGCGCGCGAGACCGTGGTGCGCGTCGCGGCCGGTGCGGTTGCGCGTAAATATTTGCGCGAGCGCCAGCGCATCGGCATCCATGGCTATCTGGCGCAATTGGGGCCGCTGGTGCTCGAGCCGGTCAATCCATCCGCCGCATACGAAAATCCCTTCTTTTGTCCGGATCCGTCGCGCGTTCAGGAGCTCGAGGATTTTATTTGGCGGATCCGCGAGGCGGGAGATTCCATCGGCGCACGCGTGACGGTCATCGCCACGGGCGTGCCGCCGGGCTGGGGTGAGCCGGTGTTCGAGCGGCTCGACGCCGATCTGGCGAGCGCCATGATGGGCATCAACGCCGTGAAAGGCGTCGAGATCGGCGCCGGATTCAGGTCCGTCGAACAGCGAGGTTCCGAACATCGCGACGAAATGACTCCGCAAGGCTTCAAGAGCAATCACGCCGGCGGGGTGCTGGGTGGCATCTCCTCCGGCCAGGACATCGTGGTGAGCCTGGCGCTGAAACCCACCTCGAGCATTACGCTGCCCGGCCAAACGATCAATATCCAGGGTGAGCCGGTCGAAGTGGTCACCACCGGCCGCCACGATCCCTGCGTCGGTATTCGCGCCACGCCGATCGCCGAGGCCATGCTGGCGCTGGTGCTGATGGACCACTGTTTGCGATTTCGCGCTCAGTGCGCCGACGTGGTCTCGCCCACGCCCGTGATCACGCGCCGATGAGCACGCCCGCGGCAAAGCTGCGCATTGCGGTGGTCGGCGTTTCGAGTCTGATCGGCGCCGCCGTGATCGAAGAGCTGCGCGAGCGAAAAATCGCCTCATCCGAGCTGCATGTGCTCGATGATGAACGCAGCGCCGGAGGGCCGGTCGGCAATGAGGCTGCGAAACTCACGGTGGGCGATGTCGCCGCGTTTGATTTCTCGCGTGTGGATCTGGCTTTCTTTTGCGGACGGGCGGCGTTGTCGGAACGCTATGCCCAAGCCGCAGCCGCGCATGCCTGGGTCATCGATGGATCCGCGGCGTTCCGCTCGCGCGACGATGTGCCGTTGGTGGCCGCGGATGTCAATCCGCAGGTGCTTGATGCGATAGGTGAACGCGGTCTGATCGCACTGCCGGGCAGCGCCAGCGTCGCGCTGGCCACCGCGTTGGCGCCGCTGCACAGACTTGCCGGTCTGACCCGCGTGGAAGTCGCCACTTATCAAGCGGTTTCAGGCAGCGGGCGCGGTGCCATGGATGAGCTGGCCGGCGAAACCGTTGCCATGCTCAGCGGCAAGAAGGCGCGGGGCAGGGCATTTGGACGCCAGATCGCCTTTAATGTGATTCCCCAGGTGGACGCGCTGGAGGCCGACGGCGCCTCGCGCGAAGAGCGCCGATTGTGGGAGGAGACCCGCCGGGTGCTGAATTTGCCCGGACTTCAGGTGAATGCCACGGCGGTCCGTGTGCCAGTGTTCTTTGGGCACAGTTTGGCGGTCCATGCTGCCTTTGAACGACCGTTGAGCCTTGGGGAAGCCCTAAACGTGCTGCAACGCGGGACAGGCCTCCGGGTCATTGATGCTGACTCGATTGCTGAATTTCCGACGCCTGCCACACTGGCCACGGAGCCAGATCAGGTATATGTAGGCCGTATTAGGGCTGATTTGACTCGTGATCGAGGTCTAAATTTTTGGGTGGTGGCTGATAATGTTAGGAAATGTGCGGCACATAACGCAGTTTCAGTGGGCCAGATTTTGGTAAATAGAGGCCAGTAAGATATAGTTATTGGCTTATGTAAAAGGCAAGTGAGAATTCGCGCCCAAGCCTTTATTGGACAATGAACTTTGTCCGCTTGCCCGCCAGAATTCCGGGAGTAGAAATGTTTGTGACCCTGCCTCGCCTCATGCTGATGGCGTGCCTGCTATGCCCAACCCTGTCGTGGGCGTTAGGCTTGGGTGAGATTCATCTGAATTCAGCCCTGAACGAGCCGATGAACGCTGAGATCGACCTGATTGCGGCCGGTCCGGACGAATTGGGCGCGCTGCGGGCGGCTCTCGCTCCGAAAGATGCATTCACCCGGTACGGCATCGATAAGCCGCCGTTCCTGTCAACGCTCACGTTCAAAGTGGGCAAGAGCAAGGATGGCCGCGACGTATTGTTGGTGCGGTCGACCGAATCGATTCCCGAGCCCTTTGTCACGTTCTTGGTGGAGGTGAACTGGGCGCGCGGACGCCTGATGCGCGAGTACACCGTGTTGCTTGACCCGCCGGTGTACACACCGGGCGAGCGAGCCAGCTCGGCTGCTCCCGTAGCCGCCGCCACCACCACGGCGCCGGCAGCGGCAGCTCCCCCGCGAACAAGAGCGGCCCCGGCCGCAGCGAGCCCGGCGCCGACGCCGGACGCGTCGGCCACCGCGCCCACGCCCCCGAAGACCCGTTCTAGCCGCGCCGGTCGACCCGCCAGCCGCGCTTCAAGCGCAGGCAACGCGGCAACTAGCCCGACAGCGAGCAGCGGGCCGAGTCCCAGCGGCGAGACTGCCGCGCCTGCCGGCGACGGCACGTATCGCGTCGCCCAAGGCGATACGCTCACGAAGATCGCCCGCAGCTTGCATGCGGCAAGCCGTAACGACATGGATCAGACGATGATCGCCATGTACCGCGCGAATCCGGACGCCTTCGGCGGCAATATCAATATTCTGCGGCGCGGCTCCGTGCTGCGCGTACCGGGCGGCGATGAAATCGCCGCGATGAATCAGTCCGAGGCGACGAGCGAAGTGCATCGCCAGATGGAGGCGTGGCGCGGCAACACCGCCTCTGCGCCCAGCGGTCATTTGCGTCTGGTAACGCCGGGTGCCGGCAGCGGCACCAGCAACAGCAGCAGCGAATCCGCGTCCTCAGGTGAAGCGCAGGCGCTGAAGGGCCGGGTCAAGGATTTGGAAGGACAGCTCGCGGATGCGCATCGGCTGCTCGACCTGAAGAACAACGAATTAAGCGAGCTGCAGCGCAAGCTCGGCAGCTCGACGCCGCCCGCGCCCGCTCCGGCACCGGTGCCGCCGCAAGTCGCGACTGCTCCGACGCCTGCGCCGAAGCCGGTGGAGACGCAGCCGAGCACGGCCCAGTCGACGGCCCCAGCGCCGACGCCTGAGCCTGTGGAAAATACCGCCCCGGCGCCCGCTCCCACTCCGGCGCCCGCGCCTATCCCTAAGCCGGTGATTGCGAAGAAGCCGCCGCCGCCCGCCGATACCGGCTCGTG
>DASYIN010000096.1:0-13765 GCA_035997505.1 Steroidobacteraceae bacterium | reverse complement strand
TGCCGCGCGAGTTCGTGGCGGCGATGGATAATGCGCCCATCGGTATTCGCTACGGCTCCTGCGCCGCTGCGGTGTACCTGGCGCGCCAGATCACCGTCGCCGATATCGAGTCGGATGCGCTGTGGGAATTCAGGCGCGAGCCGGCGCTGCATGCCGCCTTGCGGGCTGCCTGGTCGACTCCCATCATCGCGTCGGACGGACGGGTGGTGGGCACATTCGCCATTTACCGGCGCCAGCCCGGCATTCCGACCTCGCGGGACCATGAACTCATGTCGCGCATGGCGCAGATTGCCGGCATCGCCATCGAGCGCCGCGGCTCCGAGGATGCGTTGCGCAACAGCGAGGCGAAGTTTCGCGGGCTGTTCGAAAGCATGATGGAGGGCGTCTATCAGACCTCGCGCAACGGCCGGATCCTGGTCGCCAACCCGGCCTTCGTGAATCTCATGGGCTACAGCTCCGCCGAAGAATTGTACGAGGTGCCGGCAGGGGCTCTGTATTGGTATCCGAGCGACCGCGAGACCTTCGTTCGCCGGGTCGAGCTTGAAGGTGAATTGCGCAACGAGGAATGCGTCTTGCGCCGCAAGGACGGCTCCATGCTGGTGGTCATGGAATCGAGCCGCGTGGTGCGTGACAAACAGGGGCGGGTCACCGGCTATGAGGGCACGCTCACCGACATCACCGAACGCAAGAAGGCGGAGACCGCCGTGTTCCAGGCCAAGGAGCGCGCCCAGGTCACGCTGCAGTCGATCGGCGATGCCGTGATCACCACAGATTCTGAAGGGCGCATCGATTACATGAACCCGGTCGCCGAGAGTTTGACCGGATGGGAGAACCGAGAGGCGCAAGGTCAGCTGATCGGCAGCGTCCTGACGGTGGTGGATGAAAACACCCGCGTCGCCGGCGAAAGTCCGGTGGCGCGCTGTTTGCGCGAAGGACAGATCCTGGGGCTGGCCGAACATACGGTGCTGGTCAACCGGCGGGGGCAGGAGATCGCGATCCAGGATTCGGCAGCCCCCATCCGCGACCGTGCGGGCAATCTGATCGGCGCCGTCATGGTGTTCCACGACATCAGCAAGGAGCGCCGGCTGCATCGCGCGCTGCACTACCAGGCCAGCCACGATGCGCTGACCGGCCTCATCAATCGACGTGAATTCGAAAACCGCTTGACCGTCGCCGTCGAGGAGGCGCGGCAGAACGCGAACGCGCGTCATGTGCTGCTGTATTTGGATCTGGATCAATTCAAGCTGGTCAACGATACCTGCGGGCATCCGGCGGGCGATCTGCTCTTGAAGCAGATCACCGGCGTGATTCAATCGCGGGTGCGGGGTGAAGATACCCTCGCACGCTTAGGCGGCGATGAGTTCGGTATTCTGCTGCAGGACTGCGCACTGGATCAGGCACTGCGCATTGCGGAGAACCTGCGCCAGGGGATACGCGACTATCGATTTACGTGGCAGGACGGGGTGCTCGCAGTCGGTGCGAGTATCGGCATCGTGCAAATCACCAATGAAATACCGACCGTCGCCAATGTCATGAGCGCCGCCGACGTCGCGTGCTATTCGGCCAAGGATTCGGGAAGAAATCGCGTCCAGCTCTACAAGCCCGACGACATGCCGGAACGCCATCGAGAGATGCACTGGGTTTCCAAGCTGGCGCGCGCCCGCGACGAGAGCCGCTTCGAATTGTTCTACCAGCCCATTGTGGCGATCCATCCCAGGCCGCAGGAGCGGGAGCATTTCGAGCTGATGCTGAGATTGCGGGATGAGACCGGGACCATCGTGACGCCGGCCGAATTCATCCCCGCAGCGGAGCGCTACAACATCATGCCGTCGATCGATCGCTGGGTGGTGCGCCAGGCCCTTGACCGGCTGGTCCATCGGATTGAATCCGGCGTCAAACCGTTTACCGTTGCGGTGAATCTGTCCGGCACCTCGCTCAACGATGAGCGGTTTTTGGAATTCCTCATCGCCGAGCTCAGCGCCGGCCAGCTGGCCGCCGGGGCAATGTGCTTCGAGATCACCGAAACCGCGGCGATCGAGAACCTGAACAACGTCGTGTACTTCATGCGCGAACTGAAGAATCGCGGCTGCCACTTCGCGCTCGATGATTTTGGCAGCGGCCTGTCATCGTTCATGTATCTGAAAACCCTGCCGGTCGATTACCTCAAAATCGACGGCCAGTTCGTCGAAAACGTCACCCGCGATCCGGTCGACCGCAGCATGGTGGCTGCCATCAGCCAGATCGGCGGTTCGATGGGGATTCAGACCATCGCCGAACGGGTCGAGTCCCCGGAAGTCCTGGCCGAACTGGGGCGGCTCGGGATCGGTTTCGCCCAGGGCTTTTACATCGCCAAGCCCCGATCCACTCAAGAATTCCCCTATCTACGCTGACTATTTGCCCGGAACGGCGTAAATTTCCCCGTTGACAAGCCGCCTTCGAACGGACGGGAGGGATTCAACATGATTCTTGGGATGCCCTTGGCAACCTTCACGCAGCTTCACGTAATCATCAGCCTCATCGCCATCGTCAGCGGTCTCCTCGCTGCCGTGGGCATGCTGAGCGCGAGGCGCATGCCTGGCACGACCGCGGTTTTTTTGATTACGACCGTGCTGACCAGCGTCACCGGATTCATGTTCGATACGCCGGCTGAGGCGCCGCGGGTGATCGGATCTCTTGACCCGCCGAAGCTCATCGGGCTGATCTCGCTCATCGCGCTGGCGCTGGCCTTACTCGCGCTGTACGGCTACAAGCTCGCGGGAGCGTGGCGCGGCACCTATGTCGTTTGCGCGGCTATCGCGTTGTACTTGAACTGCTTCGTGCTGGTGGTGCAGTCATTCCAGAAGATTTCGTTCGTGCATGCGCTCGCGCCGACGCAGAAAGAGCCGCCGTTCGCCGTTGCGCAGGGCGTGCTGTTGATCGTGTTCATCGGACTGGGCGTCGCGGCGTTCAAAAAATTTCGTCCGATAGCACGGGCACCCGCGGCGGCGTAAAGCGTGCGCAAGCCTAGACCCAACGGTCGAGGTTCATGGGCCGGCATCCTGCTGCTGGCCGTGCTGCTGTTGCGTGCTTATGTCCCAGCTGGCTTCATGCCGGCCAACGGCGTGCCGTTTGCGCTGGAATTGTGCCCCGGCACCACGGCAGGGATGCCTGCTCATCTGCATCACCATCCGGGAACGCTCGGCCATGCGGGAACGCACGCGGACTTCGAATCTTGCCCGTTTGGCAGTGCGCCCGGCGCCGCACCGATCTCACACCACATTGGTTTTGTGGCTGCCGCGCCCGCGGTGGTCCAGAGAACCGTTGCCTTTCAGACTCCCTCCTTAAGCCATCGGGCGCAACGCACCCACCAACCTCGCGGACCGCCTTCACTCGCATGAATTGATTTTGTCGCCGCGCGCCGCTCTTTAAAAGGGGCGCGCGCCCGTCATTGCGTGTGAGGAGAGTTCCATGAATTGCTTGAGTGATTGCTTTGATTTTGCGTGCCTGCGCCGTGCATTGCCGGCGGGTTGTTGGGTGGTGCCGTTGCTGGCGTCATTGTTGGGATCGGCGCCGCTGCATGCCGCCGATTTGGGCAGCGTGCGCGGCATCGTGCACGATCAGCAGCACCGCCCGATTGCACGTGCCGAAGTTCGGCTCAAATCCGCCACTTCCGACTGGTCGCAAACTTCGGTGACGGATGCGCAGGGCGAGTTCTCCTTCATGACCGTGCCGCTGGGAGACTACGTCTTGACTCTCAGTGCGACCGAGTTCACCCGGACGGCGCAGGCGGTGACCGTGACATCAGGCTTCTCTCCGATTGCCCACGTTCAGCTCGCAAAGGGACCGGCATTGGATACTTTGACCGTCACTGCCGCCGCCGCGACCACGGTACTCAATACTGCGACGCCGACGACGATCGTCAATCGACAAGACATCGCACGTGCTCCCGGAGCGGATCGCAGCAATAGCCTGGCGATGATCACCAATTTCGTGCCGGGCGCCTACGTCGTGCACGACCAGCTGCATGTGCGCGGCGGACATCAGACAACCTGGGCGGTCGACGGGGTGGAAATTCCCAATACCAACATTGCGAGCAATCTGGGTCCGCAAATCGATCCCAAAGATATCGACTATCTTGAGGTGCAGCGCGGCAGCTACCAGGCGGATCAGGGCGATCGCACCTATGGGGTCTTCAATGTCGTGCCGCGCACCGGATTCGAGCGCAGCAACCAAGCTGAACTCGTCGCCAGCGGAGGCAACTACGGCCAGACCAACGATTACTTGAGCATCGGCAGTCATACGGAACGATTCGCCTACTACGCGAGCGTTAACGGCAATCGCAGCGACTTGGGGATTGCGACGCCGGTAGCACAGATCATTCATGACTCGCAGAATGGATATGGCGGCTTCAGCACGCTCATTTTCAACGCGACGCCGGATGATCAGTTTCGTATGGTCTTCTCCGCACGTCATGACGATTACGACATCCCCAACGCACCCGGCCAGCTTGCCGACGACGTGCAGCGTGAAACCGATGTCTTTGCCATTCTTTCCTGGGTGAGAAAGCTGGGCGCTGACGCAGCGTTGACGAGTTCGGTTTTTTATCACCTGAATCGCGCCGATCTGGACGGGGGCCCCAACGACGTACCCGTAAGCACCACGGATCAGCGATCCTCGACCTATCTCGGCGGCCAGGAAACGCTGCGCCTGCACATTGCGCAGCATGACCTGCAAGCGGGCGTGACCGGTTTCAGCCAGCGCGATCGTGAAACATTTGACGTATTGTTCAACGATCAGAGCAATGCGCCGGTAGATCAGATCTTGAGTCCCACGGGATCGCTGATCGCAGCGTATGTCGAGGACACGTACAGGGCATCGGATTGGTTGACCTTCGCCGGCGGTATCCGTCAAACGCATTTCGCGGGTGGATTGACCGAGAACGCCACCAGTCCGCGTATCGGCGCCACGGTGCTGTTGCCCGGCATCCATTGGCTGCTGCGAAGCTTCTGGGGCAAATATTACCAGGCGCCGCCGCTGACCACCCTAAGCGGCCCGCTGTTGCAGTTCGCGCAGAACAACGACTTGGGTTTCATTCCTTTGCACGGCGAACGCGATCAGGAGTATCAGGTCGGTTTCACGATTCCATTTCACGGCTGGACCATCGACGTGGATCACTTTCGTACCGCGGCCAAGAACTTCTTTGATCACGGCAACATTGGCAACTCAAGTGCGTTTCTGCCTCTCACTATTGAAGGTGCGCTGATCCGCGGCAACGAGCTGGCCATCCGCTCTCCCAGAATGTGGGATGTCGGCCAATTCCATCTCGCCTACTCGAATCAGACCGCGAACGGCTTCGGCGCCGTCAATGGCGGCTTGACGGACTTCAGCCCGCCCGAGGGAGGCTTCGCGTTGGACCACGATCAACGCAACACGGCAAATGCCGGTTTCGACTTGAATCTGCCGCACGCTGCGTTTTCGTCGATGAATCTTTCCTACGGGTCGGGATTCGCCAACGGCGAGGCACCGCCGAGCCATCTCGCAGGTCACACGGAACTCGACTTGAGCGCGGGCAAGTCCTTCGGGGAGAGCTTTTCGGCCTCCTTGACGATTCTGAATCTCTCCAATCGTCATTTGCTCGTCGACAACAGCCTCACTTTCGGCGGCGTGCACTACAATAATCCCCGCCAGATCTACGCACAGATTCACTACAAGTTCGGTTATTGAGGTACCCCCATGAGCTTTGAGTTGCAACCTCGCCTGCAGAATGATCTGATCAAGCTGGAACCGCTGGAGGCGGACGATTTTGAGCGCTTGTACGCGGTGGCGTCGGATCCATTGATCTGGGAGCAGCATCCCAGCAGCGACCGCTACCAGCGGCCGGTCTTCGAAAACTTCTTCAAGGGCGCGATGGAATCACGCGGCGCCTTTTGCGTGTTCGACAACACCAATGGCGAATTGATCGGCAGTTCCCGGTACTGCGACTATGACGAGGCGCAGCGGCAAATCAGCGTCGGCTACACCTTCATCGCGCGCAGCCGCTGGGCCCGCCACTACAATCTGGCGTTGAAGACGCTGATGCTCGACCATGCCTTCAAGTTCGTCGATCGCGTGACGTTCAAGGTGGGAATCAACAACTGGCGCTCGCGCAAGGCGATGGAGAAGCTCGGCGGGATTTACATCGGCGAGGAATCGGTCAGCTACTCCGGCGAGCCGAGCCATCCCAATGTGGTTTTCAAGATCGACGCCAAGGATTGGGCTAATCGCGCGCGATGATCAGTCCGAAGCGCCGGTTTATGCGGCGATACGCTGCAAGGTCACCTGCAAACCATCTTTGGGCTTTGCGATCGGCACCAGTTGCTGAGGCATGACGTAACCCGGCGCGATGCTCCAGCGGTAGCGCAGCAACAATTGATGCATGATGGCCTTGACCTGCAGGGTGGCGAAATGCTGGCCGATGCACATATGCGCGCCGCCGCCGAAGGGTACCCAGGCGAACGCGTGGCGCTTGTCTTCCTGGCGTGAGGGGCTGAAGCGTTCAGGATCGAACTTGAGAGGATCGGTCCACAAAGACTCCATGTAGTGCACATGGATCGGGTAGACGCCGACCAACATCCCGGCGGGAATCTCGTAACCTTGAAACGCCGTATCCTTGACGCACATGCGCGGCATCGAGGTCAGCGGCGGCGTCAAACGCAGCGCCTCGCGCATGGTCCACGATAGCTCTTCGACCTGATCGAGATCGTCGAATTCGAGCTGTCCGCGGCCCAGCGCGACCGCCTTGGCTCGCAAGCGCTCCTGCCATTCCGGATGGCGCGCCAGCAGGTACATCATGGTGGTCAGTGTGCTGGTGGTCGTGTCATGCGCCGCCATCATCAGGAAAATCATGTGATCGATGATTTCCTCATCCGTGAAGCGCTCACTCTGTTCGCTTTGCGCGTGACAGAACTCGCTGAAGAAATCGCTGGTATGCGTCGCGCGTTTCTGCGGCAAGAGTTCGCGGAATCGCTTCACCAAAAGGTCGCGCCCGCGTATGCCGCGCCACATCGAGAAGCCCGGGATGGGCACGCGGATGATGGCCAACGACGCGGCTACCGTGGCTACAAACGCCCGATTCAAATCCTTGGCGCTGCGGCCGAGTTCGACGCCCATGAAAACCGAAGCGGCAAGGTCCAAGGTGAGCTGCTTCAAAAGAGGAAACATCCGACGCCCGGCTGAAGCCTGATCCGGCTGCAGCCACGCGCCCAACCCTGAATCGATGGCGGGGCTCATTTGTTCAAGGTAGGTGCGCAGCGCGGGCTTTCGAAACGCAACCTGCATGATGCGGCGCTGGTAACGATGCTGATCCCCGTCCATCGCCATGATGGCGCCGGGGAAAACCTTGCCGATGTAGGGGTCCCAGCCGCGTGCACTCGAAAACGCGCCGTCGCGGTTCTTCCAGACGAACTCGAGCGCATCCGGGCCGAGCAAGCTGATCATGCCGCCGCGTCCGATGGCGATCTTCCAGACAGGTCCGTGAATCTTCTCGAGCGCCATCAAATGGCCGACCAGATCCTTGCGCATCGACAGTATTTGACCCAGCACGGAGGAGCGCTGAATCGGCATGGCTTTACGGGCGAGGGCGCCGGCACCCGGCAACAACTGGGTTACCTGTTCGTTCACGCGCGCATATTAGCAGAACCTAATTGAAGCTAATCCGCACGCCGCCAAAATACGCACGCGGCATACCAGGACTTCGGAAACGGTTGTCCACTCCGGGGTCGTTGGAGTCGGCAAGTGCGGGCACGCCGGGTGCTCCGACACCCGTCGGATCGCTGTACAGGCCGAATGTTGAGTAGCGTTCGTCGAACAGGTTTTGCACTTTGGCGAACAGCTCGAAACGCTGATTGATGCGGTAGGAGCTACGCAGGTTCACGATATGGTAACCCGGCAGTTGCGGATTCTGATTCGACTCATCGCCGCGATAGAACGATCCGCTTGCCAGTACCAACGAGCCGCCGACCGACCAGTCGTGCGAGACAGAATAATCGGCGCCGAGTTTGAGGCGGCTCAAAGGGATCAGAGGCAGCCGGTCGCCGGGATGCACTTGAATATCGCCATTGTCATCTTGCATTGGATTCGACGGCGAGTTGAGCAGCAGCGGCGAGCGGAAGGTCGCGTCGACATAGCTGAATTGCGCATAACCCGACCAAGCTTGATTGCGGTAATTGAGGCTGGCCTCGAATCCTTGGCGGCGCGTCGAGCCTATGTTCTGAAAGAAGCCGGTGCTCACCGAAGTCGCGACGCCATAGATGTCGTCGTCCGAATCCGTTCTGAAGGCGCTGGCATTCCAGGATAGCTGCCCTCCCAGCATCGATCCTCGGCCGCGCAGCCCCAATTCCATGGTGTGCGCGATCACCTGGCGCAAATTCGGCGGATCGCCGGCCAGACTGGAGGGCAGCAGGCAGGGCCGCAACGGGTCGGAGCACTCGATTTCACTCGCAGTCGGTGCACGATTGTTCGTCGAGTAGCCCGCGTAAGCGGTGATGTCGGGCATGAGCCGGTAGGTGGCGCCCAGGGCAGGATTGATGTGCGTGAAGCGGCTGTTGCCGCTCAATGCCGTACCCAGCTGATCGGTCAGGTCGATTTTCGCCACGTTGTATCGGCCGCTGGCCGTTACCGACAGCAGCGAGGTCACGTCAAAGGTATCGGTGACATAAAAGCCATAGTATTTGTTGTTGGCGTTGAGGTTCACCGGCGTCGCTGCGAAGTCGGTGCCTTCGGGTGTGTCGACGAAAGCCTTCGAGGGCAACACGGTCAAGGATGCATCCAGAACGCCCACTTCGGTGCCGGAAAAGAAATTCGTTTCCGCGGTATCGAAGGTCGCGCCAACCGCAAAACTATTGCCATGCCCGAACAGCGGCGCAACTTCGGTCAACTGCAAGGAGGCGCCCCATCCGTCGGAGCGGATGCGCTCGAAATCATTTTGCCCGATGAGCGTATCTCCACCGTTGGAGATGTCGGGTATGGGCGCACCGGCGGAGTTGCTCAAGGGTGTCAGGCCGTCGCCCTGGCACAAAAGCCCTGTCGCCTCGTCGGTCGTGCAGGCGGTGTAGTCGGAGTTATCGCCATTGGCCACGGTCTGACGGTAATTTCGCGAGTACAGCACGGCTTGTGTAGCGAGCGTGTCGGTCACCTTGAGATCCGCATTGAGGGTTACAAAATTCAGCGTGTTCAGGTTGTTTTGCGGACCTGTGAATACATTGTGCGTATTCAAGGCGAGAGACTGCACCGGCGCCGCGCCCTGACCGAACAAATGATTGTCGGAATGCGCATAGCTCAAATCGAGGCTGGCGCCGCCTTCCCGGAAACTGAAATCCATGTAGTACTGGCGCACAGAATCGTGCGAAAACAGGCGCCAACCGTCCTGGTCGAGGAGCCTTGCGGCGGCGTAGAAGCCGAGCACGCCGTTGTTCGCGCCGAATTGCGCCTCTCCTTGCCGCTGGCTGAACGAGCCGCCGGACAAGGCGCCATCGGCGCCCTGAAACGTAAAGCCGTTTTTCATGGTCACTGAAACCGCGCCGCCGAGGGCATTCAAGCCAAAGAGGGGATTGGCGCTGACGATATCGACTCGATCGATGGCGATATCGGGAAATAGGTCCCAGTTGACGGTATCGCCAAAGGCTTCGTTGATGCGCACGCCATTTTGATAGACCGCGAGCCCCTGTGGTGTGCCGAGCACCGGCGAGGCCTCGAAGCCGCGGTACAGTATGTCGGGCTGGAGGGTATCGGCCAGCGTGTCATTGATATTGACGCTGCCAATTCGGGTGCTCAATGCATCGATGAAGCTGGCACTGCCATCCTGCGTCAGGTCGCGGGACCGAAGCGTCTGCACATTTCCGGGCACCTTGTCGACGTCAATCGACAATCCCGGCACCGGTGTGGTGCCGACGACCACGATCTCGTCGATCGCCCATGCGGATTGGCCGGCAGCGGTACAGGCCAGGGTGGCAAACAGTGCCGCGCGTCGGCGTTGCGGCGGATGTCGATGGCGAGCGGTCGCGCTATGCTGAGACGGTGCGTATGAGTTATGCAAGGCGGGATATCGCGATCGTGAGCAAGTGAACCGGCGAGCAGTCTATCCGTTCGCGGCCCTCCTCGCTTTGTGCATGGTGTCGGCCGCAATCGCTGATGCAGGGGCCGCGACCGTCTACGTAGCCCGCCGCGGCTGGCATATCGACATCGGCGTGGCGGTCGCCGATCTGGCGCCGCCGCTCAATCAAGTGGTGGCGGAGCTGCCGGGCGCGCGCTATGTTTTTTTTGGATTCGCCGACAAACACTATCTCTTGGCGCCGAAGCACAACGCGCCCGTCCTGTTATCGGCGCTCTGGCCTGGTGCCGGCATTGTCCTCGCGACGGGGTTACCAAATTCGCCTGCACAGGCTTTCGGCGCCAAGCACGTGGTCGCCTTGAGCGTGCAGGCAGAACAGATGCACGACTTGCAAGCCTTTATCTGGCGATCCCTGCGCACTCAAGGTGAAGCGCTGAAGGTCTACCAACAGGGGCCCTACGAGGGCAGCGTGTATTTTTTGGCCGTCCCCAAATATTCGGCATTTCGTACCTGCAATACCTGGGGGGCGGATGCGCTGCGCGCCGCCGGCTTTCACGTTCACACCAAGGGCGTCGTTTTTGCCTGGCAAGTATGGATGCAGGCGCGGCGCGTGAAGCGCGACCAGGATCGATCTGCCGCCCTCGGAGCTTCCCTGCTCGGCGGCGCATATGAGGCGCTTACGCTTAGGCGAACTGCCGATTAGCCGTCGGCGAGCTTATTGGCAGGGCGGCGCGGTTCCGTCCTGGCAGACGACCGTGGTCGTCGACCCCGGCGGCACCACCACGGTGGTTTTGGCCGGCGGATTCGGACTGCCACTGCTGATGCAGCCGCACAGCATCACTGAAACAATCGCCAACGCAGATAGAATTTTCATTATTTCTCCAGTGTTTTCGAGACACGCGAGCAGTCTGCGCAACACGAGGCCAGCCCGGCAGGAGTGTAGGGCGCATGAGTTCATGGGCTGATCGCCCATGCCGCTGTCGCCCGCGTCCTACAGCTACGGAAATATCGTTTCGGCATAGGCATATATCGCTCGGCGACTATGCTGTTTCGCACGATGTCCGGATAATAGGCGGGATGGCTGCCATCGGAACAGAACGCGTACTCACCGTCCATCACTGGAATGAGTCGGTATTTAGCTTCACGACAACGCGTGATCAGGCTTTGCGATTCGAGAATGGGCACTTCATCATGCTGGGCCTCAAAATCGACGAGAAGCCAGTGATGCGCGCTTACAGCATTGCCAGCGCGAACCACGAAGAGCACCTGGAATTCTTGAGCATCAAGGTCCAGGACGGCCCATTGACCTCGCGCCTGCAGCACATCAAGCCGGGCGATGAAGTCTTGATCAGCCGCAAACCGACCGGGACGCTGCTGTTGCATGATCTCAAACCGGGAAAGCGCCTTTATCTCTTGAGTTCCGGCACCGGACTTGCGCCGTTCATGAGTCTCATCAAGGATCCGGAAGTCTACGAGCGGTTCGAAAAGGTCATCCTGGTGCACGGTGTGCGCTATCGCAGCGAATTGGCGTACCGCGATTACATCGAATGGGAATTGACGCACCATGAATATCTCGGCGAACAGGTGCGCGAGAAGCTGGTCTATTTCCCCACTGTGACGCGCGAACGCTTTCGCTACCAGGGTCGCGTCACCGCGCTGATCGAGACCGGAAAACTATTTGAAGACATTGACGTGCCCGCGCTCGATCCGGCGGAGGACCGTGTCATGATTTGCGGCAGTCCCGCCATGCTGGCGGATTTGTCCGCGATGCTGGATCAGCGGGGCTTCAAGATCTCCCCCCACGTGGGCGAGCCGGGCGACTACGTTATCGAGCGCGCGTTCGTCGCCCGATAGCAAGCCCCGCGAATTCAAGCCCCGCGAAGTGGCCGGGCTTATACAGTAGTCGGCGCATGCGACTACTGGATTTACGAGTGCTGCGGCCGCGCGTAAAGTTTAGGGATGCCGCGCCATTTAATCGGTCATCAATCCTTCAAAGGCAGAGGATCAACGTCCAATGTTGCGGGGCGATTCGATTCATTGATTCTGGAAAAGGCCGATGATGGCTGGTACCAGGACGAAATCGTCGAGAACCCGACGGAGACGGTGCTCCCGGACCGGGCGCGCAGCGTCATCACATCGAATAATTCGCCCGATGTGGGCTTCGATGTGTCGATCAACCCCTACCGCGGCTGTGCCCACGGTTGCGTGTATTGCTTTGCCCGGCCGACTCACTCCTATCTCGGGCTGTCTCCCGGTTTGGACTTTGAAACCAAGCTTTTCTACAAGGCCGACGCCGTGAGTATCTTGGAGGCGGAGCTCTCCAAGCCTAAATACGTCTGCAAGACCATTGCGCTCGGTATCAACACCGACGGCTATCAGCCGCTGGAGAAGCGGCTGGAAGTGACGCGCGGCATTCTCGCGGTGCTGGCGCGCTGCCGCCACCCCGTCACCATCGTCACGAAAAGCGCTTTGATCGTCCGCGATCTCGATCTGCTCACCGATCTTGCGAAAGATCAGCTGGTATCGGTCATGGTGAGCGTCACCTCGCTGACGAACGAGATCAAGCGCACCCTGGAGCCGAGAACCGCATCGCCGGCTGCTCGGCTGCGGGTAATCGAGCAGTTGTCTGAAGCCGGAGTCCCCGTGGGCGTGCTGGTCGCGCCTGTGATTCCCGCCATCACGGATCACGAGATGGAGGAGATCTTGAGCGCGGCGAAGGGAGCCGGCGCGAGCCGTGCCGGCTATGTGCTGCTGCGACTGCCGCACGAATTGAAGATCATTTTTCGCGACTGGCTTGCCGAGCACTACCCGGATCGCGCCAAGCACGTCATGTCGCTGATCAATCAGTCGCGCGGCGGAAAGGACTACGATTCGCAGTTTGGGACCCGCATGCGGGGCACGGGCCCTTATGCGGAACTGTTGCGCACGCGTTTCGACCTGGCGAAACGCAAACTGGGGTTTGCGGGCGCCGATGAGCGCTACGAACTCAATACCAAATTGTTTCAGCCGCCGACGCCCGATACGCCGCAGCTTACGCTCGGCTTTTAAGCCGGCGCCGCCACGATCAATTGAAACTTTCGTGTGCGTTCGCTCACCGGAATGTCCGCGACGATGGGCACCTCGAATGTCACGTTGCCCAAGCCCTTTTGCTCGAGTATCTCTCTGAGGCGCCCCGTAACGCCGGCGGCGGCCGCCGCGCGCTGCATCCCGTCCAGTTGCGGTTCGACGCAAATCGGAAAGCGAAACGACGCGGGTCCCGTGATTTGCATTTGAAATCGCGTCACGCCCTCGACGAATACTTCGTTGATGGTGTGCGGGCTGATGAAATCCTTGGCGCCTGTGCTGTTCACGAACACGGGCATCTGCTCGGTCCGTCCCACGAGATTTTGGATGACGATGCGCCGCGCTCCAGTAGCGCTGATGGGGCGCAGTATGTCGGACATTCGATAGCGGATCAGCGGCATCGTAAAATTGAAAAGATTGGTAATGACCGAATGATCTTCATGGAACTCGAAAATCAAGTTGTCGTCGAGCAGCGTCATGGTCTCGCGGTCCGGATTCGTAAAAGGCAATGCGCAGCCGCCGCAGACGCAATCCGAATTTAGGAAATACGGCGCGAAACGCTTTGCGGTTGCGCATGGCGGCGCTTCGTACCCGCCCGTAGTCGGCCGGCGCGTACAAAAAGTAGCCGACTTCGCC